>CAYNDB010000118.1:0-7377 GCA_964395915.1 uncultured Nitrospinota bacterium | reverse complement strand
AAAAAGCTGAATACTACTGAAAGCATTATTAACTTTTTCATTATACTGTCCCCTCGAAGAAAAAGAGTTGTTATTAATTTTTCTATTTTTAGTATATTTATCATTTTTCAATCCTTACGCTACTACAGTACAAGTTCTGTGCCAAACAATGTATTTAATTACATAAAGATGATATCTCATTAAATAACAATTATTTCCCTAAATAATACCTCTATGTTCCAGTTAGTCAGAAACTGGAAAAGTGTAAAGAATTCCGACACCTGAAATATGATATCTTATCCAGAACCATGTAACAATCAACATTAACAACAATTTATCAATAAGTTAAGAGTTAAAAAGAACGAAAATCGAAGTGTAAAGAATTACGACACTGTTTTGCGTCTAAATGATTCCAAAAACAGTATATGGTTTTATTCCTTATTTTACAAATACTTTGCGCCGCCACCAAGGTTGTCCAAGTGTAAAATAAATTAACAGTGAGAATAAAAACTCGCGTTTATGGGAAGGTGGCTTCTGGTTTTTTAAAGCCTTTACGGTTGTCATCGCGAAGGGGAGCCTTTGGGCGACTGTGGCGATTCCGCTGGGAGGAAGATTGTTTGGTGTCTATAAACAAAAAACAAAAAAACGCCCACCGGCTTTCAGCCGATGAGCGTCTTGATTGAAAAGTTATGAGTATTCTAGTTATCTCTGAACCTTCTCCTCATAAAAGCGAAACCAGCGAACCCTGATCCAAGAAGAATCAACGTGATTGGCTCAGGAACCGGAGTAATTGACTCGACCATGAGAGCCATATCATTGTAATCCCAATCCCAACTAGTGTATGACGTATCTTCCCAAGCCAGAATGTACTCGTTGCTTAGCCAAGGGTTATAAGCAGTCACGCTATCATTGAGAAATATATCAACCATGTCACCCGTTCCCTGAAACGCCACCATGTTATCCGCATTGCCAACGTTCAAGGTTGGGTCTGAATAATAAGTGGCGCCACTGCTGGCGGTCATATAGAATCCGAAAACCGTGGAACCGAAAGAGGCGGTAGCGGTTGTTCCACCAGAATTAAATATCGTTACATTTCCTAATGCGTCGATATTAATAATCTGCTGTGCCCCACCGGTATCAGGGCCGCTAAAAACTTCCGCCTTATTTGTCGGGTCAGTAGAATCATAAATACCAAAACTGTTTCCTCCTGCCCCACCAGCTATCTCGATAATCATCGTCGCAACAGAATTGGTAGTTGATCCAGTCATCCAGTATTCGTCGCCGACGACCTGATCAGTAGCAACATTAACAGAGCTAGAACCCCCTTGAGTCATATTATCAAAAATACCCTGAAGAGTGAGTTCACCATTTAATCCTGAAAGGTTTATTGAAGTCGCCTGAGCGCTCCCCGACCCTATTACTATGACAAAACACAGCTCCATTAAACAAATAGTTAACCTCTTCATCGTACTGTCCCCCTTAGAAAGATACTTGTTTTTGATTTTTCTGTTTTCATTATATTTGCCATTTTTTTATCTTTTAGCCCTTGCACTACTGTTGTACAAGCTTTGTGCCAATTAAAATATTTAGTCATACAAACCTAGTATTTCTTTAAATAACAAATAGTTTCCCTAGGAATATATTTTATGAGTCGGTTAGTTAGAAACCGAAAAGTGTAAAAAATCCTGACACCTAAAACATAACGCCTTGTTCAGAACCATGAAATAATCGATATTAACAACGATTTATCAATATGTTAAGAACTCAAAATGGGAAAAATAGGAGTGTAAAGAATTCCGACACCTGCTTCTTCTCATACAGTAGTATTTTAGTATTTTCTGAAAAAGGAATATATAGCTATATATTCAAGGTGTTAGAAATTATAGAAAAAATGTTAAGTATAAAAACAAACTATACCTAGTTATTTCCACTCCCTTTTTATTCGTTTTTGCCCTTTTGCGGCGAGATACTGTGCCTTTTCATCAGTTGGTGAAGCGTGGGACGGGACAGACCTAACTCATCGGCGGCTTTGCTAATATTTCCATCATGTTTAACAATAGCGAGTTTAATGTACTTTTTGTCAAGGGCCACTCTTGCCGCTTTAAGGTTGAGCCCCATTCCTGGAGTTTCGGCTGAGACAAGCCCAAGATCCTTGGAAGTAATTGAAGGCCCGTCGGCAAGGGTTATGGCTCTTCTTACCCTGTTTTCAAGCTCACGAACGTTGCCGGGCCACTGATACATTATGATATTTTCCATAGCCTCTTCGCTAAATTGTTTCGGAGCATCATTACTGATCGAATATTGGTTCAGAAAACTTTTGGCCAGAATGGATATATCATCCCCTCTCTCCACCAATGGAGGAAGATTAATGTTTACTACCGCCAGTCTGTAATAGAGATCGTCCCTGAACAGTTCTTTTGATACCAGTTTTTTGAGATTCTTGTTCGTTGCCGCTATCACACGCACATCAACATCGATCATCTTCCTGCCCCCCACCCTTTCAATCTTGTGGTCCTGCAGGAAACGTAATATCTTCACCTGGAGCGCAAGAGGCAACTCACCAATTTCATCCAGAAAAATAACACCCTTGTTGGCGACCTCAAACTTTCCTTTCCTGGTCGTATGAGCTCCAGTAAAAGAACCCTTTTCGTGGCCAAACAACTCACTTTCCATAAGGTTTTCAGGGATCGCCCCGCAGTTTATGGCTACAAACGGCTTATCTCTTCTTTCACTCTGCCGATGTAACGCCCTGGCTACAAGCTCCTTGCCTGTTCCACTTGCGCCGGTTATAAGCGCCGAAACGTCAGTCGTCGCGATTTTCCGAATATCGTTGAACACATCCAGCATTTTGGGACATGACCCTATAATTTCGTTAAAAGATTTTTCGCGAACTTTCTTTTGCAGATCACGATATTCAATTTCCAGGCTATGGACGTAATAGGCTCGTTTGAGTATCGCCTTTAGCTCGTCGATATCAATCGGCTTGGTAAAAAAATCGTGGGCGCCAAGGGATATAGCCTTCAAGGCGGCGGATCGCTCTGGGCTGCCGGTGACAACTACAACTTTTAATGTAGGATCAAGCTGAAGAAATTGCCCAAGCAACTTTAAACCTTCGGTTATATCTTCCGGGCTCGGAGGCAACCCCAAGTCCAGAGTTACAAGGGAAGGCTTCTTTTTCACCATGACATTCAGGGCCTCTTCGCCATCAGTGGCCAGGAACACATCGTAGTCTTCCAGCAAGGCCCATTTCATCTGGGTTCTTATATTTTCATCGTCATCAACAACGAGCAACCTAGGTTTCTTCATCTTGCAACACAAACAATAATTATCATTTTGTTATTTAAACACCTCTCAATTTCCGCCTCAATTACCCACATTTGCAGGCTGATAAACAGGAAGCCTCAATGTGAACGTTGTCCCCTTTCCTTCGGAGCTTGTAACGCCAAGCGCTCCCCCATGAGCTTCTACAATCGCCTTGCATTGATATAAACCGATTCCAAAGCCCGTCTTTTTTGTAGATCGAAATGGTTTAAAAAGGCTCCCCCCAATATACTCGCGGGACATCCCTTTCCCCGTGTCAGAAAAGTTAATTCTAACATTCCTTCCATCTATATCAGCGGTAATATCTATGACACCTTTCAGATTGATAGCTTCAATGGCATTGGCGATAAGATTTATAAACACCATTTCCATTGCGTCTGAATCAACATCGATCATTAGCGAACCGGAGATTTTTTTAGTAATTATCACATCTTTATCTTTAGAAAAAGCGACTTTCTTAATAGCCAGTTCCACAAGGCCGCTTAGGCTAACAGCTTCCTTATTAAGTTCCAAACCGTTTCGCACCGCGGAAAGCTTCTCAATCAACCCTTTCATTCGCAAAACAGTTTTCTCTATGGTCAACATAGCGTCTTTCTGGAATTCAGGATTTCCCATGTTGCGCTTTGCGTTCTGGCTTACAAGCGAAAGGGAGTTGGTAAGGTTTTTCAGGTCATGCATGATAAAAGACGACATCTTGCTGAACATATCCACTTCTTTAGCGGTGATAAGATCATCGGCCAACCGTATATTTTTTATCTGCACAGCCCCCTGCGTGGTTACGGCCTTCAAAAACTCAAAGTCATCCTGCCTGTAATTCTCACCTGAGATATCCTTACCCAGCAAAATAAACCCGACAATCTCCTCCCCTGCAAAAAGAGGCGAGCATAAAACCGCCTCAGCCTCAGTAGCTAAATCCTCAATAGCTATAACAATATCCTCGGTCTCATTATCGTATACATCTTCAATGATAATAGGCTCTTTAAACTTTTCCATAATTTTTAAAACAGGATGGCCAACCTCCACAACTTTGCTCTTCTCAATATTTTCAGAGTTAGACAACAAATAGTTACGCGAAACAGGGTCGTAAAGCCACAGGTAAACAGGTTTTGCCCCCATTGTTTCTGTAATCATTTCTATAAGTGTTTTTACTATTTCGTCGACGGAGCTTTTTGGGCTTATCTTTTCTATACTCTCCATCCACTTGTCACGAAATTCGTATTTATGCTCGTAAAAATGCCGGTTTATGAACAGTTGAGCTTTTCTTCTAAGCGAAGCGTTAAAAAGAATTACAAATAGCGCAAGCAGCGCTCCAAAGATAAATAGCGCGGAAAAAAAATAGCTAAACGGTATATTAAAATATGTTATGCCTTGGGTAACCACCCCTACAGCGAGCAGATAAAGACCGATTATCAATATCGTCAACGAATTATAAACAACGTATCTTGATATGAAAATGTTCACTTCAAGGAGCCTGTGACGCACGATAAAAAGCGCCATCATAGACACTGAAATAAATGTAACCGCGGAAATGACCGGTATAATCTGCGCGTTGATGGATGAGAAAAGAAGAGCCTGGCTCGCCTTATATATATAGAACGCCAATATCGCTCCTACGCCAAATATTACATACTTTACCCGCCATCTCTGCACACCGCTAGACGATCTAAAAGTGTTTTCAAGCTGAACCATACTCATCACAATAGTGACAATAAGGTAAATGTAGAAATATCTCCCCATAGGCCCCATAAAAAAGAAATCTAAATCAAGACCTTCAACAGGCGCCGAGATAAATGCGGGGGAGTCGGTGTTTAAAATAAAAACCAGCGACAATATCGCCATCACAACAAGAGCCGGAACCCATCTGAATAATACTTCCATATAATTTGCGCGGGCAAAAGTTATGGCAAAAACATACCAAGCGACAGGCAACACAGCCTCTCCCGATAAAGCCAGCCTGATCCCCTTTAACGCATCCACATGACTGATATCCTGCGACAGAACCAGCGCATTTCCGATTTCAATTACGGCAAGACTGAAAAGACCGAAAGTAAAGCCTATGTTCGCCGGATGACGATAATTACGTGAAAGGGTAAACAAACCCAGGGCAACGCATAAGATGGCGCTTATAACTGGCAGAAGAGCAAAATAACTGTTCACTTTGTTTTATACTTTCTAAAGTGACAACCCCATAACTATGTAATTTATAAGTATATAACAATATACGGTGGCGCATCAGTTTGAAATTTGATTCTATTGAGTTTCAATTGTGGAGGTTTACTTCGTGTTTGAAGCAAGCTTCGTCGCATACGCTCCTCAGAATGACGCCGTGTAATGATAAGGGCGACTCGCTAACCAACCTCTGTCATCCTGAGCCGTAGGCGAAGGATCTCAACAATAGAAAAATTCAAGCTGACGCACAACCGTAAATTCCATTATCATCAATTAATTGTTTTCACAGCTTTAAAAAATCGTTATCATCTTGCGATGGGTGAAAAAAGCGCAACTATAGTAAAAACCGGGTTTGGAAATGTTGGAATTCTGCAAAACGGAGCTAAAATCTCGCGTTTGTGGCTTCCGGGATTGTCCCGCAATGAGCTGGTTCGACAGATCAGAAAATATTCTCCTACGGTAAGCTTTACAAAGAGTAGCCCGCTTATGGAGAAATTGACCCGCTATTTTAGTGGTCGCAAGGTAAGCTTTAATTGTCCGATAGACTATGAAAACTTCCCCGATTTTTCTATCACGGTCTTAAAAGAGCTTCAAAAGATCGGATGGGGAAAGACCGCCACCTATAAAGGGTTGGCGGAACGAATCGGCAATCCTAGAGCCGCCCGCGCTGTCGGCATGGTTATGGCGAAAAACCCGGTCCCGCTGATTATTCCGTGCCATAGGGTTATCAGATCGGATGGGGGGCTTGGCGGGTTTACAACCACGCTGGGAGTTGAGCTTAAACGAAGGATGCTTGCTCTGGAATCAAAGCCCTGAAAACTTCCAGACAGGAATTTATTCTTCGCTTTTCGCCAAAGCTCCATCCGTAAAAATAGCGTCGACAAACTCTTTCGCGTCAAACGGGCGAAGGTCGTCTATCCCCTCCCCTATCCCGATCATTTTCACAGGAATCCTCAGTTTCTCCATGATATTTATCACCACGCCCCCTTTGGCCGTGCCGTCGAGCTTGGTCAACACTATACCGGTGACGCCAACCTCGTCATGAAATATACGCGCCTGATTAACGGCGTTCTGCCCGGTCGTAGCATCTAGCACAAGTAATGTCTCATGGGGCGCGCCCGGTATCTCTCGACCTATAATCCTTTTTATCTTTTTCAGCTCTTCCATAAGGTTGGCTTTTGTATGCAACCGTCCGGCTGTATCGGCTATCATAACGTCGCGCTTCCTCGCCTGCGCCGCCTTGATTCCGTCGAATACCACTGCGGAAGGATCCGCCCCAGGTTTATGCCGCACAAAATCAGCGTCGGAACGTTTTGCCCATTCCTCAAGCTGGTCTATGGCGGCGGCGCGGAACGTATCAGCGGCGGCCAGCAGAACAGACTTTTTCATGCCGGTTAATTGCGCCGTCAATTTTCCTATGGTAGTGGTTTTACCGGAGCCGTTCACGCCGATTACAAGAAATACGTACGGTTTGTCATCAGTCTCAACAGCATGGTCGGGAATATCCTGCATGATGATCGCAGTCAGCTCTTTCTTGATAAACTCAACGACCTGCTTCGTATCTTTGAGAAGATTCTTTTTCACATCGAGCCGCAGGTTGGAAACTATCCGCATAGTGATATCCACCCCGATATCGGCTGTGAGCAAAACTTCCTCAAGCTCATCCATGAACGCTTCATCCAGCGTAACGTGCGCTCCAACAAGCCTTTCAAATCCATCCGTAAGGCTTTTATTTGTTTTAGAAAGCCCTTTAACTAACCTTCTAAATATACCTGTTTTTTCAGGCTTTAAAGGTTCTATTAATTCGGCGGTATCGACAGGATCAGGCTCTTCAGGCTTTGGCTCCGGGGTACTTTGAGTTTCAGCTGTTTCGATGACGGGCTGGCTTTCCGCGATCTCATCGGATAG
>CAYNDB010000117.1:0-7409 GCA_964395915.1 uncultured Nitrospinota bacterium | reverse complement strand
GCCGATTCTGATTTGCGGGATATATTGGGGGCCTTGTGTCGAGATGGCGCGGCCAATAAGGTGGGGTTGGCTCCTGGTGACGTAACACCGTACGGTGTGCACGACATGGCGGGAAATGTTCGTGAATGGACGCTTTCCACCAATCCGAACAATTCATCCATGGCGGTGGTAAAAGGCGCCTCGTGGGTTGACTTGCATATAAACGCGCGATCGGCTCATGAGGAATATGTGCCAAGGAACGCCGCCAGCCGCATCATCGGTTTTCGGTGTGTAAAAGATTTAGATCAATAACGTATTGTTGTATTGCTCGGTATTGCTCGGTATTGCTCGGAAATATGCAAAGAGGCTGGAGGTCCTTCGCTTAATGTTTAACTCTATCTGGAAAAAATTCATGATCGCTCTGCTGGTCGTGGCTTTTGTTCCGATCCTCTATTTCGGATACCAGGACTTGCAAGCCAAAGAGCTCTCCGTTACCGATGAAACGTTGAGACATATTTTTCTCAATAGCGTAACGCGTTCAACAGAAATTGAACGGGCCTTCATTAACGCTCATATGGACATAAACTATCTTCGCTCCAGCATCGCAATCGAGTTTATGCTTAGCGTTTACAGTGAGGAGCGAAATAGCGCGACATATTGGAAATCACTTGTCGAAAAAGAATTTAGCCGGTTCCTGTCATTAAAACCCGGATATTCGAGCGTCGGTTTTGTGAATGATTATGGCGATGAGGAGGTCGTTGTGATCAGAAACGGAAAAGAAATCATCTCCCTTGAAAATAATAAAAAAGTAAACAGGCTCACCGCGCCCTATTATGTCGAGGCGGCTCAGCTGGAAGGTTTTGGAATCGCCGCTATACCAATGCAGAGCTTTGTTCATCCGGCGCTTAATTTCCGAAATTTTACATTGATTCGCTATGCCGCAAAAGTTTTTGACAAGGCAGGCAAGCCGCGCGGAGTTATTTATATAGATTTAAATGGTGTTGAGATTTTGGATGGGTTGACCAGAACTTCACTGGAGCGGCGACGTAAGGCTGCGCTCTTGACATATGAAGGAAACTATATTTTCAACCCGTTCGCAAAGCCTGCTTCAGATATCCCCTCCAAGCAGTCTTACAAAAATATCAAGCTCGAGTTCCCGGATAAAGTGACGGCTCAAATCCTGTCGGGACGCTCGGGGATAATCGCCGACGATCCCCACTACTTGTTTGCGTACAGCGCCGTATATCCTCAGGCTTCCGAAAGTGGGCGTTATTATGTCGTGCTTGACCGCATTGCGCGCCACCAGCTTGCCCCCAGGCTTGATGGAATTAAAAAACAGTATTTTCTCGGTGCGGCCGGAACGTTATTGCTGGCGCTGATCGTCGCGGTAATTGTGTCGCGCACGCTGACTCGCCAGATTAAAAAACTTAGAGAAGGGGTTGAGCGATTTGGCAGGCATGAACTGAATCACAGGATAGATATTCGCTCAAAAGATGAAATCGAATCATTAGCCAACGCTTATAACATGATGGCCGATTCACTGAAGGAGTACAGTGAATCGCTGGAAAAAAAGGTGGAGGAGCGTTCAATTCGAATTAAACAAGTGGAGCGGAAACTTATGCAGTCTGAAAAACTGGCCGCGATAGGATTTTTAAGCGCTGGCGTAGCGCATGAGATAAACAACCCGATATCGATAATCGTATCCCGGCTTGAGTTGATAGGCAGGGCCATTGACAAGGGCGAAACAGAAAAAGTGCAAAAAGATATCAAGGTATTAAAACACCATGCTATTCGTATTGGCAAAATTGCCGGGAGTCTCTTGACGTTTTCCCGCGAAAAATCGGTGAAATGCTCTGCGGTGGATTTAAACGAGATCGTAGGACAGGTAATTGAGCTGATTCAGTATCCAATAGAGAAAAAGGGGATAGAGCTTACGCTGCGGACAGAACCCAATTTGCCACTTGTATGGGCCAATTCCTCCGGTATTGAGCAGGTCATATACAACATCGTCTATAACGCTTACCAGGCCACCGAGCCCGGGCAGACGATATCAATTTCCAGCAGGACTGAGGCTGATGGACGAATAGCGCTTGAAGTAAGTGACACCGGCCTGGGGATTCCCAATAACGAGCTCGAACACATATTCGATCCGTTTTTTACCACGAAAGAAGTGGGGGATGGAACAGGTCTTGGTCTTTCACTGAGCTA
This sequence comes from uncultured Nitrospinota bacterium, assembly GCA_964395915.1. Classification (GTDB taxonomy): domain Bacteria; phylum Nitrospinota_A; class UBA7883; order UBA7883; family JAJRTC01; genus CAYNDB01. The sequence goes on along the minus strand of CAYNDB010000117.1, from coordinate 5,222 downwards.
TGGCTTGATAAATGATTTTGGAGGCTCAATCGACGTGGAGAGTGAGCCGGGAAAAGGAACGGTTTTCACTATACACCTTGATGGGGCGTTGACCCGGTTAAAACGTGAAAAAAATGAGTTGATACAGTCCAATGCATGAAAATAGAAAAACCAAAGGTATCGTTCTGCTTATCGATGATGAGGAGGACCTTCTGGAAAGCTGCGCCCGTATTCTTGAAGATGAAGGTTACGAATGCGTGACAACGACAGACAGCCGGAACGCCCTGGAGCTGGCCAGGCGTGTACGGCCCTGGGTGGTTGTGACAGATTATAAAATGCCCGGGAAAAACGGGGTGGAAATCCTGAATGAGATAAACGGCGAATTTCCCGACGCTCCTGTTGTAATGATATCCGCCTATGCGACTACCGAAGGTGTGGTCCATGCGGTGAAAATGGGAGCTTTTGATTACCTGACAAAGCCGTTCTCGTCCGACCAGCTGGTGGTCACCATAAGGCGGGCGTTTACCCAGTACCGCCTGAAAATTGAGAACGCCGCCCTTAAAATAAAATTGAGGAACGACTTTTTTAACCATTATTTCGTCGGCAAGCATCCCAAATTTCTTGGCATAGTCGATTTGATTAAAAAAGTGGCCGATACGGAATCTAACATTCTGATCCATGGAGAGACCGGGACAGGTAAAGAGTTGGCCGCCAGAGCTATCCACATCCATAGCGCAAGGTCGGAACATCCATTCCTTGTCGTCGATTCCAAAACATTGACCAAGGAAATGCTTGAGGCCTCACCACGTGGCGACACGGACGACTCGTCCAGCCATGCTCATAAAAGCGTTCTTGAAGCGACTCATGGCGGCACGCTTTACCTGGAGAAAGTAGAGGAGCTGGACATGGGGCTTCAAGGCAGGCTGTTAAAGATCCTTCAAGACAAAAAGACGCAACGGCGCGGCGAGTGGGATTGGGTTCCGATAGATGTAAGGATAATAGCCTCAACAACGAGCGACCTTCATGTGGCAACCGCCAGGCAGGAGTTCAGGGAGAACCTGTACTACTTTCTTAATGTTGTTAACATACGGATTCCTTCATTGAGGGAGCGAAAAGAGGATATAGGTATACTGTGCGATATTTTCCTTAAGCGGGTGGCGGAAAAACAGAATACACCCCCCAAGTCGATTCATCACGACACGCTCGCAAAGCTTATGGAATACGAATGGCCCGGTAATGTTAGAGAGCTGCGTAGCGTCATCGAGATGACCGCTTCGGTCACAATGGGGCAAACCTTGATGGTAAAAGATATTCCGGAACATGTGCGACAGGCGTCATTGATAAGCGGACTCGCCTTTAAGGAAGTGAAGGAAAAATGGTTGAAACGTTTCGAAAAACAATATCTTGAAAACCTATTGTTGGCTACCAACGGGAATATTTCCAAAGCGTCAGAGGAGGCCGGAATAGCCAGGATGTCGTTGTACAGAATGATTAAACGAAACGACCTTACGCGGTTGGCCACCCACGAGCGCTCTACGAGAGGGGATCATCCTTCTGACAAGGGGCCGAAGGGCCAATGGAGATAAAAAAGCCAGCGCATTTGTTGTTGGCATCACAATAAAAAGCGAGAAACTTTCATGACAGTTCATAAAATCTACACTTTATGCTTTTTTCTGTCCGGCGCCGCTGGTCTCATATACCAGATCGTTTGGGTGCGTATGTTTACCCTTGTGTTTGGCAACACTGTGTACGCCGTGTCGGTGGTGGTCGCAGGTTTCCTTTCCGGCCTGGCTTTAGGTTCCTACGCTTGGGGGAAATGGATTGACACTTCCAAAACCCCGCTTAAAACGTATGTCAGGCTGGAATTGGCGATAGCTATATCCGCCATTGTGATAAGCGGTCTTATTCATGCGCTCGACGACACTATAGTAGGGTTCATGACGGCGGAATCAGTCGGTTCCATTCACTGGAGCCTCATTCGTTTTGCTTCTCTTTTCCTTATTCTGCTCATCCCGACCACGCTTATGGGAGGGACGTTGCCAGTCATGAGCAAATTCTACGTTACGCGCTTCGACAATATTGGCGCGGGTATAGGATCGCTATACGCGGCAAACACATATGGCGCAATGGTCGGCTGTTTTCTGAGTGGATACGCGCTCATATATTACCTGGGAAACTGGGGGGCCCTGGCGACAGCGTTTGTTCTCAATTTGCTGGCCGCCGCGATGGTATGGAGAGCTCCAGCGCTGGAGGTGGAAACAATACCAGAGCCGAAACAGCAGAAAAAGAAAACGAGAAAGAAAAAAGAAAAGGTCCCGGGAACTGAAACGGTGGAAACGCCATTTAAACTTCATATTCCTTTAGGACTTGCGTTATCGCTCGCCGCCGGCTCCGGGTTTTGCGCGCTTGCGTACGAGATTCTTTGGACTCGCGCATTTATTGTTTCCTTTAAATCTACGGTGTATTTATTTAGCAACCTTTTGACGGTGTTTCTTTTCGGCATGGCTCTCGGCAGTCACTTTTTTTCCAAAAAACTGGACAACCTTAAAGACCCCGTTCGGCTCTTTGGTATGGCCCAGGTCGCCATCGGCATCTGGGGAATGATAAGCATACTGTTCTTTATGAAGATCAATGGTATGGCCATAGGCTTGGGAACCCTGTTTGATGGGATGAGTCTTACAAAAGACGTTTTTATAATGCTTGTGCTGATGACGTTGGCCTTCACGTTTCCGGCTTTTCTAATGGGGCTTTCATATCCGTTAATCTGCCGCGTTACCGTCGAATCTCTCGGCTCTTTGGGTCGGTATGCCGGGCTAACGTATGCGATTGGCACTCTGGGTGGAATTGTTGGTTCACTTATGGCCGGTTTTTATCTATTGCCGGTCTTTGGGCTCCAAAATAGCTTGTTTCTCATATCAGGCCTTGCGCTCATGGTCGGCTATATCGCTCTGCTTAAGTCCGCCTCCCGTAAAGGAATCGGCTGGGTTTTTCCTACGTCCGCCGCTGCGGCTCTAATGATAATTGTTACAGTGGCTATATCCGGGACTAACATAGGGCTTGGAGTCGGGGCCGAGGGTAAGGTGGTTTTCGCCAGTGAGGGTGTTATGGGATCGGTGCGTGTCACACAAAAAATGAAAAATGGCCCCTTGACGCTTCAGGTAAACAATTACCAGCTGGCAACAAGCGGAGATGTGGCTGTCCGTTTTGGACATATCCCGCTCCTTCTCAAACCTGACGCAAAGGATGTCCTTTTAATATCCCTTGGCGCCGGAATAACAGCCGGGGCGATAGGACGTCATCCTGTTGAAAGAATAGACTGTGTTGAAATAGTTCCCACGCTTTTTGACGTCCAGTATCTGTTTAAGCAGGATAATCACAACATTATAGCCGACAAACGTTTTCATCTTACTTTTTGGGACGGACGCCATTTTGTTCGGATGACCAAACGTAAATACGACCTCGTTGTAGCGGACCTTTACCAGCCGGACAGCGCCGGCGTGGGATCTCTGTATGCGCTCGAATATTATCAGGAAATTAAGGAAAAGTTAAAAAAAGGGGGGGCTATGGCCCAATGGCTTCCACTTTACCAGCTATCGCCTGAAAACCTGAAAGTGATTATGCGGACTTTTGCGACCGCTTTCGAGCATGTCAATGTATTTGCCGGAGACATTAACAGCGAACTCCCGACACTGTTGCTTTTCGGCTCTTCAGAGCCGATTCGTATCCGTCCCGACACGTTGTTGAAATCCCTTGAAAACGAAGAAGTGAAGGAAGACATGATAGAACACTCTGACCCTATGTCTTTTCTAAGCTTTTATATTATGGACAGGCAGGGAGTTCTCGATTTTACAGAAGGCTCTCCTATAAACAGTGACAACAGGCCTGTGATTGAATACACGGCTCCACAAAATATATGGTCCAGAAAGGAAAACGCCTTTCAAAACTTTGTGGCTATGAAAGAAAACCGTCAGAAATTAAGCCTTTCAACATTTGGGGCCAGCGAGGATACGGAATTTGAAAAAGCGCTCGACCGGTACTTCAGAGGACGGTCATGGCTTCTCCAAGGCAAGATAGAGCATATCCGGAGGAACTACCCGGCGGAGATCGAAAGCTATAAGAAAGCGGCGAAGCTGGTTCCAAGCGATCCGTTTCTCGGACTCGCGGTATTCGACCTTGGATATCTCTATTATCATAGGGGTGATTTCAACACAGCCTCAAAAATTTTCGAATGGGTCAAAAAAATTAACAAGAACCTGCCGGAAGCGTATTTTTACCTGGGCAAATCGTATCAGCGGCTAAACATGAAAGAAAAATCTCTTGCCGCTTTCAATGAGCTTGCGCGCTTGAGACCCGATATCACCAAAGAGCTAGTTTCTCAATAACTGTTAAAGCGTTTCGTTCAATTTGAACAAAACGTTTCCTTACTTGTTACCCGCAGGGCATAGTAAGACAAAATTATTTTTCATCGCATAATGCTTTCATAACATATTGATAGAAAAGATGTTGCGGGGAAATACAGATAAGTGTAACAGGAGTGGGACAAATTCCCTTATCTATTATATATTATAACCTTTTGATTATTTGGATAATTAGCCTTTAGGTAATCACTTTATTTTGTTGGTATATCGATTGCATGAATGTTTCCCATATCTTCGTTTAACCATGTTTTCTCTTGAGAAGGAGGTGTAATACGGTGAGAAAGTTTCAATTTTTAATGGCCGTTATATTTACGGCCGGCTTGGTCTTCACCACATTTTTTGTGCAATCTGCTAGCGCAGGAGCTTTGGGGAATGGCTCTGCTGCAACAGATACGTTACAAATCGGTGAGATTAAGAGTATTGGTAGCAAGCAGGTTACTATAGAGACTCGATTTGAAAAGAGCCCCAAGACCTACACGCTCCATCTTTTACCTGAATGCTATGTAATGACCGCTAAAAGGGGTAAGTTCATGAAGTTTAAAGAGCTTAAGAAAGGTGACCTTATTGCCGCTTATGGTTGGCAAAAAGGTGGGAAATGGAACGCCAGAAGGATCGATGTCTTGGACACAAATGATTATTTGATCAAGAGGTTGACTGCGGACGCCAAAGCTGGGTCCTATTACAAACACGAAAGATAAACTAGGAGGGGGTGAAAAGCCTGATGAGAAAAACCATTACATTTTACCTGGTCATGGCTGTTGCCGCTGTATTTTATGTGGTTCCAGCCGAGGCCAAGAAGACTGAATTAACGGCTTTTGATAAGCG
>CAYNDB010000116.1:0-7447 GCA_964395915.1 uncultured Nitrospinota bacterium | reverse complement strand
CGTGAGGGTGGCCGAACAGTCGGAGCTGGTGTCGTAACCGAAATTATCGAGTAAAGGAATATTACGAAATGCTACCCGAAGGACAGAAAATACGAATTAAGCTCAAGGCGTTCGACCACAGGGTGCTCGACCAAGGGGCACAGGAAATCGTGGAGACGGTAAAAAGGTCCGGGGCTCGAATAATCGGACCTATCCCTATGCCAACTGTGAAGAACCGCTGGACAGTATTACGCTCTCCCCACGTTGATAAAAAATCGAGAGAACAGTTCGAGATACGCACTCATAAAAGAATAATTGATATTGTGGAGCCTTCACCTTCCACGGTGGACGCTTTGATGAAGCTGGACCTGTCGTCCGGCGTTGATATAGAAATCAAGCTTTAGAAAGGCCCTGCAAAGGCAAATTAATGATGAATGGAATAATCGGCAAAAAGGTCGGCATGACCCAGATTTTCAGCGATAACGGGGATGAGATCCCCGTTACTGTGCTGGAGTTGGGGCCATGTCCTGTAGCGCAGATAAAAACCGTTGAAAACGATGGGTATAACGCCGTTCAGCTTGCGTTTGAACCGATCGAGAAAAAAGATAAACATAAAACCAAACAACCGATACGCGGACATTTCGCGAAGTCGAAAACCAAGCCTCACCGTTATTTGCGTGAATTCAGGGTTGAAGAAGGCGGCGAGACAAAAATAGGCGACACGGTAACGGTCGACATATTTGAAAAAACCCATTACGTTTCGGTAAGCGGTATTTCCAAGGGACGCGGTTTTGCAGGCGTTATCAAGCGGCACGGTTTTTCCGGGGCTCCTGCGACACGAGGGTCACATGAACATTTCCGCCATCCCGGCTCTATCGGCATGGCGGAGTATCCAGCCCGCGTTTTGAAGGGTAAAAAGATGCCTGGCCATATGGGAGCGGCAAAGGTTACAGAATTAAACCTTGAGGTAGTGAAGTTATTTCCTGAAAGAAACCTCCTCCTGGTAAAAGGAGCCGTGCCTGGGCCTAACGGTGGACTTGTAGTTGTAGAACAAAGTAACCGCAAACAGAAAAGAGACGGCAAGGCGCAGGTGGCGAAATTTGTCAACCCGCTTAAAGCTTCTAAGAGGGGGAGCAGGTAAAAGATGAAAATAGACCTTATAGACACAAACAAAGCCAAGGTTGGCGAAGTGGAGCTTCTGCCATCCGTGTTTGAAGCCAAAGTGAAAGCTCACCTGATACACGACATGGTGGTAAACCAGCTGGCCAACCGCCGGGCTGGAACGCATAGCACCAAAGTACGCTCGGAAGTCCGTGGCGGTGGAGCAAAGCCGTGGCGCCAAAAGGGTTTGGGCAGGGCCAGAGCAGGATCTCTCAGGTCGCCCATTTTCCGTGGTGGCGGTATAACGTTTGGCCCCAAACCTAGAGATTATTCGTATAAAATTCCGAAAAAAGCCCGGAGGGGAGCGCTTATATCCGCTCTTTCGTCTGCGGTTCAGGATAACGCCCTTCTGGTGGTGGACAAGATCGAGGTCGACGCTCCCAGCACAAAAAAAGCGGCGACGGCCTTATCGACGCTCGGCCTTACCGGAAAAGTATTGATCGTTATCGCCGAAACAGATAAAAACATTGAGCTGAGCTTCAGGAACATACCGCAGGTAAGGTTGCTTCTTGCTCAGGGAATAAATGTTTACGACGTTGTCAACGCTGATAATGTGGTGATGACTAAAGAAGCTCTGGATAAAATCCAGGAGAGGCTTGGGCAATGAGAAATTCGCACGATGTCATCCGCAGGCCTGTTATCACGGAAAAAGCGGGGGACGCAAAAGACCAAGAGAACAAGATAACGTTCGCTGTCGACCCGCGTTCGAATAAGTTAGAGGTAAAACGCGCTGTAGAAGAAATTTTCAAGGTGACCGTTGAAAAGGTCAACATACTGAATACAAAAGGAAAAGTTAAAAGACTTGGCAAAAATCTGGGGCACAGACCTGGATGGAAAAAAGCGATAGTCACCCTGAAAAAGGGCGATTCTATCGAGGTATTCGACCAAGTATAGGAATGGTGGCTTAATAAAATGGCGATAAAGAAACGGAAACCGACCACCCCGGGCTCACGCGGGATGACCGGTCTTGATTTTAAAGAAATAACGAAAACAGAGCCTGAAAAAGCTCTGCTTAAACCGAAGAAACGCTCCTCTGGACGAAACAACCTGGGACGCATAACGATGCGTCGCAGAGGAGGCGGTCATAAAAGAAAGATCCGAATTGTAGATTTCAAGAGAGAAAAGGACGGGGTTCCGGCTAAGGTCGCGTCGATTGAATATGATCCGAACCGCTCCGCAAATATAGCTTTGCTTCACTATGCGGATGGTGAAAAGCGTTATATCGTGGCTCCAGCCGAAATAAAGGTTGGCGATGAGCTTGAATCCGGAGATAAAGCGGATATCAAACCTGGCAACACTCTTAAATTGCAATTCATCCCTCTTGGAACTATCATCCATTGCATCGAGATGGTTCCAGGCCTTGGAGCGCAGATGATCCGCGCGGCGGGAGCTTCCGCACAGCTGATGGCCAAGGAAGGGAATACAGCTCTTATAAGGCTCCGCTCTGGCGAGGTTCGCAAAATTCCTCTTGGTTGCAAGGCTTCTATTGGAGTGGTTGGCAACGCGTTGCAGGAGCGTGTAAACATAGGAAAAGCTGGACGGTCGCGTTGGCTGGGTAAAAGGCCGAGAGTGCGCGGTGTAGCTATGAACCCTGTAGATCATCCGCATGGCGGCGGTGAAGGCAAGACTTCGGGAGGACGTCATCCTGTTACACCGTGGGGTAAGCCTACCAAAGGATATAAGACAAGGGAAAAAGGTAAAACTTCCGATAAACAGATCGTAAAACGGCGGAAATAAGGACGGCAAATGGCAAGATCTCTGAAAAAAGGCCCGTATGTTGAGGAGTCGCTCGGCAAAAAGGTCGACGTTTTAAACTCCAGGGGAGAAAAGAAAATTATTAAAACATGGTCAAGACGCTCTACAATCACCCCTGATTTCGTAGGCCACACTTTTGCTGTCCACAACGGCAAAAAGTTCATCCCTGTTTACGTTACGGAGAATATGGTCGGGCATAAGCTTGGTGAATTTTCCCCGACACGCACTTACAGGGGCCACACAAAAGGCGATAAGCGATCTTCCGGTTAATAGGATAAGCTTACTTTTTCCCGTCCCACGGCGTTCGGTATACACCGAATGAGCTTTCAGTAGAAACAAACAGCCTGTTCTGGTCAGCCAGATATTCAACTAGCGGCTCTTCTCTGAAGATACCAAGCTCCGAAATTGTGGCGTGCCGCCGTGTTTTTGATAGCGAGACAACCCTCCCTATCATATCGCCGTTTTTTCTGCGTTCAAGCGTTAGAAGGTGGTAGTGGTCGTTAATTTCCGCCAGCAGTTTTGACCGGAACAATGGCCCGCTCTTAACCCTGCCCATAATATCCCCACTGAATCTGTTGATAAAGACAATGTCACCGTGGCCTGAACAATACAAAACCGCCACACCCTTGAAAGCTCCTGTATGGACACAACCTGGCGGATATCGGAACTCGTAGGCTCCATCCAGCGTGTTTCTCGCCCCATTAAGAGTGTAGAAGATTGTCCTGGATGGCAAGATATTGTCGACAGGAGCTAATCGCTCTGGAATCGACCAGATGACTTTTCCGGTAACTCCGTCAATCATCGCCGTTCCCTTTTTTCCGATGACCAAAGCTTCGTCCAGTGATACAGGGGTTACCTTGCCGTAGCCACGGTTATGCGACAGCGGGTTTCCGTCTCGTCGATTGTATACGTAAACGGAGGCGCCGCTTTGAACTGTGACCAGGACTGTTTCACTCATCGGGTAAATAGACTTAAGTGGCGAATCGGTGGTCACGCTCCATACCTCCCGACCGGAGCGGCTTAAGTTTATGAGCCTTGAGCCATCGGATATGAACACACCACTCTGATGGGAAATCGGAGGAATGATCGATTGTGTCGCAAGCTCGATTCTCCATATTTCGTTTCCTGTGGCTCCATTAATAGCCGAAAGGTATCCGCCACCTTCCCTGCCCTTCCCTGTGGCAAAGTAAAATCCATAGCTCCGATCAGCAAAGACGCCCACTACATCATCAATTTTTGTTTTCCAAATTAAGGAGCCGTCTGAAACGTTGAGCGATAAAATTTTTCCGCCCACGACGCCAACAGCCCTCCTTTTGTCCAGAATCGCTTTCCCACGCGACCGTTTACTCCATTCTCTTGGCAATACGATTACCGAAGAGGCTCTTTTGTGTAGAAGCGTCAGGTTATCTATCACAGACTGATAAACCTCAGGGGCTTTCAGACCTCCATAAGTGAGCATGACGGCAAGCGCAACCACACCTATCATTTCCTTTACCTTTGGGTTTGTGGTAATAACCATTGTCCCGGACATTCGATCGTGCCATCCTCGTTTATATTTATCCCACAAGGCGGGGAGGTATCCCAATGCAGGTAAAAAAGTTATTAGTGAGCCGAAAAGATATATGGTTCTTGTCAATACAGACGAAAACATTAAACGCTCCCCATAGGAATCGATCACGGAAATGCCTGCGACACGTTGCAACGGCGTGGCTCCATAGCGAGAGACAAAGAAAAGGAAGTAGGCAATAAAACCCGTTAGAAAAAATATCTGATAGGCAATGCGCGACCCGGCTTGCGCGTCGGAAGGAAACAAGGCGACCGCAAGCCATAGAAACAAGGCAAGCTCCAAAAGACGCACCGATCCACGAATAAAAAAACCGGCTGGGCGAAGCTCACCGGAAAAGTCTATCGGAGGAGCGGAGCTCCTATCCGCATGTTCCGGAAGACAATCCTCACAATAGTTTTTTATGTCATAAAAATTGCAGACTCCGCACAGCGTCTTTCCGCACACGTCGCATTTTCGCACGGCCATAACACCTGCGTGGTTTGCGCATTCCCGCAAGCCTTCATCGTCCGCATATCGATAGGACGCCTCAGATTTTTCTATCCCTATCAGAAGTTCTGTTTTAACGGCATGATCGAATATTCGTCTATGACTCGATGCAAGCTCTATTAAAAAACGCTCCAGCCCAAATTTGTCTCTACACCGTTTTTGATATGGGGCCTCCATGTCCAGCGTCGCCAGCAAGCCGTTGATGCCGGCGCCGGGAATAAATATACGCCTGCCCTTCGGGTCTTTTAAATAGTCTGGCCGCATGTCGGATACAGAGACAAGCCCTTCTCCATTCTTGAGCTCCGCCATAACGCTCAGCCACACGCCGCCTCTTGTCGGATAAAATGTAAGCGTGGCATACACAGCTTTTTTTACATTGATGAATATCCTTTGGGAAAGAGGGATGTATCCTGATTCGAATATAATATCCATCGCAGGTTCGAAACCCAACCTTGCAAGCTGGACTGTGACACGCGACAATCTTCCCTTGTCTATGCCGGAAATATCATCCAAAGATGTTCTGGAAAACCTGGCCAACTGGTGTTTAAACATCAACCTTATCCACGGCTCTTTTTTCCTTCTTTTAAGGTATATGCGCCAGGCTACAAATGGAGCGAAAGGTATACGGGATAAAGCGCCCCTCCAGCCAAGAGCTGAGGATACGACCTCACCAAAGGAAAGCTTTTTCATATCCAGCGCAAACACCTTCAAACTCGAAAACTCCTGCTCGTTGGCGGGAGCATTAAGAGGAGCGTGGCAGATTTCACATGTTGAAAACGACGATTCAACGCTGTTTTTCAGCCCGCATCGGCCACAATAAATATCAAAACCACTCATAGAATCACGTCCGAAAGAAAGTAGTAGGCGTTGATAATCAAATTGGCGGGATAGAAAAGGTATACGATCCACCCCGTGTATATCGCAGCCAAAATCAAAAGCAGGCTCACCCATCCGCCACGGTCGATGACTATCGACCATGATGGAGGCGCCGCGGCCTTCAGTAGCCATGCCCCGTCCAGGGGTGGCGCGGGGATCAGGTTGAACACAGCCAGATAAAGGTTTATCACGGCCCCGATGGCTAAAAGCTCAAGAGCCACAAACCACATTGCCGAAAAGACGCCCTCACCCACTTCAAACGGATAGATCAAATATGTTGTGAAACGAATGGTCGATTCCGGGTGCATGGAGTTGTGCGTGGCGGCAAGAACCAGAAACGCTGTAAACATAAGATATGAGAGCAGAAAGCTTACCATCGGCCCCGCCCCAGCCACCAACGCCTGGTCTCGTGGTTGACGATTAAGCTTGAGGGGATTAAAAGGAACAGGTTTCGCCCAGCCGAACGTCACACCTGAAATCATATACATAACTACCGGCACGGCAAAAGTCCCCACTAACGAGACATGGTTTATCGGGTTTAGCGTAAGACGCCCAGCCCTGTACGCCGTATCATCACCAGAAAGAAAAGCCGCCACACCGTGCCCCAGCTCGTGAACCACAACACTGAAAAAAAGTGTGTATACAAGCATGGTGATGAGGAGAATGTTGAGTATTTCAGGTTTAATGGCGTCGTTTGAGTAAACCTCCGCGAAAACGAATGGAGGGAGAATCCATATCAATAAAAAAGCCCATGTGGACTTTCTGGCTTTTTCGATCATTCCGAAAAGCTCTGAAAACCTTTCACTGGCCGTAAGGTCACCAGGCACCCTTGCGCCCACGATAGAAGGGGTGGCGTTACTCTTTTCCTTGCTTAACTGCGCCTCGGCGATGGCCAGCATAAGCCGCGCATGGTCGGCTGCGGGGTTGATATTTTGCAACCTGCGCAAAAGTTCCTGACCCTTTTTATAACGTTTTTGATGTATCAATAAAGCTCCAGCCTTAAACAGGGCGTCGCTATTTTCCGAGTTGGATTCCAGGACCTTCATATACGCCGCCAGAGCTTCGTATGACTGCCTGCCCCTGGAACATGCCTCACCCAAGGCCATCAGCATGTCTACACGTTCAGGCTCAATAGCGGACGCTGCGCGAAGCTTTGTGACGGCCGAGGCGTATTGCTTCTCCTCCATCAATCTCAAACCTTCATCAAAAGTAACGTAAGCTGGCTCTTTTCGTTCTATGGACTGAGGTTGCGCCGCCACAGGAGCTGACGCGATTGAAGGGAAAAAAGTGTTTGAACAACTCTTGCACCTGGTTTCAACAGAGTCGTCAAAGTCATCGCCGTTATCGGGAGACTGGACAAAGAAAGTGGAGCCGCAATATGGGCAGGCCATTAAAACATCCGCCAAAACAGAACCACCTGCAAAATAAAGATTACTTAAGTATTTGTATTATAAGTGATAATACGGCAAGAATCAATAGACAGAAGTCTGAATACACGACAAAAACAGCGTGAAATCAAAGAGACGAGATCACACAGGACGCATAGCAAATTGTTGAACTGGCGAGCGTAAGGGAGTATACCCTTACGCCTCTTCTTTGGCAGGCAGTCTGCGAACCCGTTTT
>CAYNDB010000115.1:0-7452 GCA_964395915.1 uncultured Nitrospinota bacterium | reverse complement strand
TGGCACCGGCCGCAATAGTTACCCATAAGCACCTCATACATGTTCACAGGGTTCGCCCCTTTTTTCATTACAAAAATGTCGTCATGACAATTCTCGCAATCGAGCCATACCGTATGTTTTTTATGCGGAAAAAGAACCAGTGGCATTTCCCTGGTCTCAGGGAAAATTATATCAAGATCAAGAACTTCCATTTCATAGTCAGGGTCACTGACGCTCGTCCTGGGGTTTATATATCCTTTCTCGATAGCCATGGGCCAGTTCACTTTGTTACCAACCATCGATAGGTCCGGCGGTAGCATGTTCAATCCCTCAGCAGGCTCCTGCAGAATATTTATGGCCGGCCCTACAGGGTCATGTATTTTGTCTTTGGCCAGGGGGATCCATGTTCTGGTTTGTATAGATGTTTTCGCTTTGCCCTGGTTTGTTTTTTTCTGGGCAAAAGTGGCTGACGAAAAAAATATCTGCGTCACAAATATAGAGAAAATCGCAAATCGATATATTCTAATAGCCATAAGTTTATCCTGCCGCTCCTACGGGATGGGAAACCCGAGAGCCCTTAAAACTTTTTTAAACTCTCTTGTAGATTCTTCAACCACTTTTATCGCTTTTTCATACATGCCGGAGTCAGCCTGACTTTGAGCCTCTTTTCTTAACTTTATCGCCTTTTTCTGATACCCGATTATTCTGGAAATCAGTTTTGGCGATCCTGAGTTATTTTTTAGCTCCTCTATGAAATCCGCTACAAGCTTTATATAATCATCGTTGTAGCGCCTTACAAATATATATTCATCTTTTATAGTTTCAAAAATAAGAAGCCGCGCCTTTCGATCACCGTCTCTCATGCTTCTTATAGACACTGTGACCAGGTCGTACGCTATGTCCAGCTCCTTGCGCCCCTTGTCGATTTTTCCTGCGCCAACAAGAGCATTGGCCTCATCAAGAGCTTTATTCACTTCCGCAAGGATATCGGCTCTGTTCAGCCCCTTTTCAGCGCTTACGCGTTTATGCGCTTCGATCAAGGCGCGTAAAGTCTTCAGGCGGTGATCAAATTCCCTCCTTTTCTTTTTATTACTCGATTTGGAAAAATCAGTCGCCCTGACGGCCTTGAACATTATTTTCTGGGCCTTGATAAGTAAGCTGGCCGCTAGGTCATAGTCGCCCTCTTCAAATGCGGCGATGGCTTTTTTGTGATGCTCAAGCGCTTTTATGCGCAACTCTTTGGCCTCTTTTGATTTCCCCGCCTTTATATGTTTGGCTAGTGAGGAAGTGTTTAAAAGAGCCTTTATAGATTTAAGTCTTCGCTCGATCTGATCCGGTTTCTTTTTAAGGGAAACGTTATCCGCAAACGAAATGGGAAGTGGGGCTAATATAAAAAGCGTAGCCAGAAACAACGATAATAGTAATCTCACGGAGCTAATCACCAAAGGTCAGCATATTTTAGTCAAAAACCATTACTCCCAATGAGCGCAAAGCTTTTGAAAGATGTTTTGTGGCGTTATCAACCACTTTAACCGCGGCGGCGAAATCGCCTTTATCCGCAAACTCCTTGGCTTTTGGCAACATTGCGTCGCTCTGCCCGACAAAGGCATTAATTTTTTTAAGTTTAAACTCGCTAGGCTTCTTCTCTTTAGCCATCATACTGATCAGCGTTTTATAGTTTTTGTTTCTCTGGATGACATATATATATTCATCTTCAGGACTATCAAACTCCAGCGAATCGACAATAGTATCTTTGTGCCGCAGTTTCTTCAGGGCCTTGTTGCCCATATTTCTGGCCTTGGTGAGTTTTATATTCGCCTTTCCAAGGTTTTTCTCCTCCGCAAGCTTCAAACCTTCATCAAGCAGGGACTGAATGGCGGCGACATCAATGCCTTCAGCCGCATCAGGCCCTTTTTCCTTCATAACGCGCTCGATAGCTTTAATGGAATTTGTCACGCTTTTTTTCAGGCTGGCGAATTCCTCCCGAGCCTTGGCAAGGTCGTCTTTCCCCTTGCCGATCATTCGAGATGCGACACCTACTTTACGCATCGCATCATTGAAAGAGGCGTCGGCTGTCTCAAGGTCGCCAGCATCCATGGATACTTTACCTTTTTCGTATAAGGCCAACGCTTCAGCCAAAATGCTCTTCGCCTTTTCATTGTCGCTAGAGTTTATTTTTTTAACGGATATAGAGTTTTTTACAAGCATCTCGACAAGTCTCACCTTGCCTTTCAGCTTTTTTGCTGTCGGTTTTGATTTTTTAAATTTTCTTTGTGAAAAGCCTTTGGAACGTTTTTCCGGAACGCTCTTACTATCTTTAACAGAACTATCAGAGCTTATCGGAGCTGACGGTTTTTCCTCTGCTGCATTTTCCTGGGCGTTCAGTTCTGGCTTAACTATAGAAGGAGCGTCCTGCCCGGTTTTCGAATCTTCAATTTGGACGACTGGCTCGTCGTAATAATCGTCGTCGTCATCATCATCCTGCGACCATACATGCGATGGGGCTCCCAATAAAAGCCCCATCGCAATAAATAAAACCGCCGAAACTAACTTAGTTTTCACTGTTTGGGCTTACTCTTCTTAACCATAGCGTCTTTCTTCTGCGAGTGGCACTTTCTGCACTGAGTGACGGGGAATGAAACCTTCCCGTGACAAACGCCACACTTCTGACCTGCCAGTATCAGCGCCATGCTTATCTGGTTGGCGCCAACTTCTGGGATGAAAATATCATCATGACAGTTCTCGCAAACCAGCCATTCCGTATGCTTATCATGTGGGAAAAGCACGTTTGGCATAGATCCACGAACTTCCCGCAAAACGTCAAACTCGAAAACATCCAGCTCCTCGGTAGGATCCAATCTATCGGCCCTGGGGTTTATCACTCCCGAACTCAGCGCCTTTACCCAGTCAACCCGATTGCCGGAAGACGCTTTTGGAAAGCCTTTCAAGCCCTCTTTTGGCGGTTGAAGCAGATAGGTTCCTTCGTTCTCAGGGTCATGAATTCCGTCCTCTGCGGGTGGCAGATTATACTTTGGCCTTCTGAGTAACCGGTTAAACAGGACTCCTTTGCTCGCCTCACTTTTTCCCAGATGTGGAGCCGCCTTCGCAGGAGTGGCTTCCTGGGCTAGCGCCGGAATCGTGAAACACAACATGCCTATGAAAACAGCCAGGTAAACTGTTATTTTTTTATTATTCATGTTCTCTCCTTATTTCTGAAACCAGCTTTTTTCTTCAATGGTAAATTTCTGAATCCCGACCGGCGCCACAAGCGTATTGACTGTGCTGCCATGAATAGAGGTTTTGGTTCCCGAAATCCCGGAATGGCACATGTCGCAGTTTTCTGGTGACCAGGCTACTTCGCCATTATGGCAAGCGCCGCAAAATTCTCCTTCAATAATATTCACCATCTTGATTTTGTTGCCGCCAGCCTTGAACTTAAAACCAAGGTCAGCGTGGCAGACTTTGCATCGGAAACGAATTCGGTGAAACCAATGCGGGAAAACCGCAGGGCGCATTCCTTGCTCATCAGCATAGTTATTAATAACCACATCCGCATACTCGGCCCTAGCTGTTTCGGGATAGTAAAACCCGACAGCGAATGTAGCCAGTAGTAGCGGAAATATCCACCTTCGGAAAGTTGATTCTAGCTTAGTTTTGTTCATATTTACCCCTGCCCCTAAACGTTAGTTAATAGAAAAATCACGATATATTAACATCCAAAGCCTGATAATCAAGGCTATTTACACTTACAATCATTGGCTTTCAGTTCCTCTGTCCTAACAAAGCAAATAATTGTTTCATATTCTCCTGTCGCTACCGACCAAAGCTACGTAAAACCCTTAGCATGGCGACGTGTCGTATGGCGCGATTGATCTCCGCCATACGAACCAGCCCAGTCATCTCGAGCCGCCCTACTCTCAAATCAAGCTTGTTTTCCCATGAAAAACTCTCATACTCATCTTCATTTCCAAAAGATGGAATAAGCGATTGGTCTGTAACCCGCATCTCCGAAGTAAATTTGAGGTTGCGCACACCAAAAAATTTACCGTTACGATACGAAATAGAGCCCCTGGCGCGAGTGTAGTCGGTAAACCTGTAATCATCTGTGCTGTTATCATTCGTATACTGAACATTTATATCCATCAGCAAACGCTGGTATCGGCTTATCATGGTTTCAATAATTGTCGTAAAAGTGACTATCTGAAAAACCTGTTCCTCCTCCCTGAAAGCGACTCCACGGTTCCGCATATCCGTCCCGGTAAGACGCACGGCGACCCTGCCCCAATAAGCGGATGAATTCCATCCAAGTGACACCGCATGGGTAAGTCTTTCCTCTGTCGGAGAGCTTGGCGTATTATACGCGTCATGGCTTGCTTTAATATAATGCAGGATTGAATATATTTGAGAAAGATCGATGGAGAAGTTGGATATTTCGCCTACTTTAACAACCTTCTTAAGACTATGCCCTAGTTGAGTTCGCATGAATAACAGATTTTCTTTATCCCCTAAGGTGTTATAAAGCGTATTTGAATATTGCCAACTATAAACAGCCGTGGAAATTTTTATATCATCGGAAGAGTAAATCAAGCCCAGTGACTGGTCGGATGAAAGGGCCTCAACATTACCAGACGTGGTGCGGGTGAAATTCCCTGCGGAGCGCAGCCTCAAATTTTGATCAACATCGTAGTTTAAACCAAGGTTTATGTTTGCGTTGGTATTTTCAAATTCAGTTCTTCCCAGGCTCACGCCATCGATCTGAGAATACCTTGAAAAAGCCGTCGCAAAATAACGCGCGCCTATGTTGAGGGACAATGGTTTGTCCTCTGGCCGCCAAAATGAAAAGTTGGTTACCTGAAATACATCGCGTTCAAGTCTATTAAATTTGTCGGTTTCAGTGACGTCTCCTCCAAGAAGCGATACATCCACATCCTTGTAAAAACTAACCATGTTGTCAACAGAAAGGCTCCCACCAGGGAAATACCTGTGTGTTCCCACAATCGACGTGTTTTGAGAGCTCACTACAGAATCCAAACGGTCGATCGAAGTGTATTGCCCGTTCAGGTTAAGGTTGTGGTCCTTAAATGACTTGGAGGAGCCCACAATTAATGTCTGAACTTCGTCATTCAGAGGCCTGCCAATTTGGACGCCGCCAACCGGATCCTCAGTCTCTGATTTTATTGTGCTCATCTCGTAAGTCAGGAAATAACTGGCGCCACCAGGGGACTTGTACCTTTGATGGATCCGATATTTCTCAGTATCGGCAACTGACCCATACTGATTGTAGTCGATTTGAGATTTGTTCCTTTCGTATTTCACTTCGAAAGGAAAACGGCTGGCGGGAAATATTGAGAGCCGGACATCACCAACAAGAGCGTTGTAGTTTGATTTGTTTGATATCGAGTCGGTCTTGCCCGCCGACACACCGATACCACCCCCTACTACGGCGAACCATGGTCGCCAAAGATACGTCTGGCCAGAAATCTTAAGGTTCACACCAAGCTGATTAATTTCCTCATCAATATCGTTGCCATGCAGAGGTTTTATGTAATCCTCCACTACATACCCGCCAAGCCTGAGCGAATCGACAAAATAGCGAAACCATGGCTTGAAAACCGTTCTTTGTATTTTTATTTTTCTATCTCTTCTAGGCTGTCCCCTTACCAAAGTGGATTTACTCGATTTTGACCTGGCTTGATCTATATCCTCGACTTTTTCCTTTGATAAAACAGGGATTAGACCTAGCGTCACCTTGACATATGTTTTAGGCAATACCAGCTCTTTTTCCCTTTTACGCTTTTTCATATCCCGCGATGGAGCTTGAGCCCATTTTAGCTTCAAGCCTTTTCTAACCGGCGCAATTTGTTCTTCATTCATCGATTTGACAAACCCCGCCCCTTGCGCTTCGGCGCTTGCTGTCCACAAAAATAAAACACCTGAAGCGGTGGTAACTACTGCGCAACATGCTAGTAAAATTAAATGATTTAAAAGCTGGTTCATCCGCCATGAAAAATTTTGACACTAACAAAACGAGTCAGCCCTTGTCATCCCCTTGCCCTTGCGCTTTCTTTGCAGGCAACGGAAGATAGTGAGACTCGTTAATTTGAACATTTGTTTCATTTCTCAGCCGGGTCGAAAGATCGTTCCACTTTTTATCCGACAGTTCCCTTTTTAATAATTTACGAGCCCTTTCTTTCGCCTTGGAAAAACTTACCCGTTTCGCTTCTTTCCTGTCATCAAGACGAAATATCGCAATCCCCTGGAGTAAAACCAACGGCTCTGATATTTCCCCTTTTTTAAGTTCGTCAACCGCCTTTTGCACAGGTTCAGCCAACATCCCTTTATGCAGATAGCCCATATCGCCACCTTTAGAGGCTGATTGATCTCCTGAATGTATTTTCGCAAGCTCGGCAAAGTCCGCTCCATCACGAAGACGTTTTACGATATCTCCCCCTTCTTTCATTGCCGCATCCCACACTTCGTTGCTTGATGACGGGTCCACTTTCAATAAAATAACCGACACCCTCACCTTTTCAGGCTCAGTAAATTTTTCCGGGTGGGAGTCGAAATATTTTTTTGTGGCGGCGTCATCCGGATCCGGAATAGCGCGAACGTTATTCTCTAATATTTCAAGAAGGCTATCTTCATCAAAATGTCGTTTTAAATTTGGTATAGCGTTTTTTTTGATCTCTTCCCAGTTCGGGCTCTTTGAGTATTTCGCCTCAAGCTGATCCAGCTTTTCTTCTGTTTTCTCCTTGTCTGGCGTTAAGCCTCTCTTCTTGGCTTCCTGCAACATGAGAACCCTCCTTACAAGCTTCTCGCCGACTTCACGCTGGAATTGGGCTACTTGCCCTTCCTTGGGCTTGCCATGGTAAAACTTCGCTCTCATGCCTCTCTGTAAAGCCACCTGGAATTCTTGCGGTGAAATAGTCGTAGAGCCCACAATGGCAAATATAGAAGGGGAGATAGTGGCTTTGGCTGTAATTGGTTTTTTCTTGTTGGCGCTTTCGGCAATAGCGACGCCATTGCATAAAAAGCCTATGACAATAAGAGCGACCGCTACGGTTAAGCTCCGTCTAATTAGGTTCTTCAATGGAGATAGCATAATAAGTTGAGTGTAAAGAGGAAAGTTAGTCCGCAGTTTGGCAAAGCCGCAATTGACATCAGTAGAAAAACGGCTGTCCCATTAGCCACCACATAGCAAAAACGGGCCAAACTTAACGTTTGGCCCGTTAGTTAAGCTGCTATATAACTTGGCGTCTCTACAACAATGTTACTTGTTGTGACAAGCAAGGCAGACCGCACTGCCATCGTTTGAAATCCTCAAAAATGTAGGATTAATCGAATTGTGCGGATCGTGGCAACTAGCGCACTCAACAAAAGGCTCGGAGTTAGACTGACCGGAATAACCGTCACCAGCGGCGCGGGTATAAAGAAGAATATCGGTCTTCTCACGAGTATTGGTTGTGCCTGAGG
>CAYNDB010000114.1:2661-7580 GCA_964395915.1 uncultured Nitrospinota bacterium | reverse complement strand
AAAACTATCGTGCCGCTTTCCGAGAAAATATTTGTATTTCCAAAATGTTGCTGTTGTGACACTGTGTCCCACATATTCATCATTCCAAAATAGGCGGATGCGTTGGCGTATACAAGCTCATCGTGAATATGGATTGCTCTCCCGCGAAGATCATCGAAAGACCGTGGGTCGACTTCGCCATGGGATACCTCCGTCATCCACACCGGGATACCATATTTCCCGCCTAGATCACGGATCTGATTGCGTACGGCGACCTTTTTAGAGTTGGGAGCGCCTGCGCCTGAACTATTGAGAATGTTTGGTATGCTGGCGTACGTTGAGCCGTATGGGTAAGGATGGTAGCCTATAATGCCAACATATTGTCTTGCGTCTGGATCGGACAGAACGGACGTCATCACGCTTAGCGATTTTTCTTCTGTTTCCTCATTGGTAACAACGAACTTGATAGCGTCAAACCCCTCGCTCCGCAGCCTCTCTCCCGCCCGTTTAATTAAACTTGTGACATCTTTAACAGATCCATTCTGCAATTCTCTATTCCCACTAAGCGGCTCGTTGAAAAGCATAAGATATTTGGGAACTATTCCGTATGTGTCACGCCAGTAAATCGCTCCAGCCGCCACCTGTTCTGCGGCCTCATCCAGAAATCGATCGTAATCCAACGTTCGAATTTCGTCCAGCCACGGGCTTGCCCAGCGGATGTTAATCCTCTGTCCTAAAAAATAGCCGTTGAACCCATAAGGCTGAGCAAGGTCCACCACTTTTGTTTTCATCGCGTCCGAGCCGGATGTCTGAAAACCGCTCCAGTTAAAAGTGAACGGGTCGTCATTGTCGTTCGAGCGTTGACCATAGCTTCCAGGGCTTTCCAGCAAAGCTCCTTCCAGGTTCCCCATATTAATGCCGACCTGGTTGTATACAGCGTCTATAGCCTTTGCTCGCAGACTTGCGCCTAATGCGTCGCCAACCGCGCCATCGTATACAAGCGAAAGGTTTGTGGCGCCGAACCCCGCCATCGCCTGGTGTTCAACACCGTTGTCAATGCGAACAGTAACGTTAGAAATGGAGCCAGTCGCAGCGTCAGAATCGCCTGCGCTTCCGTTTTCTCCCGGTGATTGGCAAGCATTAAATAAAACAGATCCAAGAATAAGGACTAAGACCGCCATATAGATACAGCGCCTGTAATAGTTCATAAAATTATTTTTGAATTTTGTAATGTTGACCAACTTTATTCACCCCACTCTTTCATCCAGCTGTTGAGAAAATAAACACAATGAACGATTGAAGTTAAATCATTTTTGCCCGATACATGCTCATTAATTATCCGATCAATAATTTTATCATCAAACATCTCTCGAATACGACCGTTGCTATTTCTGTTTTCAAAAATATGCCCTAACTCTCCCCGCAGCCATTTCTTTAATGGCATGGCGAACCCCATTTTTTTCCTGTATAGCAGGTCGCTGGGAAGCCATTCTTTTAGCGCGGACTTCAACGCCTCTTTAGAATGAGATTTGTCAGCCAGTAAAGTTGAGGGAATTCTTTCCGCCAGATCAAGGATATCCTTATGCAGATACACTGGCCTTACTTCCAGCGACACCGCCATGCTGGCGCGATCAACTTTAACCAATATGCCTGAAGCCAATGTTATTTTTAAATCCAGGTACCGCATGGAATTGATCAAACCCACTTTTTCAGGCGGCGCTTTTTGTAAAAGACGCTTAACTTCATCAAAAGGGGAATAGTCTTTGAGCGCATTTGCCAAAGCGCCATTCGAGGCTTTTTTAAGCAGCTCATAAGGAAACGCCAACGTCATCATGTCGGTTAACATAGTAGTTGAATCTTTTCCATATTGCGTTAACGCCCTGTTGATACGACTCGTTGATGGAAATAAACGCGCGCCAAACGATAGAAGAGGCGTTAAATAGCTTGGAAAGCTCTGTCTGAAGGACTGGATCATCCCCAATCTCTGATATTTCAAATACCCTGCCAGGATTTCATCCGCTCCGTCACCTGACAACGCAACGGTAATATCCTTTCTGGCTTCTCGGCAAACGTAATATGTCGGCAGATATGAATAGTCGTTAAACGGCTCATCGTAGTGCCACAACATTTTTTGAGAGATTTCCGTTACATCCTCCGCTATCACAAGTTTTTCTGTGTGATTCGTTTTATAGAGATCAGAAACTTTTTTCGCCCATGGCCTTTCGTCATATTCCTGATCGGAGAATCCTATAGTGAAAGTGCTAACTGGATGGCCGCTTTTTGACAGGGCGGCCGTGACCGATGACGAATCCACTCCACCGCTAAGAAAAGTCCCGACAGGGACATCAGCGCAGACCATCTGCCCCCCAACCTTCTGAAGAGTATCCAATATTATGGGACTCCAATCTTTTACGGCATAGTCAGGCTTGAATTCGAAATCCCAATATTGTATTGGACTTTGCACATAAGGCGCTCCATCCTGGTTTAGTTTGACTCTCATCCAATGTCCCGGCGCAAGTTTAAAGCATCCCTCCCATATGCTTTTCGGCTCGATGACAAAACCAAACGTGAGGTAATCTATAAGAGCCGGGTAATGTATCTCTTTTCGAAATCCTGGCCAACGCAAAAGCGCCTTCAGCTCTGAAGCGAATATGAAACTTCCGCCTATCGTGGAATAGTAAAAAGGCTTCTCCCCTGCCCTGTCCCTGGCGCAGAAAAGCTCTTGCGTGACCTTATCCATGATGACAAATGCGAACATACCGCACAGCCGCTCAAGACATTTTTCGCCCCAACGTCTGTAACTTTCCAGGAGAACTTCAGTATCGGAAGTCGTACGGAATTGTGTTCCAATAGATTTAAGTTCTTTTCTCAATTCACGGTAGTTATAGATTTCACCGTTGTATGTTATGACAAATCTTCCATCGTGAGATACCATCGGCTGGTTCGCGTCCTGAGACAGATCGATAATAGCCAAACGACGATGCCCGAAACACGCCTTGCCATTTTCGGAAGCCCATATGCCTCCGTAATCTGGACCTCTATGGACCAAGCTCTCCCGCATCTGAGTTACAATCAGCTTGTCAACAGGCGCGTTCGATACAGCGCCGACTATTCCGCACATGGGATATCAGGCTTTAACATTCTTAAAAGGTTAACAACGGCCTTGGCGCCAAAAGCGATTATTTTCCAATGATTCATGAAGAAAAGCGGGGGAATATTTTATGCAACATTTCGCTAAGCTTATTTCTTTCCTGCTTGTTTAAGAAAAACCACAGCCCCGATACAATTATTAAATAAAGCGCCGTTTTACCAACTATTATTTCAAGAGAGTACCCGCTAAACGTTGCGCCCACGCCACCTCCGATACACAAGGCTATGAGTGTATAAACTATTAAGGTCGCATTATGCAAAGGAGTTGTTAAACGATATTTAAACTTCAGGAAAAGTGTGGCCGCTAATAAAAGATACAGATACGATATAATCATGGCCAATCCCGCCCCAAGAATTCCGTATGACTTTATCATGACAAGCGCCATTACAAGCAAAGCGAGCTGAGCAATGATGTTCTGGATCACATGATAGGCTATATGATCAAGAGCTATAATCAACGCTTGGTATGTTCCAGTCATCAGAATAATAATTTCCCCTAAAACAAATAACGCTACAAACGTAGCCCCGGGAAGAAAGTTTTCCGAATATAGAATGCGAACAAATATATGTGGATACAACAGGATTGGAACTACAGTTAAACAACTTATTATTACGAGGGTTTTATTATACTCCAGAGCCCTGTCCATTCGTTCTTTTGGCGACCCACCTTTATTGAGATTAGGTGTTAGGAAAGCCGCGTTGGCGGCCCCGAGAACGCCGCGCACTGCAAGCGATATTCCAACGGCGGCCTGCATCCACCCGGCTGTCTCCGCCCCATAATGACTTAGCACCTGGTAATTTACTTGCAAAATCGCAAACGGAGCTATAAAGGCAAGCCCGAAGAATGTAAAACAAAATTTCCATATATTGGGGGGCATTTTCAAAGAAAAGAACCCGGTGGCTGCCTTAGCTGGCTGGTCCGGAAGCGGTACTTTGGTTAAGCGCGTGACGACAGGAAAGATAAGCATAATACCAAAGACAGCATAGAGTAAATATAATCCTTCCAATCCTTTCCACCACACCCCTAAAATTCCCGACAAAGTAAAAATGACCGCGTGAGCCATAAAAAACAACATGGATTTATTATGTTGCATTTGACCAGCGATGGCGTTTCGTAAAAAGGGAAGGAATGCTATTATCGGAAGACAGGCTATGGCGGCAAACATAATAGATCGGTATTGGAGCAGTTCTTTACCCCATAGAGCGGGATAGAAAAGATTTATCGCAAAAGAAGCAATGATCGCTACTAAAGTGGTTAAGGCAATCACATTGCGCATTTGTTTGAACAACAAGATATAATCCGCTCTGCTCTTGCCCCACACCGACGGAAGAAAACGTAAAGCGGCGAAAGGCAGTGAGAATGAAGCGGTCTGGCTAATCAATGCAAGCAACCTGTCTACCACCGCCATAATCCCAACGCCTTCCGGTCCCAGCATAACGGCCAGCGTTTTAGTGCGCACCAGGAGAATCAGCATAGTGATTATTTGAATGGAACCTATTCCGAGGATGACTTTAAGCACTGGAAAGCTTTATCTTTTATTTCTGGATGATAATGACTTGCGGTTGGTTAAACCCATGAGCATTAATCTGCCTCTAGCATACTTTCTACCGACTTTATCGCTCAGTTTCAATAATTTGTCACCTAACCCGGATTGACGAACTGGTATTTTTTCCTGCTTTTCCGGTGGTATGACAAACTTTTTGAGCGACTCTATATCAAAATCATGCTCCACACATTCCGCGATCTTGCCAAATGTTTCTTCAAAGTTCTTAGTCAAATCCATAAAATC
>CAYNDB010000114.1:0-2561 GCA_964395915.1 uncultured Nitrospinota bacterium | reverse complement strand
AAAATATCGCGAAAGCCCTTGTACTCGGCAAAGTAATCCTCCACAAAAAAGTGATGTTCGTAGACTCGTAGCGGCCATATAACATATTCAAGAATTTTTTCATGTAGAGGCTCATAAAGGCAATGATATCCACCTGATTTCCTGAAAAGAGTGAAAAGAAGCGTGCTTCCAGAGCTAAAGTCTCCACTGATGAAAACAAGGTTATTCATATTTAACCCCTTTAATTATCTATTTCGAAAACCAGCGTTTGATAAACAAATCCACTACAAACCGCATACGTGGCAGACGAAGTAGAACATGGAACAACAGGTATAAAACAAAAAGTCGCCAACGTTGTATTTGCGCGCTTCCAAGTAGTTGCGCAAGGCGAATCGTTTTGAGTATTTTCCTGCCTCCATCCAACTTTCCCTGAATATAATGTTTAACGATTAACATCAAACGATCTTCCGCGCGATGCGCCTCGTAACCGGTCAGGGCCTCGGGTGTAGCTATATTTTCGCTTCCGGCCTGAAGGTAGTCATCCATTATTGTAAAGAACCGTTCCTGCTCAAGCCGGGTACTGTGATATTTACGTGACGACTGATCGGGAAAATGACGGTATCGAAGCAGATATTCTTCAAGAATGCCGATCGTATATTTTTGGGAAATCCGTAGCCACATATCAAGGTCTGAAGTATTAAGATACAGTTCATCCCTGTAAACTCCCACATCATCATAAACAGATTTTCTGACCATGGCGGTCGGACAGACTAAAAAAGCGTTCTTATATTTCAGCAAGGCGTTGAAGATGACGGTATGAGTGAGTGGCGCCCCTCCCTGAACCTCTGGAGGAATTTTCAACCTGTTATATTCCTTGTTATCCTTATCAACTAATATGTCCAGACAAAAAACCGCTCCCGCTTCAGGATATTTGATCAGGAACTCAACCTCTTTTTCTACAATGTTTGAAATGTAAATGTCATCAGAATGATAAACACATACAAACTCACCCGATGCCATTCCAATTCCGTCGTTTACATTTTGAAACTGACCTACGTTTGATAGCTGTCTGTAAGACTTTATCTTCTCCCCGTAAGATTTAATTATCTCGCTTGTGCCATCAGTTGACGCATCGTCCATCACAAGTATTTCAGTCCGCTGATACGTCTGGGCGAGTATGGAGTCCAGACTTTCACGAAGATATTTTTCTCCGTTGTAAACAGGGACTACTATGGAAACCAGAGGAAGGTCACTCACTTTTTGCCGTCAATTTTAAGCGTTGAATATGTCTTTCTATCCTCACTGCTCCAGATAATATATGCCGTGTCCAGCGAGGGATTGGTTAACGCAAGTATATCCTCATAAATGCCCAGCCCTTCTTCATTAGGCTCTTTGACCGGCTCATTTTCATTCTCGCCAAAAGGAAGTGAAACCCAGTTCAACCTGTCGCCATTTTTCCACCCCAAAAGAAAAAACCTTTCCGCCATGCCGATCATCGGATAGTTCTGGGGCTTCAAATTTGATTTTCCAACAAGGCGTTGTGTGGAAAAAGTTTTTCCACCATCGGTTGACACAACGTAAAATATTGCTGTGGAGCCGCCGGTAGACCCACGCCATTGAATCCCTTCAAGGTTTATTCGGTCCTTGGGCATATGCCTTGTCTCTCCTGTCATCCATGCCACAACCACCTTTCCTCCGCCCCCGGTTATGCTGGGGCTGGACGCGGGGCATCCATTCAAAACCCAGTTTTCCGCTCCAATTCTTTTAACGTTATGCGGGCCTTTTAAAAGGTTTTGCTTCTCAAAAGATACAAGATAAATGTTTCTCTCATTTTTTGCTCCGTTTCTATATGCCACGTATACTTTTTCGTTGTCCACCATGATATCCGGTGTACAACAGTCGCATGCGCTTCCAGGGCCATTTTTATCTACGCGAACCGGTCTTTCAAGAAAAGTCTTCCCCTTGTCATAGCTTATGTTGACCCAGATATTTGTCGGGTAAGGGTCGGTTTTTGTCGCAGGCCTTTTATCCAGATTCCCCAAATGCGTGACAAAAATATTTTCATTTTCATCCACAGCTATTTTTCCGCCGACATCTTCGACAGGGTCAGAAAATTGTTTCGCTCCAGCCGGTTTTCTCTGAAATTTAAACTTTTTGTCCCAATGTGTGATGTAGACATTGCCGGAGCGTCCAACCGCAATTTCCAACTTGCTTGCATATACCGATTTCAGGCTGGTTATCAATATTCGTTTCCCGACAGTTTTCCCTCCGTCATAAGAAACAGTGTAATACGCGTCATTGCCGTCCTGATAAACTATATGTATCGCGCCTTTATGATCGAGAACCGCCGATATTTTCTTGGCCCCCTCAGGAAGAGGAAGTATATATTTGTCGACATTTGCAAACCCGCATAGAAATGTGACGGTTATTAAAATCGATATTTTGGCGAACGGTATCAACCAAAAAGGTCGTTTATATCTATAAATATTATTTGATCTATCCATTATTCAAGCTTTCAGATAATTATTCTTAACATACCAGTCATAAGTTTCTTCCATTCCTTTCTGGAATGAAACCGGTTT
>CAYNDB010000113.1:0-7590 GCA_964395915.1 uncultured Nitrospinota bacterium | reverse complement strand
CCTAGGATATACCGATAATATGATTGTTATGGTACTACAATTATCCTGTTCTAAATAAAAAAACCCGGAGGTTTTGGCCTCCGGGTTGAAAGTTTTCGATTACACCTAGAAAGTGATAGTTACCGTCAAAGTATCGGTGTAGGTACCGACCGGTGTTGACATGGCGATGCTGGGAATCCTGCCATAAGCGGTCGTAGTCTGATCGGCGCCGGTGCCGGTAAGATTAACGTCTTCTGTTCCGCTTGTGCCAAATCTGCTTGTGCGAGCGGAATCCGTATATACTTCATAATCTATGTAGTTTGTGCCACCGTCCTTGAGGTCTCTCTGGCTGGATGTGCCTCCGGCAAAATTGCTGCCATCATCTACTGTCAATGTATAAGCTGACCCATTGGTTACCTGCGTTGTAATTGTGGATGTCGCGTCCACATTGGTGGAGCCTCCTACCGAGCCGGCAAATGTCAAAGCCGTAACCGATACCGTGCCTGTCGCGCTGACCGTACAGGAAGCCGCCATGCTACCCGAGGCTGTTCCCGCATAAACCGGCGCAGAAAAAACCATTACCAAAGCCACAACCGTTAACAATAATACTGATTTCCCCATGATCTTAGTCCCCCTTACTTTCCTACCTGTTGTTTCCGCCATTTTTCTATTTCTAAACTGTATTATTCTAATTTTTTAACCCATCTGACTAATTACATGTACAAGCCGTGTGCCAAAATCACAGGGACAAATGAAAATCATATATTTTCGCTATTTTGTACCAATACATTCCAATATTATTGTGGATAAATAGCCTAGACATAGATAAAGGGTATCTATTCTTAATAGCGGATTCTTTAAAGTGGTAAAATTCCTGATAATAAGAAAATATTGTTCCAAAAAACAAGAAATTATCCAAAAATGAGAATAATAACTAGATTATTAGCGCTTTATTAAAGAGTAAATACCTCTGGAAAACCTGTAATTATTGATAGACATCCTGTTGATAAATCACGATTTTTTATTACCAATAAATAGATGTCAATTGTACTGGCGAATCGGATTATTTTGAAACATATTCGAACTTGAATATATAGAAATATCTATGCTATGAAGCGCAGATGAGAGGGTCGGAAAAACGAAGCGTCAATATCAGTTTTCCCCGATTAAAACGTCATTGGCTGGAAGTTTTTTTCTCATTTCCCAAGCGTCGGTCCCATCGAAATAATATCCCTTTATTCTGCGGGACCGTGTGTAGCCACGTTTTTCATAAAAATGGATAGCTTTTATATTGTTTACCGCTGTTTGAAGGATAATCGAGCTGAATCCGGTCTCAACAGCCACCGTTTCCGCTTCATTGAGCAACGAAGAGCCAAAACCGCGCCCTTGAAACTCTTTCGCCACGTCAATTGTCACTACACATCCTGTTTTCGCCGATTGTTCGCGAAATATTATAAAACCTGCAATACTCCCTTGAACTTCAGTGGCTACGACACTTGTGGCAGGATCAATCAGATAAAAAAGGAATGTTTCGGCATCGTAAGATATCCCTTCAGGGAAAACGCTCTGATCTATCTCCAGAATGGCCTCGAGGTCTAAAAGACCGGCTTTACGGAGAACGATATCGCTCAAAATCTTACACTCGTCATTACATGCTTCATTTTTGTTACTATACCTATCGCAACATAATATACGAGGGAACCAGAATTGAGAAGCTTCGTCACCGCTCCGGAAAATGTGGAGGGAGGGTCGGTCACTCTCACAGGACAAGACGTTCACCACATAAAAAATGTGCTTCGCATGAAACCTGGAGACGAGGTTTTCATCTCCGCCGGAATAAAAGGGCGATATCGCTGCGCGATACGGGAAATAAGCGACACTGCTGTTTTGGCTGACATTCTGGGGAAGGTTCAGGTCGCTGAAAGCCACCCCTTACAAATTACACTAGCCCAAGCCATCCCCAAGGGGAAAAAAATGGATGATATTATTCGCATGGCGTGTGAGCTTGGCGTTAATGATATTATCCCTGTTATTACCGAGCGATGCGTTACAAGACTGGATGACGTGATGGCTGAGAAAAAAGCCACGAGATGGCAGGCGATTTCTCATGCCGCCGCAAAACAATCGCGAGCGCCCTACCCCACCACCATTCATAAACCAGCCGGGATATCATCGTTCGCAAATAGCGCAAACACCGATCTTCGTATTGTTATGTGGGAGGGTGAGGTCAAAACTTTAAAAGAAACGCTTACAATTCACCCGGCTCCCAAGTCCATCATGGTCTTAATCGGGCCGGAAGGTGGGCTTACGGCCATGGAGGTTGAAACCCTGAAATCATACGGGTTTGAAACAGCGACGTTTGGCGCAAAGATTCTACGAACGGAAACAGCTGGCGTGGCGGCTGTAAGCGCGTTGCTTTACCACTATAGTTAAACGTTATTCGATTCCACCAACTGTCCCATACGGTTAACCTCAAACGGCCATCCTATAATTCCGCCACTCATCGAAACCGCATCGAGATTGCGTTGGGTAAGTAAAAGCGAAGCTACCTTGCTGCGTTTACCACTCCTGCAATACACTACATATCGCTCGTTTGAATCGAGCTCAGAGGCGCGGCTTCGAAGTTCATGCAAAGGTATTAAGATAGATTCCGGAATATGTATTTCTTCGTTTTCCTCTTCATATCGCACGTCGAGTAATTTATACCCGTTGTCTTTCATAGCTTTGGCGATATTCGCATTCACTTCACGAACCATCGGCCTTGAGACAAGTTCAAGGAACTGTGCGCGATCCATCGCAAGCAAAGATCCGTCGGTTATCATTTTGACGG
Source organism: uncultured Nitrospinota bacterium (assembly GCA_964395915.1). Lineage (GTDB taxonomy): Bacteria > Nitrospinota_A > UBA7883 > UBA7883 > JAJRTC01 > CAYNDB01. Next base: position 4,781 of record CAYNDB010000113.1, on the reverse strand, counting down.
TCGCGTTTCGCGGACTGTCGGTGAGCAGCGATTCCTCTCCCAATGCGTCCCCTTCCTCCAGGGTAGCCACACATTCCGGCTCCTCGCCAGGCATATCCTGCTGCCACACTTCGGCTTCGCCCGCAACAATAACGTAGAACACATCACCGGAATCACCCTGGCGAATTATCTCATCTCCTTTTTTTACACCCACCTGTCTCATGCTCCTGAACGCAGAGTCGACAGCTTCGGCCGGCAATCGTTTAAAGACAAGCGAATTGCGCACTTTCTTCATGCGCATTCCTGTTTCCACATCCTCAGCGCTTGCGGCGGCTCCGGCCTCGTCCCAAAAAAGCAGATAGTCCAGAGTTTCGCTATCAGCGATACAGATTGTAGAGTCCGTAACAGCGGTAATATTAAAAGCCTGTGACTGTGGCGTAAAGATCATCGGATTGGTATGTAAATCATCAAGCGTAGAGGTTTTCCCTTCATCTGAGTCCGGGCCCGCCTCAACTTTTCCCTTTATGACATACATGTAATCATTTGCCCTCTCTCCGCGCATGGTGATGGATTCCCCTTTTCTTAATTCAAACACACGCAAAGCGCTGGCCGCTTCCACAAGACGTTTTTCAGACAACAGGTTTAGCGGATAACATCTGACTTTAAGATTAAAAATAATCTTTTCTATTTCGGTGGACACTCTTATCTCCTTCACACGTAACAAAGGTATTCCGATGTGTGACAGAATAGATAAAAAAGGAGCTAAAAACAACCTTTAACGGCATTATTGGCAGATGTTCTAAAGTAATATTATTTTCTCCCGAAAAAATTTATCGGCGTAAACTCCAATTTTATTGAGAATGGCCTATATTACAGGTAGACAAGGTCACAACCCTGCCCTTAGGGAGGAATCCGGACGCCAGATAACAGACAAAGCGTCTGGAAGGTGACCTTGCTTATAGCCCTGTAACTGGCGATGTTTTTGATACCGTAAGCTGATTGTATTGCGCGGTGTCAAGTCCACAAGGCTCCCAACCACCAGTTTACAGGGCTTTATTTCTCTTGCCGGATCACATTCATCGCGATAATGTTTTGAAATCATGAAAGTAAATAATAACGACAATCGTATTTCAGCAAGGTCGAAGGGAATAAGCTCCTTTATAGTCATGGACGTTCTGGAAAAAGCGCAGGCTATGGAGCGAGCAGGCGAGAATATTATACACATGGAGATCGGCGAGCCTGATTTCGACACTCCGGAACCTGTCAAACAGGCTGGAATCGCCGCAATAGAAAAAGGTTACACCAAGTATACGCACAGCCTGGGCCTTCTGGAGCTTCGCAAGGCCATTGCCACGCATATGGAGGCTGACTACGGCGTTATTGTGGAGCCGGAACAGGCTCTCGTCACACCCGGCACGTCAAACGCCCTGTTCCTGGCGTTAGGCGTGTTACTGGACCCGGGTGACGAGGTGATAATGTCCGACCCCTGTTACTCCTGTTATCCAAATTTCGTATCGTTCCTTGGAGCCAAGCCGGTTTTCGTTCCCATTCATGAACATGAGCGATTTCAGCTATTACCGGAAAGAATAGAGGAAAAGATAACCAAACGCACAAAGGCGCTTTTAATCAATTCTCCAGCCAACCCCACAGGCGCAATACTTGACCGTGATGTGATGGAGAGGATAGCGAACCTCGGTCCGCTCGTTATTTCCGACGAGATATACCATGGGCTCGTATACGAAGGGAAAGCCCATTCAATCCTGGAGTTTACCGATAACGCCATTGTCGTTGACGGCTTTTCCAAAAGAATGGCCATGACAGGTTGGCGGATCGGCTACGCAATCGCTCCTCCCACAATCCTGAGACCTATGCAAAAGTTGCAGCAGAACTTTAACATTGCCGCAAATTCGTTTGTCCAATGGGCGGGAGTTGCGGCGTTTGCCGAAGGGGCTCCATACATTAAAGAAATGCGGGATACATTTGAAAAGCGAAAAAAGTTTTTCGTTGAGGGGCTTAATAAAATAGGGCTGAAAGTGGAGCGCCCACCCAGTGGAGCGTTTTATGTTTTCGTCAACATGTCACAATTCGGCGAAAACTCCCTAACGCTTGCAAACGAGATATTAGAAAAAGCAAATGTCGCCGTCACTCCAGGCGTCGATTTCGGATCCGGAGGCGAAGGTTACATCAGGTTCAGCTACGCCAACTCCATGGAGAACCTTGACGAAGGTCTCACACGCCTGGAACGGTTTATCAGGTAATATTATATACTTTCCTCATAGTATATTTATATTGATTTAAAAATTACCCCAAAGTATTATTTCTCCTATTCTTTAATTCTATTTTGTTCTCACAACTCATACTACGAGAGGTTCACATGTTTTCTTCGTTGGGGGATTTGAACCTGTCCGCTATCGAGGCTGATGGCTCCACTGCAACGACAATCAATATAGCCACACATGGAGAAGCGTTGCGCCTGCTGTCATGCCGCCATATTGATTTTCAAAACCAGGACAGCTCTAAATCCACAAATGGCAATGGAACAGTATTCGGCTGGAGAAGAAAAATACCGGTCTTTGAAGTCGCCAGTGGTCGCGCTGTATTTATGAAGACAATGGAGCTTCCACAGATGCCTAAAAATGAAATATTGGAAACGCTTCAATATCTCGAACGCGACTCCGCTCCGTTCCAGTTATCCGGGGCCGGTCTCGACGCGTGGACGATCCGCGCCAGCGAGAATGGCCAGAAAACGCAAATGAAAGTCATGATGGCGGCTATGGGTGAAAAGGAGCTTTTGCGCAGAAAAGAACGGTCTAAAAGGGCTGGATTAAACCTTTCCAGCGTCACGACAGCCCCGGCCGCAATAGGCGCTCTACTGCGCTATAGCCAAAAGCTGAAAACCGATAGCCCTACCCTGTTTGTTTATCTTAACGAAACTGTCACAGGTATATGTGTTTTCAAGGATTCCGTCCCGATATTTACAAGAGAGCTATTTTTTGGAACCACCGCAACTTCCACAGTCAGCGCAGATCAGCTTGAGCGGGTGGCTAAAGAGATATCCAAATCTCTGGATTATTTCGCGCGATCGAGCGCCATTAATGAAATAAAGGGCGGATACATCATTGGCAAAGGCGCGACGATAGAAAATATCGAAACATTTTTGGGGAAATGGACGGGAGTAAGCTTAAAAGTTTACGATCCGTTGGAAGATTTTCTTTCAAGAGATTCCAAAATCGATATCAACAACGGCATGCGCGGGCCGCAAATGGCGCTCGCGGTGGGAGCCGCTCTCGACAGAGGGAAGACCATTAACCTTCTGCGGAAACACCGATCGCCATTCCTCATGAAAAAGCCTTACATCGCCGTTGCATCTATTGTTTTAATATTGTTTATATCCATGGCCTCGTTGCATAAGATCAGCGCCGATCTTGACACGCAAATCACCACCCTGGGCTACGAGGTGAGGTCGCTTGAAAAAAATCAGGTGACAAATGAAACGTTACTGCGAAAACTTTCAGACATCACAACCCATAACAGGGTTATGAAACTAAGGACAAACGCATACCCGACATTTGACAAACATAAATATGACTGGCTCCATATTTTCCGGGATATCGCCACCATCATGCCTTCAAATGGAAAGCTGACCAAATGGGTTATCGACCTCGACGAGGGGAAAAAGAGCTTCTCCGACGACGAAAATGTAAGTTTGCATGGCAGGATCAGGGGAACCAGCGGGAAACGGCTGGAAGGGTTGAGCGCATTGCTTGCCAAGCTTGAAAAATCACGACATTTTGAAGCGGTGACATTAAGACGCACGGAGATAATTTCAGAGCAAGCTTCGCCTCGTGACCAAATGTCATTCGAGATAAAAGCAAAGCTTTCAAAAGATGTGACACACGCAAATCCAGGATTGCAATGACGGCCGATAAACAAGCCGCGCAACGACTTGGCTTTAGCGATATATCTTCCAGAGAAAAAATCCTTATGGGTTTAGCGGTATTGACGCTTATGTTTTTTATGGCGGCGCGTTTTATTGTCCGTCCTGTTTATAACGATTATCTGTCCAAAATCGAAACCGTCAGCCGTCTGGACAAAAGAAAAGCGGAGCTAAAGGAATATGAAATATCCAATAGCGTCATAGCAAAAAAACTGGACAAGGCTAAAAGCGAAGCGGCTGAACTGAAACTTGCAATTAATAAAACCGAACGCGACCTTAAAGACAACAAGCGGCTGAACGGTGTTCTGAACCTGCTTAACAATCTGAAAACCGGCTCCGGAATGGAGCTTGTCGGGCTGTCGATATTTTCTAAAAGGATAACGCAAGCGCTGAATCCGGATGAGAAACCTACGTCTCAAGTGAAAAATGCGCGGAAAGTCGAGCCCGCTGAAGTTAAACCATCAAGGTCTCCCGTTAACTCCATCGAGTATAACCGGAACGTCATACAGATAAATATAAAGTCGGAATATCCGTATATCGCGTTTTTCTTAAGCAGACTGTTCGAGTCATCTTTTGCGCCATCGGTAAAAAGGATTGCCGTGGGCGCAGGCTCCAAGTCTGAACCAGATATGCTTACCGCCGAAATAGAGCTTACGGTTATTACACTTTGACATGAAAACGTTAATTATTGTTATGGTGTTTGTTTTGCTCTTCCCGCCTTTGAGCGCATGCGCCGATGACCCATGGAGCAGGAACCCTTTTCGGTTCAAGATGGAGCCTGGGAAAGCGGAGAAAAAAGTCGTTGTAAAAGAGAGAGACGCTATCTCCGGGCTTACAACTATTTTCATTCGGGGGAATATAAAAG
>CAYNDB010000112.1:0-7615 GCA_964395915.1 uncultured Nitrospinota bacterium | reverse complement strand
TATTGAGTCATCCTGAGCGACAAATGTCATCCCGCGCTCGCGTGACCTTCAGGTTATCTGGCAAATATTATTTCCCATAGATTAGCAGCTCGGTTATGGGAACGATTTCAACCCCCATCTTTTTCACTTCCGGCAGCGTCTCCTTAAGCGCGGCGATTGTCTCCATGCGCGGGTGCCCAATGCCGATTGCCGAACCGTTTTTGATCGCTTTTCTGGCAAGCTTCAGGATCATTTTCGACACTTTCTCTTTATCACGATCGTTGTCGAGAAATATGTCCCTTTTCGCGGCAGGCACACCTAGCTTAAGCGCAAGGTCATAGGCTACAGTTCCCGCTGTCGTCCTGCTGTCCACAAAGAAAAGGCCGCGCCGTTTCACCTCTTTTAGCACAATGGAGACCTTTTGCATGCTTTCTGTAAAAAGCGACCCCATATGGTTGTTTACTCCAAGCGCCCCGGGGAACGATTCAAAGTCACCATTGATAATGCCTATAATGTCGCTTTTACTATGCGATGTCAGGAGGACTCCCGGACCTGCGTTATGCTTTTTCGATTTAGGCTCCATAGGCAAATGTAACATTACCACCCTGCCCTTCTTCAAAATCCTTAAAGCAACCTCTCGGGAGTTCTTAAGATGCGGCAGAATAGAAAACGTAATCGGATCCTCAATGCGAAGTAACCTGTCGACTATCTTCCGGTTAGCGCCAAGATCGTCCATTATCACGGCAATCTTCGCTTTTGATTTTTTCTTCAAGACTTGAACAGGCGCCGTAACGATCGGGATTTTATCTGATTTCAGGTCACGCGATGTCGCTTGTGAGCTATCCTTTGCCGGCTCATGTGGTTTTGGGGTATAAACAGGCTTTTTTACAGCTGTAATGATAGATAAAATAGCAACGACCGCTATGCCGATAACGATCCCAAAGGCAATCTCCAGCTTGTATTTTTGGAGGAAAGCCTTTGGGGTTTTCTTGCCCCGCTTTTTGCTCCCGCCACTTTGCTTCTTCCTGCCGCGTTGGCGGGAACCTGACATCGATTAACCTTCCATTTTTCTGGAAGAAAAATCACTTAGCCGGCTCAAACCGCCTGTGCTGAATATCGTCGATGATTGTCCAGCTTTTCAATACCTCTATTGCGCGATTGAGCTGCGTATCTTGCTCCAGGTTAACTATGGGCCGTTTAGTTCCGGTAAACTTTGATTTAGGCGGGCTTTCAACATTTTCCTCGCTTTCATCGCCTCCATTTTTTGAGGCGCCGTTGTGCCCGTTCAGGATCTTCCCTCTATTTTTGATATCCACTTTTACTTTTGTTTTTTCCTTCTCTTCAGTTGGCTTTAGAGGCTCCTGCTTTACCTCCACGTCTGGAATAATGCCGATACCGTGTATCTGACGACCAGAAGGAGTGAAGTATCTCGCCGTGGTAAGACGAAGCCCGGCATTGCCTTTTAGAGGAATTATTGTCTGCACCGATCCTTTTCCAAAAGATTTCATCCCGACCACTATAGCCCTTTTAAGGTCTTGCATAGCTCCGGCGACAATCTCTGAGGCGGAGGCGGACCCCTCGTTTACGAGTACAACCATCGGGTATTCATTATTTTCGATATCTGATTTTACCGTAAACCTGAGGTTCTGGCTTGGCATCCTGCCTTTTGTATAGACGATAAGCTCTCCTTTGCGGAGAAAAAGCTCCGACACCGATACCGCCTGATTCAAAAGTCCGCCAGGATTATTGCGCATGTCAAGAATAAGCCCTTTCATTCCCTGCTCTTTCAGGTCATCAAGCGCATGACCGGCATCCAGACCGGTATCTTTGCTGAATCCGCGGATACGAATATATCCCCACTTATCTGGCAACATTTCATATTTGATACTCGTTACATGAATAATTTTTCTTGTAATTACGAAGTCCCTTGGCTCATCAAAACCTTCCCGGATAATAGTGATCGTAACTTTCGAACCCGGCTTGCCACGCATCTTGCGAACGGCGGCCATCAAGGTCATTTCATGTGTCGGAGCGTCATCGACCTTTAATATTCTATCCCCCGCTTTCAGACCTATGTCCCATGCGGGCGTATCTTCCATCGGGGTGACAATCGTAAGCCAACCCGACTCGATCGTGATTTCTATGCCCAGGCCTCCAAACTCCCCCTCGGTCTCCACCTGCATTTCCTTGAACATCTCCTCCGACATATAGCTTGAATGCGGATCGAGCGAGCGCAACATTCCGTTGATGGCTCCTTCCACAAGCTTGTCAGGTTCGACTTCATCGACATAATTGGTCTCGATCAGCGACAGCACATCGGCAAAAGTCTCAAGCTCGCTGTATGTGTTTACAACGGCAAGCACCGAATTCGATTTTATGGAGCCTAGAAAAACGCCAATAAAAAAGATAAGAAAAAAACCGCTTATTATAGAACGCTTTTTAAAATCATGCTTTTTCAAATCTTTATTAGGCTCACTTTCATTTAAAGACGACATAAAACTTCTCCTATCGCAGTTTTTCGTTTTGAACAGGCTCTTTTTTAAGAGCCATAGCTTTGTGTGACGCCTCGACTATCGACGCTACGTTCATACCAAACGCCTCCAGCAACTCTTCAGGGGCGCCGGATTTGCCGAAGCCGGCTTTCATACCAACCCTTACAACCGGGGCCGGTTCATTTTCACATACAACTTCCGCGACGGCGCTCCCAAGCCCTCCGATCACAGAATGCTCTTCCGCCGTGACTATCGCGCCTGTCGTGGATACCATGCGGACGATAAGCTCTTCATCAATCGGCTTGATCGAAGACATGTTAACCACAGACGCCTCGATCCCGTCGGCGGCCAATATATCCGCCGCCTGCAACGCTTTGTAAACCATACAGCCACAAGCTATTATCGCCACATTTGAGCCGTGCCGCAACTCATGTCCCCTGCCAAAGTTAAAATCGATATCTTCATCAAAAATCAGAGGAAACTTGTCACGAGCCGTGCGCATATAGACAGGGCCATGAATATCGGCGATTTTCTTCGTAATAGCGCGGGTCTCATTCGCGTCGGCAGGGATAACAACTTTCATATTCGGCAAAACACGCATCAAAGTGATATCCTCCAACGCCTGATGCGTCGGCCCATCCTCCCCAACGGTGATGCCACCATGGGAGGCTACGATTTTGACATTCAGATTTGAAAGACATATAGATTGTCGAACCTGCTCCCAGGCGCGGCCGCTTGCAAATATGGCGAATGTCGAAACAAATGGAAGCTTGCCAGACGCGGCCAACCCCGCCGCTGTGGACATCATATCCTGTTCCGACACACCCATATTAAAAAACCGGTCAGGGTGTTTTGCCGCAAATTTTGATGTGCGGGTAGAGCCCGAAAGGTCGGCGTCTAAAACAACAAGCTTGGGATAAACATCTCCCATTTTCGCAAGCGTCTCGCCATATGTGTCTCGAAGCGACTTTTTAACCACTTGTTCAGACATATTTTTCAAATTCCTCGTTATAGGCTCAGGAAAACCCAAGCTCGTCGAGCGCCTTTACAAGCTCGTCATCCGAAGGGGCTGTGCCGTGATATTTAACCTTGTTTTCCATGAAAGACACACCCTTACCTTTAACGGTATGCGCCCATATGAACGCCGGCTTGCCTTTTACTGCCACAGCCCAGTCGATTGCGTCCAATATCTCCTGCATATCGTGGCCGTCTATCTCGCGAACTTCCCATCCAAAAGCTTCCCACTTCGCCCCGACAGGCTCCACGCCCATTATATCGGCCACCGCTCCGTCTATCTGCAGGCCGTTATGATCCAGTATACAAATCATGTTGTCGAGCTTGTAATGGGCCGCTGTCATCGCCGCTTCCCATATCTGCCCCTCCTGCATTTCACCATCGCCAATCATGCAGAACACAGAACCGCGCCACCCCGACATTTTACCGGCTATCGCCATACCGTTAGCCATAGATAACCCCTGCCCGAGAGACCCTGTGGAAACCTCGACACCAGGAGTTGAAGGCGCATATGGATGACCGGAAAGCATCGCGTTAAGCTTGCGTAACGAATTAAGATGCGACTTGTCAAAATACCCGCAACGCGCCAATACAGCGTAAAGCGCCGGGGCGCAATGCCCTTTGCTCAACACAAACCTGTCACGCTCTTCATCGGATACGGAGTTGGGACTATGATTCATCTTGGAAAAATAGAGAGCGGTAAGAATATCTATCGCCGACAGCGAGCCACCTGTATGGCCGGATTGCGAGATGTTCAGCATCTTGAGGATATCCGCCCGCAAATGTCGCGCTATATCCTTTAGTTCACCAACTTGCTCGACAACTTCCATTGAAGTTTTCATCCAGAAAAACCTTATTGTGTTCCAATATTGCGTTATCGGCAGACCTTTGACCCGAACCATGAAAAGAGCCTGAACCTACTTGGAATGAGGCTACATATGGCGAGGCGATCTATACAACCTATAACTGAGCCTATACCGCTTATTACCCAATGACTTAACAATCAAGCAGTGAATTTAACACCTTTTACCTGTCATGAAAAGATATTTTTGCAGGATGAAAAATACTTGCAAGCCGATATCTTTTAGGCTGCGTCTCACTCAAACACTATTATCATACCATTTACAATATCTCCTGCAGTAACACTCTAAAAAAATGTTTAGAAGACTTTTGACTATTGACTTCGACGTTACTTATGCTAGCATTTTCACCTGTAAGTGTTTCGCGATAGGTGGCGTGAACTTGGTTTTTCAATTTGTCTCGTGTTCTTATTTTTTTAATCAATCAATTTTTTGCAAGAGGGGCTGTGGGTGAAAGCTCAAAATTCATTCGAAGAAATTCTCAAAAATAATCTTCCCAAATACCTTAAGAAAATAAAAAATCTGGAGAACGGCGCAGGGTTGCATATGATGGTGATTTCCCTGGTTGAAAAACCATTGCTTAAAATCGTGATGGAGGAAACTGGAGGAAACCAGACTTCCGCGGCCCATCTTCTAGGCATGAACCGCAACACGCTTCGCCGTAAACTCAAAGAATACAAGGTCAAAGTCAAGTCATAACTTTTCAGACCGTGTTTCTCTAATCATTAAGTCATTCACACAAGACAGAACCAATCCAGGATGACACCCTTTCTCATCCTGAGCGTAGTCCAAGGGTCTCAACAATAAGTTTGTGAGTTCATTTCGTGTTTGAGGCCAGGACGCAAAGCTTTAACTTCTCTCGTGATTTTTTGTCCCTATAACGCCACAAAAGCTATTTTATGACGGTCACATAGCTTTAGCATGGCCTCAAGATTGACCACCACGGTCTCCCCGGCTTCAATTGCCAGAGCGCCTGCATTGCATTCCACCATTTTTTTAATGGTTTCCACTCCGACAGTCGGAACGTCAAAGCGCGGATCCTGATCCGGCTTACTGACCTTGCAGACCACGGCCCCCTTCCCTGCAATGCCGGAGCCGCGTTCTATCGCTTCGTCAGTCCCTTCGATCGCCTCCGCCGCCAGCACAGCGCCATCTTTTACGACCACAGTCTGCCCGATATCGAGCGCCGCGATGCCTTTGGCCATATCCATGCCGAACTCTATATCCTTTTTCTCCTGTTCCGATAGAGCTCTTTTTGCAAGCTTGCCCGACTCCGGCATCAGGCTTCTTAATATGTCCGCCTGGCTTACGACCTTAAGTCCGTCTTTCTCCAAAGCGTCGACAATTCCTAGCATGAAAGTATCATCGTTGCGTTGTCTCAGGCCGTTCAGAATGGATAAAGCTTTAAAATCGAACTTCATGTTCTTGAAAATAACCCGTTTATCTACTTTACCGGCCAGAACTATTTCTTCCACACCGGCGTCCTGAAATGTCTTGATAACTTTTCCAGCTTGTCCCAACCCAAGCAGGCTGACATTGTCCGCTTCGGATGAAAGGGCGTCTGCGTATTTGTCATCAAAAATAACAACCACAACTTTTCGTCCCGCCAATTTGGCTTCGCGGACCAGAACAACCGGCAACTCTCCAGAGCCGGCTATAAGGCCAAGGGGAGCGCTCATGTCGTTGCGACGGAAACCCTTCTTTGGGCAGGGTTCAGCTTTTCAAGAACCATCAGAGCTATCTTGAGTGATTTTAGCTCATTTTCAATAGAGGTATGCCTTTTCGCGCCGTTGGTGGCGCAGTCGATAAAGTGTCTTATTTCAAGCTTGAGCGGATTGTCCCTATGCACGAAAATTCTCTCCAGCACAGCTTCCTGCTTATATTTAAGCTCCTGCCGTGTAAGTTCACGCATGGTAGAGGCTCTATGATGCACCGTAATGTCCTGGCTTGTGTAATCAAGCACTACATATTCCTTGCTCTGTGTTATCGAAAGCGTCCTGATCTTTTCTTGTGTGGCGCGGGATGCGACTATGTTTGCAAGGCAACCGTTTTCAAACTGTATCTGGACGTTTACCACATCCTCCTTGTCGGTCACCACCGATGCGCCCATCACATTGAAATCAGCAACAGGCGAGTCTACCAGGTTAAGAATTATGTCTATGTCGTGAATCATAAGGTCGAGCACAACGCCATCGTCCAGAATCCTTCCGTCAAACGGCCCCAGACGGCGTGATTCGATAAGTATCGGTTCGCACACCACCTTCTTAAGTTCCTGTACCGCCCCGTTAAACCGCTCCACATGCCCCACATGAAGGGCGAGGTTTTTCGATTCGGCTAATTTGAATAGCTCTTCGGCCTTTTCAAGATCGTTGCTGACAGGCTTCTCCACCAGGCAGTGAATACCTGCGTTGAGACATTCCTTGGCAATATCATAATGCAAGGATGTCGGCACGGCTATAGAGACCACATCCACCTTGCCGAAAAGCTTCCGGTAGTCGTCGTAATAGGTGGTCATATACTTGTCCGCGATCGACGCGGACGCAGGATTTATATCGGCTACGCCCATGAGGTTGACTCCGGTCATTTCGGCCATCACCCCAACATGGTATTGCCCCATATGACCCACTCCGATCACACCGGCGCTTACAGCTTTGTTCATCATTTTATATATGCCCTAACCAAAAAATATGAGGGGGTATCATACACCCATGGTCTTAAGTTATGCAGAATAATATTATTCTCTAGATTTTCAACAGGTTACAATCTATCATGTTTTCTGTGATTGTATGATTATGTATCCAAAAAAGATTACATTCAAGCGCTGAATAATAACAAGCCCGTTAGATTCGAAAGTAACAGGGTTCAGGCAGACGAATAGAAAACCGGTAAAGCTTCTGTAAGCTACGGCAAATCCAGGTTTTTCTCCTATAAAACAAGGCTTCGCTCTGCGCTCTTTACGAACTCCACAAGATTGGCGACCGCTCCTTCAAGCGCCAGATCCTTTTCAATCTGCTCAACAGCGGCCGGAACAGGCAAGCCTGATCTCACCAATATCCGATAAGCTTTCTTCAAAGCTTTTATCGACTCTGACGACACATTGTGTTTTTTAAGCGCATAGTTATTCAACCCGTGTGACTTTGCCGGAGACCCGACCACGGTAAAATATGGAGGGACATCTTGCGATAGCCTGGTCATGCCTCCGACCATAGCCATAGTTCCGATACGCACGAACTGGTGAATTCCTACCGCGCCGCCAATTACGGCATGATC
>CAYNDB010000111.1:0-7647 GCA_964395915.1 uncultured Nitrospinota bacterium | reverse complement strand
TGTTCACTTTAAAGAAAAAATGGACAATGGAGTTTTGTGAAAAGTATCCGGAGGAATTTAAAGGGACGAAAAGCTTTGAAGTGAATATTCGCGTGGGCACTGTGGACGAGGAGATGATGCGCGCGCTAAAAGAGTGCGGATGTTCTCTGCTCAAAATAGGGCTTGAAAGCGGAGACGCCGAGATACGCAGAAAAGTGTTGAACAGAAAAATGTCTGACGAGGCGATAATGGAAACTGCGGCCATGGCGGAAAGGGTCGGCTTAAAGTTTCACACGTTCAATATAGTTGGCATACCTGGCGAAAGCAGACGTGATGTTTTTAAGACCGTTCGTCTGAATCAAAAAATCCGGCCGGAGCGTGTGCAGGTTACCGTGTTTTATCCATATGATTACACCGAGTTGGGCGAGAACTGCAAAGCTTCAGGCATGATAGCCCATAAAGCAGACAGCTATTTCACCGAAACTACCATAAGGCACGACAAGCTGTTTAAATGGGAAATAGAGTTTTACGCAAAAGTTTTCAAGCTTATTGTTTACACGGGTTACTCTGGAGGGAAAGCGTTGACTGAGGCCAAGTCTGTTTTTTGGCTAATGCCGGGTATCCGCCATGCTGTTTCATTTATCAAAAAGGTTAGATATTATTGGTCCCGGCTTACACCGGAGAACATAATGATGAAGCTTAGGCAGGGAGCAAAATAACTATGCCTTGGGATTGTTGACTAATAGAAAAAATATTTACATGTTATTAAAAAAACTATATTTCAAGAGCATCCATATTTTCGCGCGCAATTTTCCTGGCGCCTTTGCGGCGTTGGTGCGGCGCGGAATTCTTAACGAGCCAAGGTGGGTTAACCTTCAGTTACGCATGGATGGCGACGATTCAAATTATCTGAAGGATGACCACCGAAACCGGGAATGGTATTGTGATTTTCTTGAGGCTCATCAATCCATTAAAGTGTTGGAGATAGGCGCTGGAGGGATGCATGATGTGCGTTTGCTTAAAGAACGCGGATCTTTCGAGCGTATAGATTACACTATAATGGACGTTTCTAATCAGGTGTTGGCCGAAGGGAAAAGAATTTTTCCTGAATTGAAATTCAAAAAAGGAAGTATTAATAACATACCGTTTCCAGATAATTATTTTGATATTGTCTATTGTCGGCATGTAATAGAGCACCAGCCGGAATTCCAGACCCCTGTTCGGGAGATGCTGAGGGTTAGCCGCGGCGTGACGCTGATAAACCTTTTCCGCTGGACCCTTAACGATACGTGGATCAACAGGGTTAAGAAATTTTCAAATTCTTATAACATACAAGATCTGCTTGCTTTTATGCGAGCGGAGACTGCCTGGTTTGAATATTTTATTCTGCTCAAGGGCGATAAGCCGGGTGTAAATGTTTATGACGATCCCGCCATTATAAGGGCGGATGACCATATGCTTCTGGTTCTGGGGAAAAAAGAAGGGGAGTCACACAAGGCGTTTGCTTCATCTCTTGAAAAATATCGGAGGCATGTAATAGACAAGCCATACGATAACGATCCGCCAACGTATAATCCACAGCCAAAACAGCATGGAGCTTATGAAGCTGAATAGATGAGCAAAGTTCTTCTTGTTTGCGATAGGCCCAACTGGGCCTACGACGCTATTGCGCAGGCTCTCATTAAATTCAACAACGACCAGAGCTTAGAGCTTACAACGTTCTATATGAAAGGCGGCGGCAACCTTAAAGAGGTTGCGGATAGGTATGATCTTGTTTTTATATTGGGATGGCAGCTTGCGGGGTCTCTCGGGCGTTTCAGGGTAAAAAACCTGGCGCCTTTTCTTCGATTGCAAAACAGCGCCACGGGGTTACATTCATTTCATTCCTGGGATGGGCGACAGGCCCAGCCGGATTATGACCCTGCGCCACCTGGAAAACTTATCAGGTTTCTCTCAAAGTTTAAGGGTGTAAATGCGGTCAGCCAGAGGCTTTATAAACTTTTCGAGCAATCGGGGCTTGCTAATGGGGCATATACTCCAAATGGCGCCGACACGGATATTTTTTTCCCTGACAAACCACTTAGAAAAGATGGGCCATTACGAGTCGGGTATTCCGGCTCCTTAAAGCACGACTGGAGAAAAGGAATAACAAAATTTATCGAGCCCGCTTGCGAAAAAGCGGGTGTGGAGCTGATTAAGGCGATGCCCACGGACGATCATTACGTTCCGCTCAATAAGATGTATGAGTTTTACAATGATATTGATGTTTATCTTTGCGCGTCGAGTTCTGAAGGATTTTCACTAAGCGTTCTGGAGGCTTCCGCTTGTGGCAGACCCGTGATAAGCACAAGAGTGGGTGGGTGTGAAGAACTTATTATTGACGGAGAAAACGGGTTTCTGGTTGATCGCACTGTCGAGGCGATGGTTGAAAAATTGCGTATTCTCGATAGCGACCGCGATCGACTTGTCGCGATGGGGGCCGCCAACCGTAAATGTGTCGAAGAAAAATGGGCATGGAAAGACAGGACCGTTGACTGGACAGATTTCATCAATCTTTGTTTGGGCGCAAACGTCGATACGCGAGCGAATTGACTGTAAATTGTCAAATCTTACTTTGTTGGACAAGCGTAGCGGCTATTCGTCGCATGTCAAAAAAATCATTTACTACCACTTTTTATGAGTATCGATAAACAAAACCAGATTCGCAACGTCGCCTCCGATCAGTCGCGTATTGATATGTGGAGTAAAAAACCGACGTTGCTTAAGACCTTTACGTCGAAAGAGTATGCGACCTTCTGGGGCTTCCTGCGTCCCCGATCGAAGGGGATTATCTTTCTAACCCTTTTTGCCGTTTTTGTAGCTTTTATAGAAGGCGCCAGAACGGTGGCCATGATCGGCTTGATAAAAGGGCTCGTTTCGACCGGTGATGAGGCTATAAGCGCTTTACAGGCAAGCGCAATGAATATGTTGGGAATCGCTCTGCCAGAATCACGTTTAGGTCTCATCGGCGCTCTATTCGGTATTTTGTTGGCGTTGACAATTGCGATGGTCGTCTCTCAACTGCTTACTACTATGATTAGCCGGAAGCTCCAGCTTGGCTTGATGCGCGATATCCGCAGGGTCGCTCTCGACAAAATATTCTCTTTCGATCTCAACTATTTTAGCCAGGCGAAAAGCGGCGAGCTCATTTTTCTCATGAACTCCGAGACATCCCGCTTTTCAAACATTGTTACCTTCGCTGGCCAGTTTCTCACCTTTGGAGCGCAAAGCCTGATATACCTCGGAATTCTTTTTTATATGGCGTGGGATTTGACACTGATCGTTATTCTCTTTGGTGTTCTGTTCTTTATTTTTCATCTGACCCTCGATGTCAGGCTCAAGGTAAAGGGCGCCGAATCTAACATGTCGCAGAATAACCTTTCGCATCTTTTCCATCAGATAGTTTATGGCATAAAGATGATCAAAATAGGCGCTCTCGAAGAGAGGGAGAAGGGACATTATATCGCCGAGCATAAGCGGCTTGAAGATAATGAAATGAAGCTGGCTCTTGTGCAGGCTCTGTCCCGCATGGCTCAGGAAATGACGCTGATAGTGGCGTTGTTTTTGGTAATTCTCTATATTTATTTCTTTAAAGATTATGAGGCGTTGCTGAACGAGCCCGCTGATTTATTAGCCTATCTCTTTTTGCTTGTACGCGCCATACCCGCCGGTATTCAGCTACAGGGAGTCCGCAGTAAAGTATTGAGCTCCTACGGGCCCTTGTCGCGGGTTATGAAAGTAATACAGGCGGACAGTCCCGCAGGAGCGAGAACAGCGCTGCGACAAAAAAGTAAAGGCGCCGCTCCAATACCGGCGGAGCGATTGTCGGTTAACAAGGTTAGTTTCAGCTATGGCGCTCGTGAGGAAGGGGCTCTTCATTCCGTCGATATGACCTTTGAACAAGGACGTCTAACGGCGCTGGTCGGTTTTTCAGGATCAGGTAAATCAACCTTGCTTGATATCCTCTCGTCGGTACGAGAACCAACATCAGGCTACGTGGCCCTAGGCGAAACGCCCCTTTCCGAGCTTGATGGCATGGCTTATAAACGCATGATCGGATACATGAACCAGGAGCCGATTATTTTTCATGATTCAGTAAGAATGAACGTCTCCTATTTTCGGCCCGATGCGACGGATGAACAAATATGGGCTGCGTTGAGGATGGCCGCCGCCGATACTTTTGTCGAGGCGCTCCCGGATGGGCTGTCTACAGGCCTGGGTGAACGTGGGCAGACTGTTTCTGGAGGTGAGCGCCAGCGTATTGGTTTGGCGCGTGTATTTTTGCAGGACGCTCCTATATTACTGCTTGATGAGGCGACCAACGCGCTCGACTACGAAACGGAAAAGAAGATTTACGATAATTTGCGCTCCGTCAGGTATGAGAAAATTGTCGTTGTCGCCGCCCATCGACTTTCCGCCATCAAGGATTATCCACAGATAGTCGTGATGCAAAAAGGTGAAGTGGTCGAGAGGGGAACCCACTCGGAACTGATGGCGTTGCAAGGGGCTTATCACGATCTCTATATGGTTCAGGAAAAAGATAATTTATAATATTTAGTGAGCGATAATAAACACAAATGCTAAACAAGGTAATTTCAAAAATCAAAGGAAAATATCATTTATAGCAGGCCTGATTATATTAACAGGCATAAGGGAAAGGATTTTCGGTTCTGTTACTGGTGGTGTTAACCTTTAAGGCGGTGACGTAAATTTCCAATCATCGAAAAGGCATCACTTATTTCCACGAGGGAGGTTTACCTTGACAATGACAAAAAGGCCTTCTTCAGGCTGGTTGAGCGACTTTTTGATTGGAAATTTGGATGAAGGGTAGAGAGAACATCCATGGGTGGAATTTGTTACACATATTTTCACCAAATTTGGCAGGATTCAAATATTGGGGAACAGTAAAATGAGTTTATTGACAAAGATAAAAGAAAAAGTTTTAGGCATTAAAGTACCAGCAAAAGGCCGTGAAAATATAGTTTTAGAAAAACCTGCTTACTATAATAGACATAAAGGAAGGGATTTCCTTGTGCTCGGCACCGGTTCTACGTTGAATGAATACGGGGATAGAATCAAACAGTTTATAGCGGAAAAAAACCTTCTTGTAATTGGTGTGAACGATATAACGTCATTCATTGTGCCTCAATACCAAAGTTTCACAAACAGATTTCGCCTGTCACAATATGGGGGTACAGTAGTTGTTGGCAAAACGCGTGGGCTTATGTCAATATACTTTTCCGACCAGTTAATTGCAAAATTCTGTAAATCTGAATATGATCTTGTTGTATGGAAAAAGGTCGAAGACGCGAGTGATTCACGCTTGGATGAAAACGGGATAATTTCTCATTATGGTGGGAGCGCATCACTTATGGTTCTAGTTGCTTATGCCATGGGCGCAAGGAAAATATATGTTGCAGGTGCGGATGGCTATAGGGACTTATCATCATCCGTTAATGATATTCATTATAATGATGCCTCATATAAATCTTCCATAAACCCTGAGGTCCTTGAGGAAAAAACAAAACATTGGTTTATTTCAGTCCAGCCAAAAACCTTTGATGCTATCAGTAATTGGGCAGATCAAAATGGGAGAGAGATGTTCGCAATGATTACTCCAACTCAATATAGTAAATTTTTCGACCCTGAGATACTTGGCATCGGTTGATAAAATAAATGATGCTATAAGGAAAACAGATAACCGGAACATTAGGAATATAAATTATCCATAAAACATTATTTGGAGTCATTGATAATTGGAAAGAACTGAAAAAATAACTCCCAAAGGTAGCTTTAAGGTTTTAATCGTCTATCCCAATTTACCATTGATGCTAGTCCCATCAATCGCGATAGCCCTTTTTACCCGTATTCTTAAGGACCAGGGCTATAAAGTTGAGCTGTTCGAAACTACGCATTACATGCCGGAAGAAGATGCGAGTACGCTAAATCGGGTTAAATACCTACAAGCGAGAGAATTCAGTTACCAAAAAGATGTTGGGGTTGAAATAAAAACAGGTATGATTGCCGATTTTCAACGGAAAATCGAGGATTTTAAACCTGATTTGATGGTTTTTTCCGTAGTTGAAGACGCTTTTCTGCAGGCCGTTAAGATGCTGGAGTCCGTTGAAAAATATAACGTGCCTCACATAATGGGCGGTGTATTCCCAACGTTCGCTCCTCACCTGTGCATGGAATATGATGCAGTAAAAGTAATCGGTTTATACGAAGGAGAAAAAATAATCGTAGACGTTGCTGAAGCAATAAGACTTAATAAATCAATACGCGGCATACGCGGCGTCTGGTATAAAGATAAAGACAGCGTAATCCAAAAAAACCCTTTAAGGGAACTTGTAGATATAAACAAATATCTCCCCGATTTTTCGCTTTTCGATGAGTCTCGGTTTTATCGCCCAATGGGCGGGAAAATACATAAAACCTTACCTGTAGAAACATACAGGGGATGCCCATACTCATGCAGTTATTGCAACTCGCCTACCCAAAGGCTAGGTTCGAAAAAGGAACAGATAGGACAATTCTTGAGGAGAAAAAATATCAATTCGCTCAGGCATGAGATTCAGGAACTGGTGGAATCGCATAATCCAGAATTATTTTATTTCGTTGACGATAGTTTTCTCGCTCGCCCGACTTCGGAAATCGCAAGTTTTTGCAAAATGTATGAGGATTTCAAGATACCATTTTGGTTTAATACTAGGCCGGAAAACTGTACAGAGAGCAATTTAAGCAAACTCGCAAAAGTGGGATGCTTCAGGATATCTTTCGGCATCGAGTGTGGCAATGAAGAGTTTCGTATAAAGGTTTTAAAACGTAACGCTTCAAACGCGCAATTAATCGCAAAGTTCAATATTATTGCAGAAAGCGGAATTCCATTCAGTCTAAACGTGATTATAGGTTTTCCGGGAGAGACTAGAGACCTGATTATGGATACTATCGAATTTATTAGAGAGGTGAGAAATTATGATTCCATCACTGTGAGCATGTTTACACCTTACAACGGCACGTTCCTCAGGAAAATTGCGGTTAATAACGGTTGGTTGGATGATGAAAACATCACAGTTCATACAACTTCAAGATCCTTGCTAAAGATGGGAGGCAAATATGTCAGCGCAGATGAACTGGATGGGTTGATGAAAGTACTTCCACTGTACTGTTTTTTTCCAAAAAATGAGTGGGGTAGAATCAGGGCTGCAGAGGAAGACAGTGAAGAAGGGAAAAGAATTCTTGCAGAATATTCCAGTAGGTATAGGAAAGAATTCTTGAAAGAAAAACAAAGCGAAGAGAAATATATTTTTGTGCATGGAGGGACCGGGTGTAAAACGAATCCGAAGGACGCTTTAAGGTTGTCGCCAAACAGGCTCGATAGCCAGGATCTAAAGATATTAACGTGAGAACATATGGGTTACTTTTGCCTTTCAATTATGTGCATTGATTATGATGATTTCGATCTGCAAAGGAAAAACCAAATGGCTGCCGTGCGTGGAATGTATGGAGAGTGTAAAATATGCCTGACGTAACATTCCTCGATTGCACCTTGCGTGACGGCGGATATTATACCAATTGGGATTTTCCCGAGGAAATAGTGACCGCATACTTAAAAGCCATGGAATCCGC
>CAYNDB010000110.1:0-7693 GCA_964395915.1 uncultured Nitrospinota bacterium | reverse complement strand
AGAAAGTTTTTCGCCCGGAAAAACCGCCGTGACAAGATCCGCATCTTTATCAAACTTTAGCTACGACAGCAGCTCCAACAGAGTAGCGGCGGTCTCCACGTCATCCATTCCATGCACATCGCGATAACCGATCTCCGTAACTTCATGACTTCGAAGACGTTTTTCAACAACCGCGATCTTCAGGCTCTGGCGCCCCAAATCTATGCCGAATATAGTCGTCGCCATATCAATAAACCTTGTAGAAAAGTGTAGTCACAGAAACAGCGCTGCGCGCGTATCTGGCGCGGATAATTTTTGTGTTCTCGCCTATAGTCACGGAAGACTCAACTGAATAGAGGTCGCTTTTCACGTCGATATCGAGCGCAATTCTGGGATAGATATCCACCATACCGGGTACGCGCTTGATATCCTCACGTTTTTCAAAAGGTTTCTCGGTTCTGGCGAGGATGACGCTGTTTGCTATATCTTCCGTCATGTCATCATCCAGCGACCATAGCAACGTAAGGGATGCGGTGTTTACATTTATTTTTTTCGTCGCCGAAGCTGTGATATGCGACCTGAGCCTTGCCACAATTTTTGGCGTGACTCCTTTTATCATCAATATTTCATCAACCGAGTCAAGCTTCCCATTTTTTGTCCTGTACGGATTTTTTAGCGAAAGATAATATCCATCTTCGGCTCCATCACGTAACGGCTCTCCATTGGAGTCGAGCCAGTCTACAATAGAATCCGTAATATCCTCTTCTATTTCCAACCTCGCAAGCATCCGCCGAAAAATTTTTATCCTTCTCTCCTGCGGATAGCCACGGGCGCTCACCAGGGAGTTTAGATCAAATTTCCCCGAATCATCCTGAATAGTTATAAAAACATAATCATCATCTATCGGCAGCGGGATGCCCCCTTGCGCCCACTCTTCGGTAAGAGCGTCGGCGGGTATATTTTTTCTTTTATCCTCAACCAAAATTTTCGCCGCCACCACCTGGCCGGAGCGAGCCGCAAAAAGAGCCTTCGTATCGTTGCTATATGACGCCGCAAGAGCGGACTGTATCCATGCCGAATGAAAGAAATCGACCACGATAATGGTAAGAAGTGACATAACCAGAACGGTAAGCAGTAACGCCATCCCCTTCCTGTTTCCTAGCGGACGCCTGTTCATTTTACCCCTCCACCGACAGCTACCAACATGCTCTTTTTAAGCTTATTATTTTTTTCATCCTCCAAAACAAAATCGACCGCCACGGCGACAGGAGAAGCGTTTCTAATTTTTGATTCGAAACTGTCCCGCCATTCCCCACGATAGAGATAACGTACGTTAAAAGATTTTATATTTTCTGTGACCACCAGCTCTTCGCTCATTTTCTTGGACGCCACGAGGTCGAGCACATAAGGGTTTTCGCTTCTCGTTAATACCAGGTCCCGCCCATCGCCAACTTTCACAACACGCCATGTAATCTCCGCCTGGTCGGAGCCCGAGTTCACAAAAAGAGCGCGCCTTCCAAACCCTGTAAAACGTATCTCATCTGTCTGGCGCTCGCTTCCACCGCTATTGATCCCGGTAAAATGTCCTTCACTGTTATTTGGCAATAGCGAAGCGGACAGCAAATCCTCTGTAAGCTTACGAATGATAAACCGCGAGGCGCTCATAAGCTCCGCCCGCTCATCCATTCCTCTTCCGGCGGCCAGAACACCGTTGAAAGAGCCAAACAACATCATGGCTATAATAGAAAAGATCGCCGAAGCGACAAGGACTTCTATCAAAGTAAATCCACCTTTTCTTACTCCGCTCATCTTGCCAGATACGCTTTCAGCGACACTACTGGCGGACTTTCTCCACCTTTTATTTTATACACCACTACCCGCGCCTCCACGATATTTTCAAAAGGAGTTTCCTTTATTTGCGTAAGCCATTCGAATAACGGATAGTCCTTTCTTCTCTTTTTTTCAACGTCCAGGCTTTCCGTAGGCGGCTTTATATAGAGCCTTTCCAGCTCCTCCCTCGCCAGCGTCACAGCGTCGGTGAGCGTGGCCGCCTCCGCGTTCAGCGACAGCGCCCTGTTGTGGGCCGAAAGCAATGTCACAAGCGATATAGAGAGAATCGCAAGCGACACCATTATCTCCAGTAACGTAAAGCCGCATCTTCTATGCGTTAACTTCGGCGACATCTAAGTATCCCTTGAAAATTTTCACTTTCCCTGTAAGCGGCCTTGTTATAAGCGTAACTTCGTTAGAGGAATCATCTTTCAAGTGTATTACCGCTCTCTCCATGTATCCTCCCGGGAAAAAATGAATCATCGCTTTCCCTTGCGTCACTTTCCCCCTGGGAGTTACGTTGATATCGGCAATCGTAAGCCCGCCAGGCAGTTTTGTCCTCCTCACAAAAGGAAGCTCGGTTTCCTCGAACTGGTTCTTTGAGTTAAGCAATGAGATGTAATATTCATTTTTTTTCAAGTCGAACGTAAGACGGAAGGTAAACTGTGTAGCGGCGGCGCGGTCGTACATATACGATATTGTCCCCGCGATTTTCCGTGAGGACGATTTTAAACGCGAGGCGGTGACATCCGGCAGACGCGGGATCAATACGCCAGCCATAATCGCGATTATCATCACGACAATGGAAAGCTCGATAAGCGTAAATCCGCCGTTCCGCCGCATCGACATTCAGTTAAGCTCCCAGCTGTTTATATCGGCGTATTTCCCTTCACCTCCCTGCTCACTATCGGAGCCGTAGGACGAGAGGTCATATGGACCGCTTGAGCCTGGCGAAAGATATACGTATTCCGCCCCCCATGGGTCTTTCGGAACTTTTTTAAGATATCCGCCCACTTTCCAGTTGCGCGGTATCTCGCCGGTGTCCGGTTTTTCGACAAGCGCAATAAGCCCCTGCTCGGTTGATGGAAACGAGCCGTTGTCTATTTTGTAAAGGTTCAACGCCGTTTCGATCGACTTTATGTCAACCGCCGCTTTTGTGCGCCGCGCCTCTTCCGGCCTGCCCATGATTTTTGGAATGACCATGGTGGCCAATATCCCGAGTATGACCACGACCACCAATATTTCGATCAGCGTAAAACCTGAACGACTTTTAAGCATATTTCCCATATCTCCTCCGTATATCAATTTTTATTTATCCGGTAAATTGTGACAATTCGAATATCGGTAAAAGTATCGACAATACGATAAAGCCCACAACAAGCCCCATCACAAGGATAAGCACGGGCCCCACAAGCGCCATAAGCGCCTCAACCGCGGTTTCAACCTCAAAATCGTATGCGTCGGCTATCTTCGATAACATATCCGTCAGTGTCCCCGACCTCTCGCCTGCGTCTATCATTTGTGTCACCACTGGCGGAAACATGCCGGAGCGGCGCAACGGATCGGACATCGCCTGTCCCTCCGTAATATTTATTATCGCCTGATCTATGGCAAGCTCCAGCGGCCTGATTCCAATTACTTTCCCTGTCACTTTCAGGGACTCGATAAGCGTAACGCCTCCAGTCAGCAAAACCGATAAAGTCCTCGTAAAACGGGAAATAGCGGCGACACGAGCAAGGTTTCCAAAAACAGGGATTTTGAGAATCACCCTGTCGTAAACTACCCCACCCTTCTCCGTTTTAAAATATCGGCGCAAACCGAACATAATAGCGACAAGCCCAGCAAGGATTATCAGCCACCAGTTGACCAGAAAATCTGATACGGAAAGCAGTATTATAGTGGGCGCGGGCAAAACCTGGTTCATATCCTCGAACATGGTTTTCACTTTCGGCGTCACCGAAACAAGCAGATATAAAAGCACTCCGCCACCGACCAGCGCCATGAACATCGGGTATACCATCGCGGCGGAAAGTTTTGAGCGTTGGCGCAGACGATTCTCCTGAAAAACAGCAAGCCGTGTCAAGGTCTCGTCAAGAGAGCCTGAAGTTTCGCCTGAACGGACGAGGTTTACATATAGCGGATCAAACTGGTCTGGATGCTGAGCCAGCGCATCGGCCAGCGACGACCCCTGGGCCACCTGCTCCCTTATGTCGGACACCATTTTTTTAACCTGTACGTTGGTGAACTGTTCACGCAATGCGTTTAACGACTCCATAAGCGTAAGCCCGCCTATCTGCAATGTGGCAAGCTGTCTTGTAAAAGTGGTGATCTCCTTGGCCTTGATCCGGTTGAAAATAGCGCTCACAGGTTTGCGCAACATTTCCTTGCCACGGACATCGGCGGTTACCTTGGTTGCCAGAATTCCTTGCTGACGCAGTTTCACCCTGGCGGTTTTGGAGTTATCGGCGTCCACAATACCGGCGATTTTTTTTCCTTTAGCGCTGTAGCCCTGATATTCAAAAACCGGCATCTTATGTTTTCCTAATTAATGTCCGACGTCACACGGACCACTTCTTCCAACGAGCTTATTCCAGATGTCACGGCATCCGCGGCTGTCTGCCGCATACTTTTAAATCCACGTTCTATGGCGCTTTTTTTGATCGCTCCGGCGTCCGCTTTCTTAACGATCAGCGACCTTATATCTTCATCGATAATCAAAAGCTCGAATATTCCCGTGCGCCCTCTATATCCCGTATTGCCGCACGCCTCACACCCTTTTGGTCGATAGAAAATAGTGTCCGGGGGGGTGTTAACAGGAGTAAGCCCTATCTGCATAAGGTTTTCGGCCCGTGGCGAATATGCTTCACGGCATTGTTTGCAAAGCACGCGCGCAAGCCTCTGCGCGATAGACGCCAGCAGCGACGACGCGATAAGGAACGGCTCTATACCCATATCCACAAGCCGCGTGATCGCTCCGGCCGCGTCATTCGTATGGATCGTTGAAAACACCAAGTGACCTGTAAGAGACGCCTGGGTAGCGATCTGCGCTGTTTCGTTGTCTCGTATCTCTCCCACCATTATAACGTCAGGGTCTTGCCTCAATATGGAGCGCAAGCCGGAGGCGAATGTCAGGTTTATTTTCGAATTCACCTGCATCTGTCCTATGCCGGGCAACTGGTATTCCACCGGATCCTCAACAGTTATGATGTTCTTGTCCGGCGAATTAATATGGCTCAACGCCGTATATAACGTGGTGGTTTTGCCGGAGCCTGTCGGCCCGGAAACAAGTATCATGCCGTGTGGTGTGGTGGCGAGCCTTTCTATTCTATCCTTGAACTCGCCTTTGATGCCGATTTGCTCAAACCCGAGAAGCATCGAGCCCTTGTCCAAAAGACGCATCACCACCCGCTCACCGTGAGCCGTGGGAATGACGCTTATACGAATATCAATTTCCTTGCCCGCTATGACGATTTTCAACCTTCCGTCCTGAGGCAGACGTTTTTCCGCTATATCGAGCCCCGCCATGATTTTCACCCTGGATACTATGAGCGGCTGGAGCTTTTTAGGCGGATGAACGACGTTGCGTAACGCTCCGTCCAATCGAAACCGCACAGCGATATCCCTTTCGTATGGCTCAATATGTATGTCCGACGCCTTCTCTTTGGCCGCCTGAAGCAATATGGAGTTGACAAGCCGGATGACGGGAGCTTCTGCGGAGGTTTCGAGAAGGTCTTCCGGCAAGCCATGCACAATGGCGTCAAGGTCCTCATCAACGGCGATGTCGTCTATTATTTCGCTGGCTGAATCGGCTGAAAGATCGTACGCCCTGTTTATCGCGTCCAGCAATGTTTCGCCATCAACCACCACAGTCTCCACCGGCAGGTCGTATATCAGCCTCAAGTCGTCGAGCGGTTGCGTGTTAAACGGGTTTGCCAGCGCTACGATCAGGCGCCCGTCCTCTTCTTTTAGAGGCAGCAATATATTCGACTTTGCAAACTGGAACGATGTGCGGGAGATAAGCTCCCGGTCAAGCTCTTCCACGTTTACCTTGTCGAGCCACGGCAACCCAAGCTTTGCGGCGATTTTTTCAGGACTTAAAGCTTGCCCCGCCGATAAGTCGCCGACGCCTTCGCTTTTACGGCTTTTGTCAAAAGTATCTTGAGCGTTCATATCCAGTTTTTAGAGATCATCTTCGGTCTCCCAATTGTCGTAATCCGGTTTTTTTTCAGGCTCTTTCTTTTCTACCCGGGGCTTGTCAATATAATAATCCCCCGGTTTCACGTTAAGACGCTCCTGGCTCAGGTCTGTAAGAGCGGCGATATCTTTTTCGTTTCGAATAATGTGCGGCCTCAGAAAAACCAGCAGGTTTGTCTTCTGCTTCTGTTTGGTCTCCGATTTGAACAGCCATCCCAATAGTGGAATATCTCCAAACAACGGAACCTTGCTCGCGGAGTCATTCAGGTCGTCGCGCATAAGACCACCTATCACTATGTTCTGTTTATCGTTCACAATCACGGTGGTTTTTATCGATCTCGTAAACGTTATCAAGTCCTGCGCTTTTTCAAGCTGCGTTGGAGATATGGAGGATATTTCCTGATACACGGAAAGTTTAATTTCGTTCGACTCCGATATCTGCGGCTTGATTCTTAAAGTAATACCGATATTTCTCCGCTCGATAGTGGTAAGCGTTGTACCTCCCGTGTTCTGGGACTGGCCTGTCACAAAAGGCACATTCTGCGCTACAACAATTTCAGCCTCCTCGTTATCGGTCGTCATGATATTCGGGGTGGAAAGGATGTTGATCCCGGTTTCTGTTTCCAGCGCGTGCATAAGGGCGCCAAGGTTTAAAAACTCTTTTCCGGCGAAGTTAATCACTCCGTCCACAACGCCTATGGTAAGGCCGGCTGGAGCGTTCAACGGGTTTCCCGCAACCGCTTCTATAGTCCCGGAGCTTACGCCTCCAATAGCTTTCAGCCCGCCTTGAGTAAAGTCGCCCGTGGTTCGCCATTCAATGCCGAACGCCCGTTTTCTGTCGGTGGTAACCTCCATTATCAACGCTTCGACAAAAACCTGTCTCCGCCTTTTATCAAGCTTTTCTATAACCTCTCTTATCGTTTCATAATCCTCAACAGCGGCTGTGATGACGAGAGAGTTTGTGGCTTTATCCGGTGTGATGGTCACTTTATCCTGAAGCTTGAAAGACCCTCTGGACGTGATTTTTTTACGGCCCGTTGTTTTGGTCTGGGATTTTGTAATATTGTTCAGGACCTTCGCCAACTCTTCCGCATCAGCGTTTTTCAGATAATAGACCTTTATTCGCCCTCGGCCTGATGGCTGGACGATATCAAGCTTTTCTATCAAAGACAAAATGCTGTTTGTCTGCGATTTGCTGGCAATTATTATGACGGCGTTAATCCTGTCGTCATAAATAATCTGAGGAGCGACTTGCCCCCATCCCGATGATCTGCCACCTGAGGGACGTGGTTTCCCTTTAGGAACAGGAGTCGGCCTGCCTTTGCGAACGGAGCTTGTATTGCCGCTGAATATCTTCTCCAGCCTGCCTGCCAGCTCTTTGGCTCCAGCGTACCTGAGATGTGCGACAGTTATGATCTCCTCGTTGTTTGGCGAATCAAGCTGCTTTACTATGGTCAGAATCTTTTCAACATTTGAAGCGTAATCCGCCAGTATCAGCGTGTTTGTTCTGGAATATGCTGTAATAAAGCTTGTGGGTGGAATCAATGGCCGCAGGATATTCACAAGCTCCTGGGAGTTTACGTTTTTCAAGGGAATCAACCTTGTGACAATTCGGTCGCCATCCTTTTTATTCCCAGCGTCAAAAGGCCCACGATACCGCGCTTCAGTGGCCGGTATTATTTTGGTAACG
>CAYNDB010000109.1:0-8187 GCA_964395915.1 uncultured Nitrospinota bacterium | reverse complement strand
CAGACTTGTGCGTTTTACTGTGCCATTACTTCCTATTGCGACGCTTTTTATTGCTTATTTCATAACTTCACTGAAAAATATTCCCGTATTTAAACGCATGGCGGTTCCAGGGATTTTTATCCTTATCACCTATTCGTTTCTTTTTTCACTATCATACGTCCAAGTAATGACCCAAACAGATCCGCGAATTAAGGCAAGTTACTGGATTGAAAAGAATATTGAGAAAAATACACCAGTTCCTGTGAATACATCACATTATTTAGATATACCGCAGCTTCATTTGATGGGTTACGAGAAATTAGAAGCTGATCATAGTATTACTGTTTTGGAAAAAGCGAAAAGTCCATTTTTAATAATATCAGATTACCCGATGTTCGTTTTTAAAGAAGCTATCGAGTTCTACCCTAAGCAGAAACAGTTTTATGAATTCATTGAGAAAAACTACATGGAAGTCATTTCATTTGAGAATTCACAAAAGTTGTTTTGGATAGATAGCAAAAAGGGACCAAAGATTCCATTTGATTGGCTACACGTAAATCCTAAAATATCCATTCTAAAACGAAGGGATAGCATCCCCTAACAAGATTGCATGGAATGACGTGGTTCTTGGAATGAGCATAGCAGCGGGTACGATAAAAAAACAAAAATATTGAAAGGCTCCTCCACTATTTACCCACTCCATATGGCAAAATTGTTGGATTGATTTTCAGCTTTCTTTTTACATATATTAACAAGACTATATTCCACATCGATAAGGTAGCGGATGTGGCAATAGCCGCCCCAACCATCCCGATTACGGGAATTAATATTAAATTCAATATAATATTAACAAGCGCGGTAACACCGAATACTATCGCCACCTCCCTTTGATGGCCCGTCATTGTCATCAGATATACAGCTGTTCCCGCTAATGAGTTCACAAGTTGGCCTATTGATAAAATTACAAGGGGATAATAGCTTGCGATAAAAGGTTGCCCGAATAGCCCCAGGATAGATTCCCCCCATATAATTATTATTATGCTGACAGGGATCGCAATAGCTAAAATTCCTATAGCGGCCAGCTTGACCAGTCGATGTAATTCCTGTATTTTGCCTTGTGAATAAAGCTCCGATATCATGGGCGCCGCGATTACATTAACCGCCATAAAACCGAAAGATATCAATGTGGATACTTTGCTGGCAGCGGCGTAAAGCCCGCTTTCAGTCGTGCCAACGAGCATCCCCAGCATTACAATATCAGTCTGCTCAATAACAATTTCAAAGCACCCAATAAGCAATAGCGGAAAAGAAACTTTAATCCAGGTATTAGTGTGGTATATAGGGCGAGCCAACTTTGCTTGCTCTGGAATAAAGTCTCTCAGATATTTATATGTAACTAGCAGGGCGACAGTTGTCGCTAAAATATCCAGGGACATCACGGTATAGGAGGAAATAGACTGGTGATGTAAAAGGAATATTGTAAAAGCGCCGAGTATCATTAAAAGAGGTCTTCCAATGAATAATGGCGCTTGAGCGTGAATAACTTTTTTTAGCCCCTGGAGATAAGCTCCATGCATTTGAAGAGAAACAAATATTGGCATTAACAAGCAGCCTAAAAGGGAAGTATAGAAAAGATCATACGGAAATCGGCTTTTAAATATTATAATTGTGGCCGCCGCGATTACCGAAAATACGATGGAGGAAGCTGTAAATATTTGCCGGCTTCTTCGTAGGAACCCATGCAGAGCGCCCCATTCTTTGTTGGCTTGATAAGACGCCACAAAACGAAGCGCGGAAGTGTTAAACCCCATTGACCCAAGGATAGAAAATATTGTCATCCAAGAGAAGACATATATGTATATACCATAGTTTCCAGCTCCCATAAACCGGGCAAGAATGATGTGCGCCAAAAATCCTATCCCGGCTCCTATTACTTTTACAACAAAAACACCGCTGGATCCCCTGGCCAAAACCGCGCCAATACCATCACCCTTAAACAAATCCAACAGGGAGATCAGTATATTCCTGGAATTATTATTCATCGTGATCGGAGCGAGTCAATCATTTACCCCTTCGTGATTATATATACGGCAGATTATATCTTACGATTTCCACCATAGTTACTACTGCTATACACCGCAACTGCTAAATATGTTTTAATAAGAGTTAGCATAATATAAATTATTATTTTATTTGAGGTATATAATGGCGCTTATTGACACTGCTGAAATAAAAAAGCAGATTGCACAACATGAAAAAGAAATTAAAATACTTAAAGAGCTTCTTGATATTGCCAGCCTTCTAAAAAGCAGGTCTTCTCTTTTGTCAAAAGAACAAAGAGCCAAGCCTGAAAGGCGCGGTAGAAAGCCGAAAAGAAAAAGAGGCGCGGTAACTGACGCTATAAAGACCATGCTTGCGGATTCTTCAAAGTCTTTAACTTCAGGTGAAATCAAATTAAACCTGGAGAGCCTGAAGCTTGTTGAGAAAGGAGCCTCTTCGGTTTATTCGCTACTACAGAGCCTTGTGAAGCGAGGCGTTATTTTAAAAGCAGGCAAAGGATTTCTAATAAAAAAAGAGGAACCTAAAGCTCCTGCTAGAAAAAAAACGTCTGTAAAAAAGACCTCCGCCAAAAAAGGAGCCAAAAAGAAGCGATCCAATAAATAGTGAGTCTAATAATAGATACCCACGGGGCAAATCCGCTGGTATCCAAAAGATATCGAAATCAGATATTGACTTCAGGTAATCGATCACGCCAATGGAGCCATCTGGGCCGGTTAATTTTAGTGGAGATAATATGATAAAAAAAAATTCCGATAATAATTCATCTTCCAAAGTTATTTACCACTATCCTCCTGTCAGCTTGAGCTCTGAAGAAAAAGCGAATGACTTCCACAATATCTGGCCTGAGATAGAGAAATTATTTGATGGCGATGAGCCGGATCTGTTTAAAAAGCTCTCTTTATTCATTTATTGTTCGTTTGCCGGAAGCCTGTCCAGCCACTACACACCGGAGGAATTATACGAGAAGTTTCGTAGCTATTACGATTTTTTTATCAGGGATTTTGACACTGCAAACGATCCTGAAACAAACACGCCTCGCGCCAAAGTCTATGTGGATCCCTCATCGGACAGATCTCTGGAACAAGGAGGCTCCAAGATCGCCATCACCAGAATAATGATACACGCGGTAGACTCTCCCTTCCTTTTTGAAAACCTGACTGGCTACCTGAACATAAACGGTTTTCAGATACTAAGCGGTATACACCCGATGCTTACGGTAAAACGTGATAACGGGAAAATTGTGGATATCCTTCTCCCCGTTGAAGAAGGCCCCAAGGAAATTTTCATAAAATTCCAGATTAAGAAGGTTGTAAATCCGAAAAATATAACAAAACTGGGAAACGAAATCCGCTCAATCGTAAAAGCGTTATATCTAAGTGTTGGCGATTTTCCTGGAATGATAAAGCGGATAAAAAGATTTTGTGATGAGCTTGAGAAAGATACAGTGGCTCCGGAAGACGCCAAAGAAACCGCCGAGTTTCTAAAGTGGCTTTTGCCCGATCACTTCATCCTTATGGGGATGGCCCGTTACGATATCAAAGGTGGAAAGTTGAATCAGAAGGGTAAATCGCTCTTTGGAGTTTACCGTAACATAGAGCTTATGGACACGGTGTTTCCTGGCCTTAACGGCGAGATAGAAAAAAGGATCGTTAACTCTTTTGAAAGACCGTTCATGATGGTCGTCGATTTCCACACGAATTCACCTTCCATCATCTATCATCGCGAGATGGTGGACGTGGTCTTTGTGCGCCAGTACGGGGCCGACGGAGCCCCGGTGGCTGTTACGGTTTTCATCGGAAGGTTCTCCCGCGGTGGAATAATGAGCAAATCTTCGGACATACCTTTCCTGAGGAAAAAGCTGGACAGGCTGATAGCTTCCGAAAACATTATTCCCAGATCGCACTTGCACAGGGAAATCGCAACGGCCTTCAACCAGCTTCCAAAAAGAGAGCTGTTTTATATAGACCGCAAAACCCTTGCCGCCGTGCTGAAAATATCCACATCCTTGCAGAGTGATTATGAATGCCACCTCCTTGTGCGTCACAATCCTCAGTTTGAATATATTACTGTCATTCTCATTTTTTCGGCGAAAAAGTATAGCCTGGATAATCTCGCCAAGATAAAGGAATATCTGTGCAACGCTCTTAAGCTGGAGAATCTCTATCAGGACGCGTCACAGGGCGTGTCCGTGGCCAAGGCGTTTTTCTACTTCAGAACAGAGGATGGAGCGCCGAAGATCGACGCTGAAAAAATGACCCATGATCTGCGCAACATTCTTATGACCTGGGATGATCTTCTTGTCGAAAAACTTGTCGATAAATTTGACGACAAACTCGGATTCGAGCGATATAATCGCTACCGCAAACGCCTGACCGACCTGTATAAGCAGGCGGCTCCTCCCGAGGATGCGGTTGGCGATCTTGTGAAAATGGATGAGCTTGAAAAAACCAATACGCTTCAACTTGATATAACATGCAGGTCACCTGTTAACGCTCACCTGCGTATATATTGGAACAAGGAGCTTGACCTCATGAAGCTCATTCCCACATTCAGAAACCTCGGACTACATGTGAAGGAAGAAATCGCCCTGCCTCTTAAATCGCAAAACGGCGACAAGCTGTATATCCAGCTACTTCTGCTGGAAGATAGTGAGGAAAGAATAGCGTTGCTCGAAGAACATAAGGATAAGCTTATCGAGGCTATCAGGCTGGTAATAGCCGGTGAAGCCGAAGATTGCGGACTTAACCGGCTCGTGCTTTCCGCAGGGTTTAACTGGCGGCAGATCGACATGATAAGAGCCTACAGTAACTACATTTTACAGGTCAACAAGTCTCTCAATCCCACATCGGTGACCGGAGCCATAAACAAATACACTACTCTACTGGCGAAGCTGGTTGACTATTTTCTTGAAAAATTCGACCCCGATAAAGGAAACAAAGAGCGTATCGAGGAAATCGAGGTGTCATACGAAAAAAGTCTTGGAGATATAACCGACCTTACCGAAGATAGCATTATGCGTCTTTTATTTAACGTGGTGAAAAGCACTTTGCGCACTAATTATTTCAAATCGCTGGAATACCACTACATATCTTTTAAGATAGACTGCAAGAGCGTTCAGGGAATGCCAAAGCCTGTTCCGATAGCCGAAATTTTCGTCCACAGTCCCTTTATAGATGGGGTCCATCTTCGCGGCGGAAGGGTTGCCAGAGGCGGACTGCGCTGGAGCGACCGGCCGGACGACTTCCGCACGGAAGTGCTTGGTCTGGTGAAAACGCAGATGGTGAAAAACTCCGTAATAGTCCCGGCTGGCTCGAAAGGCGGATTCATAATCAAAAAAATGCGGTTTGGCGACCTGACCGACAGGGACGAAATATACAAAAACCTTTACCAGAGTTTCATAAAGGGTCTGCTGGATCTTACGGATAACATGGTAAAAGGCCAACCCAAACCGCCAAAAGATGTTGTATGTTTCGACGAGCCGGATCCATACCTTGTGGTAGCGGCGGACAAGGGGACGGCCACCATGTCCGACAGCGCAAACGAAATTTCTGAAAATTATGGTTTCTGGCTGAAGGACGCGTTTGCATCGGGTGGCGCCATAGGGTATGACCACAAGAAGTATGGCATCACCGCAAGGGGCGCCTGGGAATGTGTCAAAAGGCATTTCCGCGAACTCAAAATAGACGTGCAGAGCGAATCCATAACAGTGGCGGGTATTGGTGATATGGCGGGCGACGTTTTCGGCAATGGGATGCTCCTGTCTGAAAAGATAAAACTTGTGGCGGCCTTCAATCATAAACATATTTTTCTGGACCCCGATCCAGATCCTGCGCAATCGTTTGAAGAGCGTAAACGTCTTTTTGAAATGGGAAATGTGGGGCGGTGTCAGTGGACCGATTATAACCCGGACTTAATTTCGAAAGGAGGCGGTGTATTTCTGCGATCCGCCAAAGCGATACCTATTTCTGAACATATGCAAAAACTGCTGGACATTGATAAAGCTAGTTTGAGCGGGCGGGAACTGATACGCGCCATACTTAAAATGCCAGTCGATCTCCTCTATTGCGGAGGTATCGGCACTTACATCCGGGCCAGCGATGAGAGCGATCTCGATGTGGGCGACAAGGCGAACGATTCTGTTCGTGTGGCTGCGGATAAATTGCGAGCCAGGGTGATAGGCGAAGGAGCTAACCTGGCTCTCACTCAAAAGGCGCGCGTGGAATATGCCATACACGGCGGAACAAGCAACACCGACGCCATAGATAATGCCGGCGGCGTGAACATGAGCGACCATGAGGTTAACATAAAGATATTCCTGGAAATCCTGCTCGAACGCAAGGAGCTTAAGAGCCAGAAAAAACGAAACAAGTTCTTTATGGAAATAGGTGGTGAAGTTGCCGATAAGGTGCTACGGGACAATTATATGCAAAGCTCTGGAATATCCCTGGATAAGAGCAGGAGCGTGGATAACCTGGAGCGGTTTTGTGATTATATAGACCAAATGGAATCGAAAGGGTGTTTTGAGCGGGTGGAGGAGGATATTCCGCAACGTGAAGAGCCTTTGGAATACGCCAGGAAACCCGGCTATATGCCAAAGCCCATACTGGCGGAGCTGTTCGGACATGAAAAATTGCGTCTCAAGGAGGAAATTATGTCGTCCAAGCTGGTGGAATACGCTTTTACCGAACGTTACTTCACCGGCTATTTCCCCTCGGTGATTCAACGTGATTACTCGGCCCATCTTGATGAACACCGTCTTAAAAATGAAATCATCGCCACTGTCTTGAGCAACAAGATCGTTAACCAGGCGGGTGTGACTTTCGTTTACTCCATAGAAAAAGCGACTGATCGTTCTCCCGCTGAAATTTGCAAGACCTATCTGATAGTGGAAAACCTGCTTCAGGCCGACGAGTTCAGAAAGATGGCGCATGAATTGGATAATATTATTCCCGCAAAGAAACAGATCGGCTTTCTTTTACAGATGGAAAACCTCATCGCAAAGGTTGTGACGTGGATGCTGAAACATACCGAGAGCGACCGGGTAAGCTTCGATTTCATCAACCAGTATCAGGTAATCATAAACACCTTCAAGAACAACCTCTATGAAAAGCTGGAATCGATATGCTCTATGGAGGAAGGATGCATTGACGAAAAAGTGGATAAACTCAAGAATAAGAATGTGCCCGAACCCCTGGCTAAATGGTCGGTGATACTTCCGTATTTAAAAGATATTATGTCTATTGTAAAGATAAAGGAAACCAAGCACACCGAATTTATCGATACGGGAAACCTGTTCATACAGGTAACAAACGATCTGGAAATAGATTGGGTATCTAACGCTCTTGAAAAAAAAGTATTGGAAACCGCCTGGGAAAAACGCAGTATGGAAAACCTTCTGGCAGAACTCGAGCAACGTCAGTATCATATCGTAATGAATATTCTTGAATTCAAACGCAAGGGTGAAGATATGAACACGGCTTTCCATAGCTATACAACAGAAAAGGAGATCGCCCTGAAGCAATATAAGAAAACTATCGCAAAGATAAAATCAGAAAACCCGGGCGATCTATTGGCCCTGGGAGTCCTTATACGAATGATGGCGGCGCTGGATTGATCTTTTTGCCTGATAATTTTTTTAAAGCGCCTCACAGTCTTGGGCGGATTTTCCCCGCGACAGTATTAATAAGATAATGGGAGCTTTACCATTAATGCGAACCCGGTTTTGTTCAAGCTACGCCAAAGATCCGCTATTATCGCTGAGGGACAAAAATGATTCATGAATCGCCCCCGTTTTAGTAGACACTTTTTTAGTTACAATTGGAGTTATAGGAGGTGTCTATGTCAAAGCGATACACAGAGGAGTTTAAAGTCGATGCTGTCAAGCAGGTTGTTGAACGTGGTTATTCAGTAGCAGAGATTTCGAAGCGTCTCGGGGTTTCCGGCCACAGCCTTTATAAATGGGTCAAAGAGTTTGGCGGCGGACGGGATAAACGATCTGCTGGCGAGGTCGATAGTATTCGCCGTGAGAACGCGCAGTTGAAGGCTGAGCTAAAGCGTGTTGAGGAGGAGCGGGATATCTTAAAAAAGGCCGCGGTGGGTTCAACCGATCATTGCAACATTTCTTGTATCTTATCTTGTGGTGTTTGA
>CAYNDB010000108.1:0-8372 GCA_964395915.1 uncultured Nitrospinota bacterium | reverse complement strand
ACCTCTTTAATATGTTTATCTCTATAAAATATCAAAAACCAGGGTCGAAAGCATCTCTATATATAGAGAGTAGATAGTGTCGCAGTTTGAAATAATGATTCTATTGATTTTCAACTGTTGAGATCCTTCTCCTTCGGCTCAGGATGACAATTCAAGCTATGCCACCCCGGGCGCGAGCGTAACGAGCGGTCGAAGGGTCTCCACTATTAAAAAATTCAAACTTAGACGCCGCCAGAGAGTAACAGGAGAAGGCCAAAGCCTCCGCGTGTTACAATTATCAGCCGTGATATTTTGATGATGAGCTAAGGAACTATAAATATGCCCAAAAAAACTAAATTGGTGACCGCCGCCCTGCCATACGCAAACGGGTCGATCCACCTTGGACATCTGGTTGAATATATCCAGACGGATATTTTTGTGCGGTTTCAGAAGATGCGGGAAGGGGTGGAATGCCTCTATTTTTGCGCCGATGACACGCACGGAGCGCCCATAATGATCCGGGCAAGAAACGAAAGCGTGGCGCCGGAAAAGATTATCGAAAAATATCATGTGGAACATCAAAAAGACTTCGCCGATTTTCTGATTGAGTTCGACAATTACCACTCGACCAATTCAGAGGAGAACAGGATTCTATCCGAGGAGATATTCCTGAAACTTAAGGATGGCGGACATATCGATGTGCGTGATGTGGAGCAGGCGTATTGCGAGCATGACGCGATGTTCCTGCCGGACAGGTTCGTGCGCGGCATATGTCCAAAATGCGGAGCGGAAGATCAGTATGGCGACGTATGCGAAGCCTGCGGGTCGCACTATTCGCCGACCGATCTAAAAGAACCGAGATGCTCCATCTGTGGGGCGACGCCAGTTAGAAAAGAATCGAGCCACTACTTTTTCAAAGTTTCCGACTTTATCGATACGCTAAAAGAGTTTATGGAAAGCGGAGCGTTGCAGGACGAGGTGAAAAACTTCCTTGCGACATGGATGAAAGAGGGGTTGAAAGATTGGGACATATCACGCGACGGGCCATATTTCGGGTTTAAAATACCTGGGGAGGAAAACAAATATTTCTATGTCTGGCTCGACGCTCCCATAGGATATATGTCCGCCACAAAAAACTGGGCCGATAAAAATGGCAAGGATTTCGACGCTTTGTGGAGGCGGGGCGATGCGGAGATCCACCATTTCATAGGCAAGGATATCACCTATTTCCATACACTGTTCTGGATAGCGACGCTTAAAGGCTCAGGGTTCACATTGCCATCAAAGATTCATGTCCACGGTTTCCTGACCGTCAACGGTGAGAAAATGTCGAAATCGAAAGGAACATTCATTCTCGCAAGGGATTATTTGAATTATCTTAACCCGGAATATCTGCGATATTACTACGCCAGCAAGCTGAAACATTCTGTGGACGATCTTGATCTGAGCTTCGAGGATTTTAAACTCCGTGTGAACGCCGAACTTGTCAACAAGGTGGCGAACCTTGGCTCGCGGACTATAGGAATGCTGAATAAGCGCACAGAGCTTGAAAACAGGCTGGATCATGTTGATGAGTCCGGGCGAGAAATGATAATTAAGATGATGAAAGAGGCGGATAGCATCGCCGCAGACTATGACGCCTGCGATTTCAGCCTTGCCGTAAAAAAGATCATCCGTCTTGCCGACAGAGCCAACGTATATATAGACAATGCCAAACCGTGGGAGCTTAAAAACGACCCGGAACGTATGAGGGAAGTATTAATGGCGGGGATAGAAGCTTTTCGTATCATAACTATATATCTGAAACCTGTGATACCTGAGTTTGCCGCAAAGGTGGAGAGAATATTACAAGTTGATCCATTCAAATGGAGCGATTCGCGGAAACCGCTGGTAAATCACCCCATCGGAAAATTCGAGCGGTTAGCCGAAAGGGTAGACCAGAAATCGATCGATAAACTGCTGGAAGACTCGCTTAAGACATGACGGGCTCGCGCCTGCTAACCGTGTAGCCAGCAGGCGGCTTTCGATCCGCCGTCGACTTGTTTAAGATCGGGGATTTTTTCTTTGCACACGTCCATCACATCGGGGCATCTTGGGTTGAATGCGCATCCTTTTGGCAGGTCGGTAAGGCTTGGCACCATGCCCTTGATTTCTTTTAGCCGGCCTTTTCCGTCCCATCCGTGGCGGACGGGAATGGAGTCCAGCAAGCCGCGTGTGTAAGGGTGGGCGGGGTTTGCAAAGAGCGCTTTGACAGGAGCGGCTTCCACCACCTTGCCAGCATACATTACCACCACGTCATCACATGTCTGCGCCACCACTCCAAGGTCGTGCGTAATCATCATTATGGAAGCGTGATATTGCTCTTTCATATCGACCATAAGGTCGAGAATCTGCGCCTGTATTGTCACATCAAGGGCGGTGGTCGGCTCGTCGGCAATAAGCAAGGTCGGGTCGCACGACAACGCCATCGCGATCATGGCGCGTTGACGCATACCTCCGGAAAGCTGATGCGGATATTCATACACCCGTTTTTCCGGTGACGGTATGCCTACCTTTGTAAGCATTTCCACCGCTCTGTCGATAGCTTCCTTTTTGCTGGCCCCGCGATGGAGGCGCACAACCTCGCCTATCTGGTCGCCGATCGTAAATACCGGGTTCAATGCCGTCATAGGCTCCTGAAATATCATTGAAATCCTGGCGCCGCGCACCTTGCGGATATCATTCTCTGAAAGGTCGAGCAGGTTTACGCCCTCGAACAATATTTTTCCGGCGACGATTTCACCAGGAGGCTGGATCAGCCTTAATATGGAAAGCGCCGAAACCGTTTTGCCACAACCGGATTCTCCAACCACGCCAAGTGTTTTTCCGGGATAGACGGAGTATGAGACGCCATCGACAGCTTTTGCCATCCCGTCAGCGGTATTGAAATATACCTTTACATCGTCAAGCTCTAAAAGAGGCGCCATAAAAACAAACCTTAGTGAATGCTGATAGTAGAAGCCATCCTACATTACACTATTGCGCCGCGCAATCCCGATGCGCGTATTCCCGCCTCTCAAGCTTGCAAATAAAGAAATTCGCAGACTTAAGCGATCTCTATTATTTAGCTCCAGCTTCTTTCAGCGCCTTAACCACTTCATTCCGGTTCGCGTAGGACGCCATGGACATGGCCGTGTCCCCATGTGAGCTTTCAGCCGTGATATCAGCCCCGGAATCGATCAGGGCTTTTACGATTTCGGTATGACCGTTGTCCGCGGCGAGCATCAGGGCCGTGTACCCGGGAGCTGTTTTGGCGTTTATATCGACACCTTTACCTATCAATGCTTTTACAATTTTCAGATGACCTGTTTCCGCGGCGAATATCAACAGAGTGGTTCCGTTCTTTGTTGCCGAGTTAATTTCGGTTCCGAAATTTATCATGGATACGGCTTTTATCGTGTCACCATCCGCAACAGCTTTCCAAACATTATCCGCGTTTGCTGAAAAAGGCGTTAAAACCAGCATTGCAAACAATACAAATATGATTCTCATGGCAACCTCCTAAAGATAGTGTTTCGCTTTTCCCGTAAGCCTTTCCACACTTAATATAGGGTCATAAACGTTTGCGGGGTTATGGCTTACATGGAAAAAACCTGCGGGACGCGGTTTGTGACTAAATCGCTGTCTTGCGGTACAGGGGTGTTCCCGGGAAGGAAGCTTAACTCCTTGAAGCTGAAAGGCGCTTTAATCCTCGACCCAGATTTTCCGCATGTAATTTACGATCAGCTCGGCGGCGCGTTTTGCGGCTCCCGGCTCTCCTAACATTGAGCGGACAGAGAGGAGGTCTTCTTTCATCTCCCGATACTTTTCAGGGTCTGAAAGGTATGGCGTGCATGCGGTGGCGATCTTCATCGGGGTGACATCGTTTTGCAACAGCTCAGGAACCACTTCGCGGTCTAAAAGAAGGTTTGGCAGTCCTACCCATTGCACATAAGCCAGATATTTTGCGATGTGATATGAAAAGGCGTCCTGCTTGTAAACGATCACCATCGGTGTTCCGGCTATCGCAGCCTGCAGGGTCGATGTGCCGGACTTGCATATGAGAAAATCAGATGCGCACATAGTCTCCCATGTCTTCCCTTTGACGATGAGAGCTTCTTCACCGGAATCGGCCACAATTTTTTCAAGAAGCGTCGAGTCGATTGAATCGGCGCAAGGTATTACCACTTTCACCGGATTTATGGCGCGGATTGTCTTTAGCGATTCCAGCATGAGCGGAGCCATGGTCTCCACTTCGCTGTTGCGTGACCCCGGCAACAGTCCAAGCAACGTATCGCCTGGGCCCGCCCCAAGCTTTTTACGCAGTTCCACCCTCTCTTTTTCCTCCGGCAATTTAGCCTCGTCAAGTATTGGATGCCCCAGGAACCTTGCGTTTACACCATGCTTTAAATAAAAATCCTCTTCAAACGAAAAGACAACAATCATCATGTCCACCAATTTGCGAACAGCCCGCACCCTGTACCTGCGCCATGCCCAAAACTGCGGACAGACATAATAGAAAACAGGAACTCCTGATTTTTCCGCCATTTTAGCGACGCGAAGGTTGAAGTCTGGATAATCGATAAGAATTATCGAGTCATACTCCCCGGAAGCGATCCGGGACTTGAGGTCTTTCAATACTCTTC
This sequence comes from uncultured Nitrospinota bacterium, assembly GCA_964395915.1. Classification (GTDB taxonomy): domain Bacteria; phylum Nitrospinota_A; class UBA7883; order UBA7883; family JAJRTC01; genus CAYNDB01. The sequence continues at coordinate 3,729 of CAYNDB010000108.1, read as the reverse complement.
TGTAAAAAGGGATGCGGCCAATTACGGATATGAATCCAACGGTCGACATTTCAGATATATCGTAAAAAGTATGGCCGCCGGACTTTCTCATGCGCTCCCCGCCGATGCCCTCGACCCTGAGCCCAGGCGAGATTTTCATGAGATGTGAAATTATACGTCCTGCGTATATATCGCCCGATTCCTCGCCCGCTATAAGCAATACTTTGCGGAAAACGGGTGTTGGCGCCTTGATCCTGATCAAATCGTAAACCGCATTTGCCATACTCTGTATATCGCCTCGAAAAATATTTTCCACGACATTTTGGAGTGTCCTCCCCGCCTGTCCGCAAACAGAATAGGGATTTCTTTTATCAGAAATCCGCGCTTGTGTGTTCTATACGTCACCTCGATCTGAAAAGCGTATCCCTCCGATTGTATTTCCTCCAGCGGGATAGCCTGCAGGGCTTTTCGGCGGAAACATTTAAACCCGCCAGTCAGGTCTTTGTATGGAACCGATAACAGCAGACGCGAGTAAAGACTGCCGCAACGTGAGACAAATTTACGGGAAATCGACCAGTTTTCTATCCCGCCACCCGAGATATACCGGGAGCCTATGACAAGGTCCGCCCCCTTGATCGCGTCAAGAAATCGTGGCATGTGCGCCGGGTTGTGGGAAAAATCAGCGTCCATTTCGAAAATATAATCATATTCATTTTCTATGGCGTATTGGAAACCTGTTATATACGCGGTGCCAAGTCCCAGCTTTCCAGGGCGCATGATAAGGCGAACACGGTCGTCTTTTTCGCTCAGCTTTTCTACTGCGGCTCCGGTTCCATCCGGGGAGTTGTCGTCCACCACAAGTATGTTGGCCGTGGGCACATATTTGAACACCTCCGCGACAATGTTTTCGATATTTTCTATCTCATTGTATGTCGGAATGATTACAAGAATTTTCGATTCCATGAAATAGCTCTAATATCCACCTGTTGAGAAAGTTGCCCCAGTTTAAACCCGCGGGATGGCGCCCTCATGGGCTTTGGAAATATATTCAATATTGTAAAGGAACTTGAACGGATCGGCAATCACGACTCACCCATCAAAATAATCTTTGCCAACAACCTGCGTCAACAATATGACGGTTTTATATTGTAAATACTGGACGGTTTTGCAAGACGAGGGTTATTAGATTTAGCTTAAGTATTTTTTCAGGATGCCGAAAATTACAATATAAATAACGATATATCTTGGTGGGAAAACGTTGATGCCGCATAAAGTTTCTGTAAAAGGGTTTTTAAGCAGCCTTGTTTTCATTGCGCTGCTTCTATTTGTCACGCCAACCCTGTTTTCCTCTTGCTCCACTATGCAGATGGATATTGAAGAGCCTGAAAGAAATAAAATCGCTGAGTTGAACAGCAGCATTGCTGAACTTGCGATAGAAATTTCAAGCCGCGTCCGTGAATTTTCCGTGTCAAACAAGACTATTGCTGTGACGACTTTCGTTGAGTTGGACAACCTTGAAAAGACTTCATCGTTTGGCAGGTACGTTTCGGAGCAACTATCAGCGGAATTGTTCAAGCTTGGTTTTAGTGTCCGTGAACTGCGGCAAAGAGTCGATATCGATATAATTCGCACAAAAGGGGAGTTGGTCCTGTCCAGGCGTAGCGAGAAGCTAATGAAAAAGTTTCAGGTGGACAGCGTTATTGCCGGCTCGTATACGGTGGTGGGGCAAAAAGTGACGCTTAATGTGCGTCTTCTAAGCCTGGATACCTCGAGGTTGATTTCTGTGGGCAGGATTGTAACGGACCTGAAACATAACAACTATATTGCAAAGCTTTTAAGTCGTGGCGCGCATGAGCCTTCACCCGTGGTAAAAGTCTTCGCGGTCGAAAACGGAGGTATGTAGAACATGTTTATTAAATATGTGGTTTTGCTCACATCGATAACATTAATGTTTACAGCGTGCTCACACTATGAAAGAGAGCCTGGCTTTCAAAGGGAGCTTAGCTGGATTCCCTATGCCGCCGATCAGAGCGGACCTGCACAGAAGGACTCGTGGCCACCACGTCCAGCTATCTATACCCAGCGCTTTGTTTGGAAGATGCGATATCTTGCGGACAAGCTGGCCCAAGCGGCTCGCGTCAAAGCCCCCTCCAAAACCAATACGCTGGTAACGACAATCGTCCCTGTGGAAGATATAAGCAGACCAACCGGTTTTGGCAGGCTATGTTCTGAGCAACTAATGACAGAGCTTGCGGGGTTTGGCTTCAATGTTATCGAAGCGCGCAAGACGAAAGATTTCTGGATACTTGATAACGAAGGCGAGTTTTCACTCTCGCGTGATATCACTCTTCTAAGCGAGCAATTCAACGCGGATATGGCTCTTGTAGGCACATATGTGAAATCCGGTTCGCAAGTTCTTTTAAATGTGCGCCTTGTAGACGCGGACGGCTCCGGCGTTCTTGCGGCGGCGAGCGCAATGATGGATTTACGGGGTGATAAGTTCCTTTTACCCGTATTTCAAAATACCAAGTCTGATACGGATGGTCCCGGCATGGAGGCCAGGCTTACCATCCGTAAAAAAATATTGGCGGATGTTGACACTTACGCCGAGATATTGCAAAGCATGTCGCGCAATATGGCCAGAAAAATATCGGAGCCCTTGCTAAGCTCCAATGACGACATGACTGTTGCCGTGGCGACTTTTGTTGATGTTGACAATATGTATCGCGCGGCCACATTCGGGAGGTATATGACAGAGCAGGTGATGGCGGAGATCGCCAGGATGGGCTACAACGTTGTGGAGCTTCGCGTTACGCCGGATTTTTATGTTGACGTAAGGATAGGTGAACTTGGGTTAAGCAGAGAAATGAGCCGCCTTATGAACGATAAAAAAGTGGACGCGGTTATTGTGGGAACCTATGTCCGGGCCGACAATAATGTGATTGTAAATGCAAGGCTGGTGAGAGGTGACACAAGAACAGTGGCTGGAGCCTCCAGCATGATAGTGGACGCCAGCGAGAAGAATAAGTTTGTAACGGCGATGTTGAAAAACGAGATCACCACAATCATGCCGACAGAAACAGTGGAAGGGTACTGATATGTATAAAATACGAAATGGCGTAGCGGTTTTTATATTTGTTTTGTTTACATACGGGTGCGCCGGTATGCAGGTGGCGTCCGGACCCAGCGGCCCTTCCGAGGACGATCGGTTTGGCACATCGTTTATGGCGTACACTATAAAAGAAAGGCTCAGGAAACCCCGAACTATTGGACAGCCAATGGTTGTCACCACCTTCGTCGATCTGAATAACCTTAGCAAGTCGTCCGTGTTCGGCAGGGTGATGGCGGAACAACTGCTCAACAAGCTTCACGAGGCAGGTTTTACAGTATCAGAGCTTCGTAAAGGAAAAGATATATTTATGCGCCAGGAGCTCGGGGAGATGATACTTTCCCGCGATGCGCATGAAGTATTGAACAAATCAACGGCGGACGCCGTGCTTGCGGGAACATATGTCGCCACATCGGATTCTGTGATAATTAACGCCAGGCTTCTGGCTGTCAATAGCCCGCTTGTATTATCTTCCTGCTCATACAGGCTTAAGATGACAAAAGAGCTGGAGAAACTGTTGACGGGTGAATCGCCGTTTTAACTGAATTTGCCATGTTGGAGAAATAAAACCATGCTCAGGATATTAACGCTTGTCACTACGATTTTTATATTTGGCGCCACCTTTTCTTTTGCCGGCGGGT
>CAYNDB010000107.1:3631-8386 GCA_964395915.1 uncultured Nitrospinota bacterium | reverse complement strand
ACCTGCTGTTCTTTGGGCGTATCCACCCCGATAAGGGAGCATACGAGGCTATTGAGGTTTCAAAAAAAGCAGGCGTAAAGCTCATTATCGCCGGAATTATACAGGATGAGGAATATTTCAAAACTCGCGTGGAGCCTCACATAGACGGTGAAACGGTGGAATATATCGGTTCGGTCGGGCCGGACAAAAGAGCGGAAGTCCTTGGAGAGGCTATGGCCCTTCTGCACCTGATCAACTTTAATGAGCCATTCGGGCTAAGCATGATCGAGTCGATGGCTTGCGGCTGTCCGGTTATAGCGTATGGCCGCGGCTCCGTCCCGGAAGTGGTAAAAAATGGAGAGTCTGGATTTATCGTGAAAGATATCAATGAAGCTGTGGAAGCTGTGGGGGAAATTAGCAACCTGGATAGGGGCGTTTGCCGCAGTTACGTGGAGAAACATTTCACGGTCGAGACAATGGCGGAAAAATATCTAGGGGTCTACGGAAAAATCATTGGTGACAAAGACTGTTTAGGAGAAGGCGCTAATGGCAACGTCAAGTAAACCTATAGTAAAGAGGTATGAGGGCAACCCGATTCTCACTAAAAAAGATGTTCCCTATACAGTAGAAACTGTCCACAACGCCGGAATGACGAACTATGAAGGACGTTACGTGATGCTGTTCCGCTCCCATCTGCGCAACGGGCGGTCGATAATAGGTATTGCCGAAAGCGATGACGGGTTCAATTTTACGGTCGGCCCCGAGCCGTTTATGGTCGGGGGCGCGGAATACGAGGAGTATGGCGTGGAAGATCCCCGTATCTGCAAAATCGGTGGGGAATACCTTATAACGTACAGCGCCTATTCCCGGCATGGCGTTCGAATAGGGCTTGCGAAAACGCGCGATTTCAAGTCGGTGGAAAGAGTGTCGCTTATCACGCAGGCGGACTTGCGCAATGTCGTGATATTCCCGGAAAAATTCAATGGCCTTTACGCCAGGCTGGACCGCCCCCATTCGGAGATCAGCCCCTGGTCCATATGGATATCGTGGTCGCCGGACCTTATCCATTGGGGCGATTCAAAAGTGGTAATGAAACCGGTTCAGTATCACTGGGATGAGATGAAAATTGGCCCCGGCGCGACGCCAATAAAAACTGAAAAAGGGTGGCTCAGCATATATCATGGTGTCTTCAACACAATGGACGGCGCCGTGTACCGGCTCGGCGTTGCGTTGCATGATCTTAATGACCCATCCAAAATCATCGGTGTATCGGACGATTGGATACTTGCGCCTGAAGAGACCTGGGAGCTTACCGGCTATGTGCATAATGTCGTATTTACTTGTGGAGCCGTCGCCGAAGAAGATGGCTCCGTGAAGATATACTGGGCCGGGGCGGACAGCGTTATGTGCGTGGGAACCGCCAGCCTGGATGAACTTGTGGAGCTTTGCCTGACAAGAACAAGGCCGCCGATGTAACGGAAGCTTGGAAGTTGTTACTCTGCCATCAGGCCTACCTCCCTCTCCGCCATAACACTTTTATATTCAATCTTTATTTTATAAACGACTGAATTTACTCGGAGCTCGATTCCAGATAATCTTCTGTGCGATGTCGTATCAGTTCACCATCGACCATGAATACGACATCCTCGGCAATGTTGGTGGCAAGGTCGGCGATGCGCTCCAGATGCCGGGATGATGATAGGGTGTGTATAGCTCGTTTAACGGTGGAAGAATCTTCCATCATCATTTTTTGAAGAACCTGGTACATATTTTTGTTTAAGGCGTCCACCTCATCGTCCATTATTAAAACGTTTCTAGCGATACTCGTATCACGTTCTATAAGCGCCTTGAGACTTTCCCGCACCATGGTTTGAACCAGCTCCGTCATGTGAGGGAAATCGAGAGAGACATTAAGCTTTTCTTTTTGTGTTAGATACTTGGCGCGTTCCGTTATGTTCACGGCAAGGTCTCCCATCCGCTCAAGATTGTCATTTACCTTGAGCACAACAATAAGAAACCTAAGGTCTCCCGCCACCGGTTGGTGCAGCGCAAGTATTTTCAGGCATTCTTCCTCAATAGACACTTCCCTGTCGTTTATCAGGTAATCGCTATTAATTACTTGATATATGTACTCCGTCCTTCTGTCTATCAGGGCGAGAACCGCCTTGTTGATAGCGTCGGTCACCATTGCCCCTAATGACAGGATTTCTTTTTTAAGATGATCTATATCGCGCTGTAGATGTTTGGACATTTTATCTCCTTTAGCCGAATCTTCCCGTTACATAATCTTCGGTTCTTTTATTTTGAGGACGAGTGAATATTTGGTTTGTTTCACCGAATTCGACTAGAACCCCATTTTCCATAAACGCCGTATAATTAGATACGCGAGCCGCTTGCTGCATATTGTGTGTGACAATCACAATTGTATATCGCTGTTTCAGTTCGAACATCAAATCCTCTATTTTCGCCGTTGAAACAGGATCGAGCGCCGAGCATGGCTCGTCCATGAGTATCACCTCCGGCTCCATGGCAAGCGCTCTTGCGATACAAAGCCGCTGTTGCTGGCCGCCGGAAAGGTTGAGGGCGGAATCATACAGACGGTCTTCCTTTACCTCGTCCCACAGCGCCGCCTTTTTCAATGATTGTTCAACAACATGTTGGAGATTCTTTTTCCTTCCGTTGATAGAAGGCCCCCACGCCACGTTGTCATAAATGGATTTCGGAAAAGGGTTTGGCTTTTGAAATACCATGCCGATAAGCCCGCGCACTTCCACCGGATCAATTGACGCGCTGTACAGGTTTTTGCCTGCGTAAACTATGTCTCCTGTCATATTGGCTTCCGGAATGAAATCGTTCATCCTGTTGAAAGCGCGCAGGAGCGTGCTTTTCCCGCAACCGGAAGGCCCTATTATGGCCGTTATCCGGTTTTTGTATATCGGCAGGGAAACATTTTTTACGGCTTCTGTCGCCCCATATGATATTGATACGTTTTGCGCTTCGAGAATAACGGCTTCCGCAGTTTGTGAATTTTCCCTAGTCGTTTCCGCCGCGCTTTTCATTTTTTCCCTCTTTCATACTTTTGTCTGATTACAACTGCCGTTGCGTTCATCAACAGAAGAACCACAAGCAGAACGATTATGGCCCCTGCGGCAAGCTGGTGAAATTCTTCCTGTGGTCGTGACGCCCAGTTGAAAATCTGGATAGGAAGCGCCGTAAAAGAGTCCATGGGGCCATCAGGAGTGAACGCTACGAATGTGAGCGCGCCGATCATTATAAGGGGAGCCGTTTCGCCTATGGATCGAGACATGGCAAGGATAATCCCTGTCAATATACCCGGAAGCGCGGAAGGCAACACATGGGCGTGCACAGTCTGCCATTTTGTCGCGCCAAGAGCCAGCGCCGCATAGCGAATGGAGTCTGGCACCGCCCGAATTGATTCACGCGAAGCCATGATAATTATTGGAAGTATAAGAAGGCTCATAGTGAGGCTTCCCGCCAGAACGCTTCGCCCCAACCCCATCCAACGGACGAATATCGCAAGCCCCAGAATCCCGTATACAACCGAAGGAACACCGGCGAGGTTTGCTATGTTTATTTCGATAAACTTGTTTACCTTTCCTTTTGCAGAAAATTCTTCCAGGTAGACCGCGGCTCCGACTCCAATGGGAATAGATATCAACGCAGTGAAACCCAAAAGCCATACGGTCCCCCATAGCGCGGATTTAATTCCGGCCTTTGCAGGGAAACGGGACGGGAAACTTGTAAGAAACTGCATATCCACCCACTTCAGTCCCTGCATAGCTATATGAGCTATCAAAACGAAAAGAATCAAAAGCCCAAACCATGTGAAGCATGCGCATAATAATCTGAAAAGCGTGGAAAAACGATGCCTGTTTTTCAAACTGGACGAGATCATTCGTATACCTCCCGAAACCTGGCAAGTATCCTGTTCGCCGCGACATTCATTACAAGCGTAATGGCGAACAATAGCAACGCGACAGCAAAAACCGTTTTGTATTCTACAGTTCCGGCCGGAGCGTCGCCAAGGCTTACCTGGACAATATACGCCGTCATGGTCTGAATACTCTCAAGCGGGTTCAATGTCATCCTTGGTGTTGCGCCAGCGGCAAGCGTCACCGCCATCGTTTCCCCTATCGCTCGCGACAAAGCAAGGATGTATGACGCCATAACACCTGATAGCGAGGCTGGAACAACGATCCTGGAAGTGACTTCGAACTGGGTTGCGCCAAGGGCGTAAGCGCCATGTCTCAGAGATTCCGGAACCGCGCGCAACGCATTGTCGCAAAGAGAAATTATCATAGGCAAGATCATTATACCCACAACAATAGAGGCGCTTGCCGCATTGAACACCTGAGCGTCCGGGAACACTTTCCTGATAATAGGTGTAAGAAAAGTAAGCGCGAAATATCCATATACCACAGTTGGTATTCCAGCCAGGATTTCCAGCAAAGGCTTAATTACGCTTCTTGCCCTGCTGGTCGCATATTCAGAAAGATATATCCCGCTAAGCAATCCAGCCGGCAAGGCTATGAGCGCTGATCCTATAACTATTAGGAGCGTACCATTGACCAGGGGCGCCACCCCAAACGAGCGAGGTATGAACAAGGGGGTCCACTCTGTCCCAAAAAGGAAATCGGCCACTGGAACTTCACGGAAAAACCCCCAGGATTCACTTAGGAGAACCGAGATAATGGAAATGGTTGTAACGACGGAAATTCCGGCGCATAGAGACAGTATTCCTACTATTAAACTTTC
>CAYNDB010000107.1:0-3531 GCA_964395915.1 uncultured Nitrospinota bacterium | reverse complement strand
ATCGGCCTTGATAGAGGCTTGTATGTTCCATCGTTAATAGTTTTCATCGATGGGGCCACTGGCCCGTCTCCCGATTCGACAGGCACGATCTTGAGTATGTTGCGATTTTCAACATAATAAGCGAAACCGAAATATCCCAACGAGTTTTTGTCACCAGCTATACCTCTCACAAGCACATTGTCATCTTCACTGGCTGTAAAGTCCGGACGTGACGCCTGGGCCTTTCCGTTGATAACCTTGGTGAAATAGTCGAACGTGCCGGAATCGGTTCCGGGGCCATAAAGGTTTATAGGGGTGGTAGGCCAACCGGGTCTTATATCGCTCCACTTTTTAACAGAGCTGCCAGGTTGCCAGATTTTCCTTAGCTCCTCAACGGTCAGATAGTCCACAAAATCATTTTTTGGATTTACAACTACAGACAGGCCATCGTATGCGATCGGAAGTTCGATGAAATCTATCCCGTTTTTCCTGGCTTTTTCAAGTTCCGTTTTTTTAATCGGCCTGGAAGCGTCGTTGATATCGGTTTCTCCAGCCAGGAATTTTTTGAACCCGCCCCCGGTGCCTGAAATGCCAACTGTAACGCGCACTCTTGGATACTCGTGCAAAAATTCTTCAGCTACAGCCTCGGTTATCGGGAAAACGGTTGAAGAGCCGTCCACTTTCACGACGCCCTTAAGGTTGCGGTCCGCTTCGGCCTTCGCCAAGCCGGTTGTTATAACCAGAAATGCTAAAAGGCCAGAAAACAAAAACCTTTTCATCATTTTTCTCCTGTGTTTATTAATAGTTTCTTATTCTTCTGGTTACTTTTTAGCAGTTGTTTGTTAAGACAATATTAAGATCATGCAAACTTTCTGGAAATCGGTAAAATAATCTTGAAAGTAGCTCCGACTCCAGGCTCACTTTTCACCTCAACGGTCCCGCCGTGCGATATGGCGACGTGTTTTACGATAGACAAGCCAAGTCCTGTGCCTCCAAGCTCTCTCGACCTGGCCTTGTCCACCCTGTAAAATCGCTCAAATATTCTCTGCTGATGCTTAGGCTCAATGCCTATACCGGTGTCTTGCACTTCTATCACGGCTTTCCCGTTTCCTGCTTTAAGGCGCACATACACGTTCTCGTTAGACGCAGTATATTTAAGGGCATTGTCGGTAAGGTTGCTTATCGCCTGCGAGAGAGCCTCTTCGTCTCCTGTGACCAGGACAGGTTCGTCAGGAATATCGGAATGTATTATTATCCCGCGAGATTCACTTTCCGATGAAAACGTTCGGATCACGCTATCGACCATATCGCCAAGATCAACAACATCCTTATCTATTGAGCTTCTATCTGATTCAAGCCGCGCAACTGTCAACACATCGCTGACCAGAGCTGAAAGCCTTATGGATTGTTTTTCTATTTTCGTTAGAAATTTCTTCTCATCTTTCCTGGACATTTCCTCGTCGTCAACAATCGTTTCAATCATTCCCCGTATAGCGGCGATCGGTGTTTTCAACTCATGGGAAACATTTGCCACAAAATCGCGCCGGATCCGTTCGAGTGAATAAAGCTCGGTTATATCGTGCAGGACCATTACCGCCCCAGAAATGTTATTTTTCGTTGTGAATGTTGGAGATGAAAGAACTTCGATTGACCTTTCACCTTGTTTGCCAACTACTTTTATTTCTTTTTGAACCTTCGTTTTGTCCTTTAGAGTTCTATCCAGAATATCCGTTAACTCCTGCAGATATGTCACCTCCCACAATGGCTTACCAATGATATTGGTAAAAGGCGCGCCTATGATATCGCTAGCGGTTTTGTTTATATGTACGATGCGTTCGTCTAAACGAACGGCTATAACACCTTCCACCATGCCGGCAAGAATGGCCTCCAGTTTGTTTCTTTCTCCGCTTATTGTCTCGATCCGTATCCTCAGGCTATCGGCCATGTGGTTTAACGCCTTGGCGAGTTTTCCGATTTCGTCATCTCTGTTTTCCGGAAGCTTTTCATCGTATTTGCCTTTGGACATGGATTCCGCCACTTGTGTCATGGATTCGAGTGGGCGTGAAAAATTGCGCGCCAGAAAATATCCCAGAACAAGCGCCGCAATAACGGCGATTCCAGCGCCGAGGATAACCGTATTTTTCAGCCGGGATAATTTTTCATCAACTTTAATAAGCGAGATCGAAACTCGCACATACCCCGAAATTTTCCCCGCTCGTCGCATTGGCAGCGCATAATACATCATCCTTGTTTTGAGCGTATCGCTGTAACGGGTCGAGCTTCCCTCTCCATGTGAACGGGCGAAAAGTATTTCCGGCCTGTTTCCGTGATTGTCCATTAACTTTGGGTCTTCGTGAGAATCGGCTATCACCACTCCATCTTTATCCAGTATCGTAAATCTTGCGCCGGTGGTTTTTCCCAGCTCTCTGATTTTCCCCTGAAGGTAGTCCCCTTTAAGGCGGCCATCCTCCTCCGCGATTACATTAAGCAGTAATGCCTGTGATTGCAGTTCGCTTCGTATACCATCGATAGAATCGCTTTTGATCCACCTGGTTACAAGAACTCCAAGCAGCGCGGAGGAAAGAAGAATAACCGCCGCAAATCCGGCATAGATTTTCCAAAGAAACCGGTACGAAAACACGTTATGACTCTCCCTTGTCAGTGAAGCGATAGCCGATACCGCGTATCGTTTCGATCAGATCATGGTGTTTATCAAGCTTTTTCCTGATAGCGCGCACATGCACATCTATGTTGCGGTCGCTCACGAACGCGTCTTCATTGACAGCGGCGTTAATCAATTGATCTCGAGTAAATACTTGTCCTGGCCGCTCCGCCAGATAGTGAAGCAACTTGAATTCCGTAGCGGTCAAAACAACTATTTTATCGTCTACACGCACTTCATATTTCCCAGGGTCTATCACCAGCCCTTTATGGAAAATCTTCGGAGGTTTATTATTATCTTTTTTTAGAGTCCCTCTCCTAAGAACGGCTTTTACCCTGCTGACAAGCTCTCTGGGGCTAAAGGGTTTCGTTATGTAGTCATCCGCGCCGATGCCAAGCCCAAGGACGATATCGCTTTCTTCCCCCTTTGCTGTAACCATTATTATCGGTATACCGCGCGTCTCCGGCTTTTCTTTCAGCCTGCGGCAAACCTCCAGCCCATCCAGGCCGGGCAGCATCAAGTCTAGAAGAACAAGATTAGGAATTTCGGTGTTGATAAGTTTCAAGCCCTCCTCACCATCGAGGGAGGAAAATATGCGGTACCCTTCTTTCTTAAGGTTGTATTCAATTACATCCTTGATATCGGGCTCGTCTTCTATGATTAGGATTGCTTCAGATTTCATGTTTCATTGCTTAGTTTCTCATGACAAATAGAGTATACAAGGGTTATATGAAGATTTAATTAAGATCGATTCGTCTGTCAGGTTTTCTATTATCGTCATCCATATATTCATTAAAGAGAGCGAATGCAGTATTTCAGAATTAATATTTTCAATATACCAATGGATTGGTAGTCACTCGTGTCTTTGTTCAGATTTTGGAGGTAAACTC
>CAYNDB010000106.1:1538-8610 GCA_964395915.1 uncultured Nitrospinota bacterium | reverse complement strand
CGGTACAGCGAAAACTTCGGCGCAAAGGACGATGGAAAATATCTGGGTTATACGGTAAACGGGGACTATTACAGACGATATCCGTGTTATACGGGTTGGACTTATGTCATGGTTTTGGAAAATGGCGACGTGCGCCCATGCTGCTATTGTCTTAAGCCTTTGGGAAATATTTCAACGTCTTCATTCAAGGATATCTGGTTTGGAAAGACGTATAACAGTTTTCGGGAACGTTCAAAAAACTTGCCGATAAGCCAGGAGACGATACCAGGCTGTGCATGCTTTGGAAGTTGTGGCTCTGTGCTTGACAATATAAAAACACTGGAACGTTTCAAAGGGCGGCTTGGTGTGGCCCATCCATCTCACGCCGAATAGACGTAAAACAAAAACCCCGGCTTGTCTGATAAATAAAGCCGCTCGCTGGCTTGTTTTTGTCCTGTACGACATGCTGGTCAGGATAATAACCACCTCTGCCAAAATACCGATAGGTGTTATAACGGCTCTTTTAGGCTAACCATTCCTTTTGCGCTTTTAGCCTGAAAATCCTCAAAACCGATAGCTTAAATCCTGTATGCAAGGACCCTTTACACCTTAACCTATCAATACTTTGCCTGTAACATACTGAAAAATAAGGTTTATTTAGCGCCGCAATTTGAATCTACATTACACCAAATGTGGTGTAAAAACTTTTTACAGTTTTCTTTTTATTGAAATTGATAATAACTTTTTATATTTCAATGGATTGACCCACCTCTCCTGAAAAGATAAAGATGTAGTGTCAGGATTCTTTACATATATTGGCTTTGCCCCTTTTAGTTGGTCAGATATAAAATCAGTGTATTCATACAGTTACGTCTACTTCAATGGGTTGGTATGGTGTTTGCTTATTGTTTAGATATATAAAAAAGTGATTAGAAAGCAGAAACAAATAAACATTACCAATTCAAGGAGACATATCATGAAAAACATAATATTTGGTATTGTCGTAATGGCGGTTGTCGCGATCATTGCTCTGGTGGGAGACGCGCAGGCTCAAGTGGCTGGTTGTGATGTGAAGGATTGCGCCTCAGTTCCTGAGCCTATGAGCTTGCTTTTACTTGGTTCCGGCGCGATGGGCCTGGGGTATTTTGTTAACAAAATCAGAAAATAGCTGTTACCGCTGAGTTTTTAGCGCCCGCGGGATAGGGGGGTTCTACCTGCGGGCGTTTTTGTGTCTTTTAGCCCGCCTACGACACCGATCAGCAAAAAGCTTTGAAACGTATTCAGCTTTTATCCGTGTTTTTCACGTGATGTTGATGATGGAAAGTCAATAATTTTCGAGGATGGTTTTTCGTCCGGTTTTTTCAGCCACGATATAATATCCCGATATGCTCCATCCGGGTCGGACGTTACCTGCCGCAGGGCCTGATCTACTAGTTTTTCGACTCCGGCCCAAGGCTCACCTTCAATACGTATTTTGTCGATTTTGGGGTGGGTGGTTTTTTCCGCCTGCTCGTGTGCGCCAATTAATTCTTCCTCCATTTTTTCGCCAGGACGCAAGCCGGTGAAGACTATATCGATATCTTTATCAACCTCGAACCCTCCCATGAGTATCATCTTTTTCGCAAGATCCAGTATTTTAACTGGCTCTCCCATATCAAGGAGGAAAAGCCCGCCCTGTTTTTCCATGGCGATAGATTGCAGGATAAGAAGAACGGCTTCTGGTATGGTCATAAAGTATCTGGTCATATTTTGATGGGTGACGGTGACCGGGCCGCGATGTTCAATCTGCTTCATAAATAGAGGCACAACGCTGCCATTGCTTCCCAGTACATTGCCGAACCTGACGGCCATAAAATGTGTCTTACTCGTTTGCGCGATATTTTGCAGATACAGCTCACATATTCTTTTTGTCACGCCCATCACATTACCTGGGTTGACCGCCTTGTCTGTGGAGATAAGGATAAAACGTTTTACTCCAAACTTGTCAGCAAGGTTTGAGACGACTTTCATTCCGCCGATGTTGTTTCGTATCGCCTCGTCCATGTTCCGCTCCATCATCGGCACATGTTTATGGGCGGCGGCGTGAAGCACAAATTCAGGCTTATAGGTGTCGAAAACAGAAGCCATCTTTTCCTGGTTTACGATGTTAGCGCAACAGTAAACCAGATCGATGGAATCTGAATATTTGCACAGCTCGACTTCCAGCTGATGCAGATAATTTTCACCCTTGTCCACCATAACTATCTGCGATGGGCCGAATTCAGCTATACGCATTGCAAGCTGGCTCCCGATCGACCCTCCGGCGCCTGTTATCAGCGCTCTTCGGCCTTTGAACATTTTTTCTATTTTTGAAAAGTCGATAGACACAGGGTTCCTGCCCAATAAATCCTCGATCTGCATATTACGCAGGCTTGTGACATCAATTTTATTATGGCGACCATCGAAATATGGTGGAACGACACGCACTTCAATATTGTGCGCTCGGCATATTGAGTGAATCTCTTCAAAATTGTCTCCGCTGATTCTCGCCGCCACAAGAACCTCTTTAACGCTATGCTCGCCAACAAACTTTTCCATATGTTCAAGTCCGCCAAGCACCGGGTATCCATGAATATTTACTCCACCATGACGGGGGTCGGCGCTTATAAGGCCTAAAATCTGGTAATGTGACGCTTTAGGCTGGTTCATGAGGCTTCGAAGAAGCAGCTCTCCGCGCTCCCCTGCGCCATATATCAAAGCGGGAATCCCCTTGTGTGATGTTTTAAAAGCCCAGGAAGGTTTAAGCGAATTTAGTAAAGTTTTAACATCGTGCCCGGTTGTGTGGTATAGCCGGATAGAGAGGCGAAACGCGCTAATGAAGAAAATAGTTGTTATGAAGTCGATTATCAGAACAGCGCGAGAAAAATTCCCGGACAAATCAGGGTAATAATAGTAAACCAACCCCAGCACAATTATCAGAAAACTTACGAACGTGGCTTTTATTATGTTTAAAAGGTCAATGACACTGGTATATCTCCACATTCCGGACTGAAGACCATAAGCGGCAAAAACAACAAGCTTCACGAGGACTATGGGAAATACCATCTTTGGGAAGAAATTCTGGTAGTAATAATTATCCAGGGATTCGAACCGTAGCCAGTGCGCCAGCCATAAAGAAAAATAGAGCAGTATGGCGTCTACAGCGATGATGATGTATGTGTTGGGGTTTTTATAAGCTATTTTCATTTCTATTCACCCATATACCTGTTTTTCAGGCATGGCGTCTTGAATGACGCAAACGGTTAAAAATCAAATCAAGCTCACGATATCAATGGCCTGTTGATTTTGAAGTGTATCATGCCATTCTATTTTCGTAAAAGGTCAAATAAAATATGAGACGATATGTTGACAAATTTTCTACAAGAGTTGATATTATTTTACACGACTGTGGGGAAGCTTCATCAATATACCTTCGAATAGGAAATTATCGGAATGTCTGATTCATCAGCAATATTCAAGGATATGTCTAATGCGGAATTTGAAGAGATAAAGTCTTGCGCTGTAATCAAAAAATATAAAAGTAATGAAACCATCTTTTCCGCTGGTGACAAGGCGGATTTATTGTATGTGATTCAATCAGGCAAAGTCTCTGTGCGCATCGATAAAAGCGGCAGGGAAGAGGAAATTTGCGCTTTGGGAATGGGTGACTACTTTGGAGAGATGGCGATGTTCAATGGAGGGAATCGCTCCGCTTCTGTGGTGGCGGTGGAAGATTCTACATTGCTTGGAATTGATAAAGAGAAATTTATTGAATGTTCAACTTCTCAACCTGTCCTCGCCGACAAGGTCAAAAAAATATTGGAGCAAAGGGATGAGGAGCTTTTTCTAAGAGAAAAGCTTATAAACACTACCGGTATCCAATCCAAAAGATTGCATGTCACCATTAAAGGCGACCCTTCAATGCGACAGTCGGCCTTTACCAGAGAACGGTACGAAAGTGTTGTCGACAATATTCTGGTCCAGTTGGCTCCCAGGTTTGAAGAGCTGTTATTTGATCGGTGTGTTTACCAGATTTTCATCGGGCTTAACAACGGTGAAATCAGAACCAGCTCGGTGTTTGACCCTTTTGTTGAAGAAATCCATACAGCCAATAAATTTACTGATAAAGCTTATATCGACAGACATTTTCCGAAAATCTCTTATGAGGAAAAATCTGAAATGATCGCAAGCTTATATCAGTTTATTTCCAAAGGCCCAAACTTTGCCAAGTTGCCAGAGCGCTGGAAGCATGGGCTTGCCCAATCACACGACAATTGGCGCCCTGCTTCCAAAGGAGATATTTCAGGTGTATTGGAAAAACTTATTGATCTGAGAAATATCCCCGATTTTTATTTGCGTAATTTTATTATCAGCATGATGCATGATGCGATCCGCATGCAGTTCAACTGTGACGGAACGCATATTGTGAGCGCCGAGGACTATCAGCAGTTTATTAAGGAAAATGTTGAGGGCGAACTGTAGATAAATACTGGCGCGCCTATGCGTTGAAAGTGAATCAACGCACAGGGCGACCTTAAGCCACCATCTTTTTGAACGGGTTTACCTCTACCGCGAACAAAAAATAATGGGGATGCCTATTTTTCAGATATTTCAAATAATTTACCCATTCAAGAACCAGAGGTTTGTAGGCCCTTTTGATATCGGTTTCTATGTGCGCCTTTTCCTGGTCGGAAATTTTATTAATGTCGATCCGTATCACCAGCTCGTCTTCCAGATGGAAAATGGCGCGAAGAAGATCTGTAAACCTGTCATGCTCCAGCAAAGCCGGATTTTCAAGCAGCTTTATCAGAAAATCTCTCTTTGAATGAAGGAGACGCTCCAAAATTTCCAGACTACTATGATCGGCCACGATTTTAGAGTCGTATTTCTCGATTTTTGCGTTAGCGATTTTAATCTTTTTTTCGTCCCAATTCTTTCCAACGATCATATCCTCTTTAATCTGATCCCGGTTTTTGTCGAGAGCTAAAATATTCTTTAGCAACTCCATACCGATTTCGCTGAAAAAGACGCCTATGACCATATTCAATTTTTCATGAGTTGCCTTCTTTTCTTTATAATCTATCAATTTATGGATTACCAGTGTCACCAGAAGGACTTCGATAGGGACAAACGCAATATCCCCCACAAGATATATCAAAATATGATGAAGGTCTTTAAACAGCGCAAAATGAACGGAATACAGCGCGCCAGACAACGCTATTAAAAAGAATCCAAAATAAAACTGCCAGTGTAATTTACCCATTCGGCCTGCCTTTTAGTTATGTAAATAATTAAGTATATATTGAGCGTAGTTCAAACCGCTCCGATCTTTCCATTTCTGTAATCTTCAAAAGCGGTCTCAAGCTCCTGCTGTGTGCTCATCACAAAAGGACCGTACCTTACGACAGGCTCATCCAGCGCCATCGCGGAGAGCAGCAGAAATCGGCCGCTTATTTCTCCGGCTGATATTCTAACAAAGTCTCCTTTATCAAAAACCGCAAGATTCCCGGCTTCAACAACCTGTCCGTCAATCACAACGGCTCCGTCGAAAACGTAGGCAAACGCCACATGCTCAGGATCAATATTTTGCGTGAACGAGGAGCTGGGGGCAAGCGTCACGTCGATATATAAAGGATTAGTTTCAATATCGAGCGCCGGCCCTTCTGTTTCATCTACTATCCCGGCCACCACCCGCACTTTTGCCCCGCTCTGCGTCGTCACTTCGGGAATCTGTTGAGGCTCTATATCCTGATATCGCGGCTCCCGCATCTTGCTTTTCGCCGGAAGATTTACCCAAAGCTGAAAACCCCAAAGAAGACCGTCTTCCTGTTGAGGCATTTCAGAGTGAAGTATGCCACGCCCCGCGGTCATCCATTGCGCGCCGCCAGGCTTTAATATTCCGGACGCTCCCGTGCTGTCTCCATGTTTCATTACCCCGGCGAGCATATACGTTACTGTTTCAAACCCTCTATGTGGATGAGTGGGAAAGCCCGCTATATAATCATCTTTATTGTCGGACTTAAACTCGTCCAATAAAAGAAAAGGATTGAGGTTGTCCAGTTCCGCTGTACCTATCATTCTGCGCAAACGGACTCCGGCTCCATCGCTGGTATTTCTTCCTTTTACTGTTATTTTAATTTTCCGTAATTTTTTACTCATGATAAAGCTCCCGATTTCAAACTTAAAGTTAAAATAAATTTATTTAGCTCATTTAAGATTGTCTTTCGCGCCTTTGCGAATCTTTTTCAAAATATCCATAAGTTTTCTCCGCTCATCGGACGGGATGGAGCGCATCACTTGTTCCATCGCTTTTTTATGTTCTGTAAAAGCCCGGCTTATCATTTTTTTACCGGCGGCGGTCAAATGAACAACACGCACCCGTCTGTCTGTTTTATGATTTTTACGTATCACAAACTTTTTTTCCTCAAGCCTGTCGACAGCGGTGGTAATGGATCCACTTGTCAACAACACCGCTCCGCCTATTTCATTTACCGGTAACGGGCCTTTATGAAGCAGACATTCGCAAACAGCAAAATCGGAAATACATAACCCTAACGACTCGATATGGCGCAAGGCGTTCTCTTCCACAGCCCGGGTCGTTTTCCATAGAGACATCCATATGTACACTCCGTGAACAGATAATTTAGTGGTCATAGTCATAGCCCTTTATTTAAACTTGATATCAAGATACATGATATCAAGCCTTATGTCAAGCGACAGACCTATCATTGCGAATAAATCGAGACCATTGATCGTGGATATTGGCGCTCTTCTCCGCCAAAGCGCGACCTTTTTGGAAAACAAGGGTGATTACATATACCCCTCGTTATGTATAAAAAACTCTGCGCCGTGACGTTGATATCCGGCGGATGTGACTGGCGGCGCATTTCCTGTTTCCAGATAGATAAAGAGACAAAATACGCCAGTGTGGAGAAATAACAAATATATATTATTTTTTAATTGGCTTTAAAGGCATGTTTAAGTTGTATTTATTGGCGGGGTTTAGCGGATTCTTTGGATCATACTTATTAGCCGGATTAAACGGGTTTTCTTTATTATATTTATTGGCGGGGTT
>CAYNDB010000106.1:0-1438 GCA_964395915.1 uncultured Nitrospinota bacterium | reverse complement strand
CATACTTATTAGCCGGATTAAACGGGTTTTCTTTATTATATTTATTGGCGGGGTTTAGCGGATTCTTTGAATCGTACTTATTGGCCGGATTATACATATTGTTCTTATCATATTTATTGGCGGGGTTTAGCGGATTCTTTGGGTCATATTTATTGGCGGGGTTATACGGGTTTTTATCGTATTCATAGTACTTGCCATCGGAAGCCAGCGCGATGGAGCTTGATAAACCAATAAATAAAATTATCGCTACAACGCCACTCAACATGAATAAACCTATATTTGTATAGCTTCGTTTTCTCATTTTTTTAACCTGTTTGCTGTGTAAATATTTTCCTTTCGAGTCAATATTTCGGCGTTCCATATCCGCTACCTTGCCACTGTCCACCCGTCGGCCCGGAACCAGCGTTCTGCTGGAACGAGGATGAGGGGCGATTGTTGCTATAATTCGGGAACAATTGATTCACGGCCTTGTTGGCCGCATTGGAACCGACAGTTCCAAACAATCCTCCGGTAAACGACCCAACCGTTGTTTGAATTACTGTGCCTAAAAATCTCCTGGCGTAGCCGCCGACGCTGTGTTCCTCGTCCCATGCCGCCGCCACTCTGGCCGAGCCGGAGGCTTGTTTATCCAACTCAGACTGCCACATGGAAGCCTGCGCCTGGAGCTGGCCTTTGCGGCTCAACCTTTGCCGCTCCTCTCGTTGAACAGTCTGTCTTTCAGATATCACTGCCCTGATGTCCGCTTCCGCCGCCTGGTTTTCCGAAGATATTCTTTCCTGACGGGAAGTCTGATAGTCTTGATACAAGTCATATTCTATAGGAGCTTTACCTTTGGGCTCTGGAGAAAAAGCGGTAGTTTTTTCTTCCTCTTCCCGCATGGCGTCCAACCTGCTTTTTTTCTTTACGACTTTCTTTACAACTTTTTCCGCAGTCGGCTTCTTCGCCGCCATAAGTTCCTTTCGCTCCGCTACAAGTCTGTAGTAAATCGCCCACAGTTTTTCCATGTCATTCTCGAAATTTTCCTTCGATATTCGTATTGTAAGCATGGGAGTAATTTTTACGGCGATCGGCTCTCCTTTTGTTATTTTTCCCTTCTCAAATATTTCCGTGGCATATGTTATTACCTTCTCACACCTTGTAATAGATTTATCCAGATCGGAGACCCTGGTCCGGGCGTTTGATATGTCGGCAAAAGGGCCGATAATAAAACAAGTGGCAAGGATCAGCGCATATCGATTTAAACTGAGCATTTTCATGACAATTACTCCTTGCCGCCGATCTTCACATTTTTCGGCGGATTCTTCTTGTTGGCCTTATGCAATAGATCATATAAATGTCGCTCGGCCCTCTCAACATATATTTTATCATGAGTGGCCTCTTTTAGCTTGAGCCAGGCAAGCTTCGCCTTCGAAGTCTGCCCCGTTGTTTCATACAGTAT
>CAYNDB010000105.1:0-8676 GCA_964395915.1 uncultured Nitrospinota bacterium | reverse complement strand
CCGCAGGTTCGAATCCTGCCGGGCGCGCCAATATCTGGCATATAATTATAATTAACGAATGAGATTAAACATCACGATTTTTGCCGTAATGGCCTCTATGCCGGAATAGCCTGATTCATATGCGTTTATATAACCAAAAACGGGCGAAAATCATAGGCGCAAATGAGTATTGAAAATTCCAGATGAAACTATAACTGGACATTCTCCTAAAAAGCGCTATTATTGCTTCGTTAGCAATTATATGCTGAATTTTGGCTGAAACAGATGCGATTTACCCGCCTCATATTTTCTCTCCAAGACTTGGTACACAGCCAGAGATCATATTAACCTGATCCAGAGCCCAAACATTTTACTATTAAGGACTAAAAACGACTATGAATATTTTTGTAGGCAATCTCGCCTTTGCTGTCACGGAAACCGAATTACGTGATCTATTTGAAGAACATGGGACCGTAAATTCACTTCGGTTGATAACTGACCGCGAAACAGGTCGCTCCCGCGGGTTCGGCTTTGTCGAGATGGATAATTCCGAAGCCGATTCAGCGATCAAAGCGCTTAACGGAATGGATCTCCAGGGCCGTAGCATTAAAGTAAACCAGGCGGAAGAGCGCAAACCGCGATCCCCAAGGCGTTACTAAAAGCAACTTCATTAGTGTTGGCGGTATAACGGGCGGTCTCCGTCCGGGCATTGTTCGACACTCCATCTATAAGTATGAAAGAACAATAAATGTCAATTACATCTTTTGAAGAACTGGGCCTTATTGAGCCTATAAATCGCGCGTTGCGTGATGAAAAATACGAAAAGCCGACGCCAATTCAGGCTGAGGCGATTCCATTCCTGTTGGAAGGGCGAGACGTGCTGGGATCCGCCCAGACCGGAACGGGTAAAACCGCCGCGTTTGCGCTTCCCATTCTTCAACACCTGGCAAAAGGGAAGCCTGGCAGCAAGAAGAAATCTCCGCGCGCGCTGATCCTTACTCCCACAAGGGAGCTGGCCGATCAGATAAGCAGGAGTTTCAAGATATACGGAAGGTATCTGAAAATTTCCCACACTGTTGTTTACGGCGGGGTTGGCATCGGTCCACAAGCGCGCGCGCTGGCGCGTGGCGTCGATGTCCTCGTCGCAACGCCCGGAAGACTTCTGGATTTAGTGAACCAGGGGATTGTCTATCTGGACAGGGTCGAATTTTTTACGCTCGACGAGGCGGACCGAATGCTCGATATGGGTTTTATCATCGATATCAATAAGATAATCGCGGAACTTCCCGAAAAACATCAGACACTCTTTTTCTCGGCGACGATGCCCGCTGGAGTCAAACAGCTTACCAGAACATTGCTAAAAAATCCGGCGCTGGTGAAAATCAATCAGCTTTCATCGACTGCCGAGGGAGTGGATCAGAAGGTTTTATTCGTTGAGAGAGGCGACAAGGAAGCCTTACTTTTCTCTTTACTGGAGGACGCGGGGATAAACCGCGCATTGATTTTTACGAGAACCAAACATGAAGCTAACAAAATCACCGAAAAGCTGAACCGAAAGAGGGTGAAGGCCGAGGCGATTCACGGTAACAAATCGCAGGGCGCGCGGACGAAGGCGCTTAAGAATTTCACCGATGGCCGGGCGAGGGTTCTTGTCGCGACTGATGTCGCTTCCAGAGGAATAGATATAAAGGGCGTTACGCATGTCATTAATTACGAAATGCCAAACGAGCCGGAGAGTTATATTCACAGAGTAGGGCGGACCGCCCGCGCTGGAGCGGATGGTATTGCGATCTCTTTTTGCGATGGAAGCGAACGCGCTTTCCTCGGGGCGATTGAGAGAACCATCAAGACCTCCCTTCCTGTCGATAAGGAGCATCCGTTCCATTCGGAGCAGGCGGCAAAGGCGAAATCGAGGGGCGGCGCTTTCCCCGGAAGAAATTCCTGGAACAGCAAATCCAAGTCCCGCAAACGAAACAATTTCCGTAGAACCAGCGCGTCACGCTACAACTGACAGGTTATTATCGGCGGCGCCTAGCGTTCACGGCGCCGCTTTTACCTTTTTCCTGCTTTTCCCTAATAGTCAAAGCCGTCACACATTATCCCTGCGGCCTTCTTTTCTTCATTCGGAGAAATGGAAATATTCGGCGGATCTTCAGGAGGCCTTTTCCCCAGTTGAAGCCATTTTCCGTTTCCTGGAGGATTATAGGTCAGCAGGCGCCATGAATTGATGTTTGAATCATGAAAAAACTCAGCGATATCCAGTAAATTTTTTTTATCAGTTGTCGCGCCAGGGACCAGGGGGACTCTTGGGATACAATCGATTCCATGTTCACATAGCAATTGTTTCAGATTTTGTAAAATGATGATATTGTCTTTCCCCGTAAAATTTTTATGCTTTTGCGAATCGATAATTTTAACGTCATAAAAAACCAGGTCGACATAAGGCGCTATCTTTTTCCTGAAGTCTGGGTAATTAAAATAACCGCAGGTCTCTATCGTGATATGGATATCATGCTCTTTTAATGCTTGGCAGAGCGGTTTTAAATAATCCATATGCATAAGAGGCTCTCCACCCGAAAAGGTTACACCACCACCAGACACTTCATAAAATGTTTTGTCTCTCAATAGAATCTCTAACAGATCAGCCACAGTATATGATGCCCCGACCTTTCGCAAAGCCTCTGAGCCGCAAGCCTCCGCGCAAGCGCCGCCAGCGTTACATCGATCCCGGTTTATAATTTGCTTTTGCCGGATGTCGATGGCATTGTCGGGGCAAAGCTTTTCACATTCCCCGCACCTTGCGCACAGATTGTAGTTAAACGAAATTTCCTGTGAAAATTCATGGGTCTCAGGGTTGTGGCACCAGGAACATCGTAGCGGACATCCTTTGAAAAAAACGACCGTCCGGATACCCGGCCCGTCCACATATGATCCACGTACAATATTTGTAACCAGAGGATTCTCAAACGTCATCAAATGGAAAACTTTCTTTGCAAGTGTTTGGCCATGTAACCAAATTTTAGAAGGTAATTCAAATTGCCCACTGTCCTGATACTATTATTAAGTATCGCTCCAATGATGTCCGGGTCCTCCGAGAAGAGGAAATCCTTTAAAGCCTGGCTGTCTTTAAAAATGATGGTTACATTAGAGCTGTCAATGGCGTAATTTTTTATCTTCATCCTGCTGTCTTTAAAAATGGCTGAAGCGGCGATTGTTTCGTCTTCGCTTTTAAAGGCGTACCTCGCGTCAAACCCCTCAATGTTCCGCTTGAAATCTTTATCCAAATAAAATATCCAGCTCATCAAAAGTAGAAGTGTTTCGAGAAAAATATCCAAAGGGCCGGACTTGAGCTGTTCGACCAATTTATTCGCTCGTTTTTCAAACAGGAAATTTAATGGATTCATTTATCATCCCCCCCAGTTTTGAGGGAGTGGCACAGCCTTCCCGGATATCAGGTTGTATTGCGTGCGTGTTATTAATTCGTCTTTCATGGCGGGGCTCAAATCTTTAAAATACGCTGAATAGCCGGATACACGGACGATCATTTCCGGGTATTTATCAGGGTGTTTTTTGGCGTCAATCAAGGTTTCGTAAGTCTGCACATTATATTGAACTTGCAGTCCGCCATTTCTGAAATAGGCTTCCATCTCATCACCGAACTTTTTTATATACCCGCCATTGCCGGCGCCGGCTCCTTGCGGGGTGTACTTGATATTAAGAGCCTGCCCACCAGGTATGCAATCTCCGGGAAGAGACGCAACCGCGTTGTAGGCGACCGTCAGTTCTTGCGCCGCTTGCGACGCCGGTGTGATTCCGCTGGAAAACACTTCGTATGCCTTTCGGCCATTTGGAAGGGCCCACGCCAGCTTGCCTTGTCCGGCATGTGTGGTCATTGTCCAATAGGCGGGCCTATATGGGCCACCGCGATAATTGGTATGTTTCTGGTAAACGCTGTAGATAAATTCGATCAATCTTTTCGAATTTTTCAGGGCGACAGGATGCTCCATGCCAAACTTTGGAGCTTTGTTTTTAATTTTATTGTAGGTATTAATGTCCAGCGCTTCAAAATTGCTTTCCACCGCTTCCACCATTTCCTTCATGGAAAGCCACTTCTCCTTGAAAACGGCATACTCTATGGCGTTAAGGGAATCGCATACATCAGGGAAAGCAACGTGACTTCCTCCGGATGAATTATAAATGGCTCCTCCGAAGATGAGGTCTTTTCCCTTTTCCATAGGGCCATCAAAAAATGCTGATAACAGGGGCGTGGGCAGTATCTCCTGATGAACTTTACCCAGATATTCATTCAGCTCGATAGCTTGTTCAAGCAACCATTCCAACTGCTTTTCAAATGCGTTCCGAAACTCTTCAAAAGTGGTAAAGTCAGCCGGGTCCCCAGTTATAGGGCCGATCTGTTTTTCCCCGGTGATTTTCCGTTTTCCATTCAGCAAGGCCATCTCCATTGCCGAAGCCAGGTTGAACATTATGGAAGATGACGATACATAGTCACGGCCGGTACTGGCCAACTCGACGCATCCGACTATGGCGAAGTCCCTGGCATGCTCCAACTCCAGGCCCTGGTTGACCAGTGTTTGAATGTCCGCCACATCATTATGGAAAGCTGGTATCGCCTTTGTATTGATAATAACGTCGGCGACCCTTTGGCGGTATTGATTATCGTTAGCTTCATAGTGGTAACGGGCATTGACGCTGGGGTCCCTCAAGCGCATAAGCTCTGTTGTCTTTAAAAATATATAGGTAAGATCGTTGACGGCGTCTTTGCCATTTTTGTCCACCCCTCCCAGAGTGACGGCTGGAGTGGAGCCTGCGCCACCCCACAATTTTTCAGCGGTTTCAGGGACAAGATTCGTGTTGTCTGATATTTTCAACCAAAGGCAACAACAAAGCTCCAGAGCTTCCTGCGCTGATAGGCTGCGCTCTTTCATATCCTTTTCATAGAACGGATAAAGCGTCTGATCCAGCCTGCCGGGACTCATAGCCATATTTATATTTTCCGCGTGTATCCCAACGAAGCAAAGCCACAAGGAATTGACCGCCTCCCGAAAATTTCTGGCCGGGTTGGCTGGCACATGCGAGCATACCGCGGCCATCTTCAAATAATTTATTATCCTTTTTGGATCGGTTTCCTTTTCAGCCAGTTCAGCCGCTTTTTTTGAAAGGCTCTTCGCGTAATTGATTATTCCTCTCATGGCGATCTGGATTGCCTGATAAAAGACGATCTTTTCCTTGCCCTTTACGTCGGGTGAGGATTCGGAAAGTTCCTTTTCCTTTTTGGCCGCGTCATCAATAATCGAGTTCAATCCCTTATGTAGCGCAGTTTCAAATGTCGGCACACAATGGGAAATGGCTCCCGCTTTCCCGCTGATATAAAATACGATTTTCTCCATCAGCTTCATGCTGGGAGGTTCATTAAACTTTTTGCGCGTCACCTCGAAAACGGTCTTATCCATCCAATAAGGAAATATCTCAAAATTACAGAGATCAGCGTCTTCCTTTGTTAATATTTGCGGGTTTATCCTCCGTTCACTAATGGTCTCCAGCTCAGGCCAGATTGTGATACCTAATAACTCAGGGTAAAGAGGCGCCCCGATACTTTTCGATGTGGTCCCGCCAGCCAGCAGGTTGTCGTCTAGAAAAAGAGCTTCACGATTGGACAGGTAGTGATGGACCGCATTAGCACGCATAAGCTCCGCCGGTTCGTTTTGATCGGTACGTTTCTTGAGATAGCGGGTTATATATTTTGCGCGTTCCACACACACTTCAGTTTTTGTATTGAAGTGTTGGGCGCGAAGTGTTTTTATTAAAGAAAGCTTATTAAGGTTGATACCGCTGAGGCTGATATCTGTCAACGCGACTTTATTATTCATAATAATCTCTTACGCTAAACGAATATCTATCCCCATCTTGTCAAACTTTTTTGTGAACCTGTCCATATCAAGAGCGGCTCCTTCATGGCTTTTTACCGCCTCCTGAAAAAGAAACCAGTCGCTCTTTTTATATGTATCCAGATTTTTCCAGAAATATTTATCCTTGAAAAAATTGAAATATTCACGCATCCAGCCGCTCTGAAAATCCTTTAAGCCTATAACGTCGATTTTAACAGCGTCCAGATACCAGCGCGCTTCATCGTAATCCTTAACATCATCACCGGTTATCTCCTTTATCTTTTTCTCGTATCTTTTAATACGCTCCGCCTTGGCCACCTTGCTTGCGCTGAAAGGCCCTATCGCCTTTTTAATTTCCTTTTTAACCGTTGCCCATTTGACGTTGCCGCTGGCGTCGTTTTCAGTAAGGTATGTTCTGTAATGTTCAAAGAGATTTTTGCCAGCGTCCAGAAATCTTTCCAGGTTATTTATTTTGGAATGAGCGGGAACTAGACGGCTGTCTTTCCACAAATGCGCCGGGTAGTCCGGGTCGTGCTCCGCTTCAGCATGACCAATGTTAGGGAGCAAATTTCCTTTTACCGCATTATAATCGTCATACCAGCCGACAAAGTTCTGATGTGCCCATGTATCGACGTAGGCATGGGTTGCGACTCCGATCTGATATAACCTGGTTTTTTTCTTGGCCGTAAAAGCTGTTTTCAGCAATTCGGTGGCAATATCGTTGCTGGGCGTGGTGTTCAATAAATGTAATTTACCGTCTTTTCTGTTCGCTGTATCGGCCAGTGGATCTCCAGGCACGAAGTGGAAAATAGGATAAATACGCAATAACTGTTGCTTCGGTTTAAGAATATCCATGGTTTGGCTAATAAAATTGCCATACTCACCTTCTATCCCTTTGTTGACCATAAAACAGATATCATTGTCGTCAACGTATTGGGATGAATAAGCGATTTTTTCCGCGTCATTTTTTGGGAACCCTGCGCGCAACGCTATTATTTTTGTAATGTAATAGTGAAATTCAATATCCATAATTCCTCTCCTTGTTTTTTTCTTATCCGCTATATCCAGTTTTGCTTCAAGCAGGATTTTGGCTTTTCTTTTTTAACGTCATTACCATTTTGGAATTGGGGTATTTTGTTTAGACAATCACATATAATATATTTGAGGTAGAGGCGTGGTTGAGAAAGCCTGAAACAGAATGTGACGGTTAATAAATTCTTATAAACTGGTTTTCCAAATGGTATATGTGGATGTTTAACAGCTCATTACCGCAAACTGCTTCGACATATAAGCAGGCCCCCACTGCAAATTACACCATTGGTAGCATAGAATATAACCCATATCAAGAAATATATGCCCCGCGTATAAATATAATTACTTTTATGCACCTGGCCCGTATAGGTAATTGCCACTTTGAGCTACAACCGGTAAAATAGTTGGCAAGAAAGCTCGTTGGGCTAATAGCCACAGCCTCAGGGCCTTATCGCGCCTGCGCCTGTTACGGTCTGGTGTTAGAATAAATGTGACAACGAAACGAGGCCCCCAAAACTTAAATGTTCCAGTTTTTTCCCCCATCCAGGAAACGAAGTCGTATTTTCCCATTCCACGGACTAATAGCGCCAGCGACGTTTTTTTGCATCAGCGCCTTTTTATGCCAGTTTTTAGATATCGCCATGGTATCCGCCGCCGAAAATAAAGAAAAATCATGGATCAAAAGAAAGTTGGAAAGTATCGACGAACGTCAGAGAAAATTATCAACACATGTTTCCACTACAGCGGAATGGATGGATTCTTTTTTCGACAATGAGATAAAGATAGAAGAATATAACAAGTCGCGGATAAAGCTTAGCTTGAAAGGCGCTATTGAGGAAGGAAGAGGATTTGAATCCAATGTCGGGACGGGTTTGCGCTTCGTTCTGCCAGGTTTGGAACAGCGGGTTAGTGTTGCATTATCCGGAGCCACAGATGAGGAAGGCGCAACTACCGTCGATTCTAACCCTGATGAAAGAAAAGTAAATGCGCCAAGCGGTGACAAGGAAGGATTTAACGCGGCGTTAAGATACATGTTGTTCGATGAACTGCTCACTAATCTTCGGTTAGACGGTGGCTTGCGATTTCACGGGTTTAACATCGAGCCTTTTAGCGGTATACGCTTTCGACGCACTTTCCCTTTACATCTTTGGGAGATCAGGTTCACACAACGCGCCTATTGGTATGGCGACACTGGCGTAGAAATAAATTCACAGCTGGACCTCGACCGTAAAATAGCAGGCACAAACCTTTTGAGGTTTACTCCTAAAGTGTCGTGGTACAAAAAGAAACAAGGACTGTTTTATGGGATGACCGCAACCTATTTCCAGCATTTAAACGAGAATCACGCTTTCCAATACAAAACTTTTATCAAGTTCGTAACCCACCCGGATGATGTGGCGCCAAATGGAGAAAACAGATCATCGGATAGCTCGGAGCGTAATGTAGTGGACGACGGAGGCCTGGAGGTGATCTATCGCCATCGACTGCACAAGCATTGGCTTTATGGCGAAGCGGCGATATGGGCTCGCTTTCCCCGTGATCGAGATTATGAGCGCACATTGGGGCTTTATTATAAAATCGACGTATTTTTCGGTTATATGACCGAATAGGCGCAGGGAAAACATACGCCAACAGCCGCCAGCGGTCACAGCGGCTCTCACCATGGCAGTGTCAAATATTTTTAATGTTCACGGTGTCCCGGCAATTTATGCAACGAATCTATAATGACCTCAAGCGCGTCATCAAGGGATTTGTAACT
>CAYNDB010000104.1:0-8901 GCA_964395915.1 uncultured Nitrospinota bacterium | reverse complement strand
AGGATGCCGGAAACAATATGACCGGGCAGTTACACAGAATTATTTACAGAGTCAAAAAAGGGTTTAACGCTTAGTTTATTTGCTGGACTAGGCCAACGCGCTAACCGATAGTTTCATTTCAACAGTCATGAAACACCTTTCTATTCTTATTAGCAAACAACTGGGCAAATAAAAGTTTTGCAAAGCGTAAATAAACGGTCCTACGGAGCGGCTCTCTCTTTATCCGCCATCATTATCCTTGCGGCGGCGGTTCGCGTTTTTTACCTTGATACTCTAGAGCCTTTTGTAGACGAATCATTCCATTTACGCTTCTCTTCGCAAGGTCACTTCCTCATTGATCTTATCCATGGATTCAAAGTCCTTGGGTACCTGATTTTTTATCCGACAGCCATCTTCGCAGATAACGCTCTTCTATCCACACGGTTGCTGGTATCCATTTTCGGAGTTGGAACAGTGATAGGTGTTTTCATGGTTACAAAAGAGCTTTCCAACTGGAAGTCGGCGGCCATCGCTGGCGCCATTTGGGCCGTCCTTCCATACGCTACGCTTCATGACAGGCTCGCGTTGCATGATCCTTTCATATCTTTTTTCCAGGCATGGTCTTTTTTCTTCACAGCTTTCGGATTAAAAAGGCAAAGGATGAAAATGGTCTGTCTCGGCGGACTATTCATGGGACTTGCGTCAATCACGAAAATCACCGCCTTAACCGGACTGGCATTGATATTTTTCATGTCGCTTGCGATACCCAACAGGAAAAAAGATTACCTTAAGTCAGGCATGATATTTTTTGTCGGAATGGCAATACCTTTTGTTTTTTTGATTCCACAATTCATAGACACTTTTGACGGGTTTCGCCTTTATCTCGAAAATTTCACAGGTGTCCCAAAGGACGCTTCCAATGTCGCCAACATGGAGGTTTCAGGCTTTGGAATTGAGAGGTTCCAGCATAACTTATCACTGGTAATTGAATGGATAAGCGTCTATAACGGCTACGCCTTTTGCGCGTTGGCGTCTCTATCCATCATAGTTGCATTTTTAAAACCATCAAAATTGGCAACAGGCCTGGCCATATCATTTTTGGTTTCGATTCTATCGTTTGTCCTGATATTTAAGACATGGTACCCAAGGTATATAATCCCTTCGCTAATTCCCCTTGTAATGCTCATTGGAATAATAGTGGGTGAGTTCACCAGAAATCTTTCCCCATTAGAATTGAAGACCAAACCTTCAAGGATAAAATTTATTATAGCGATCGCAGTCGGCCTGCTTTTTCTGATGACACTATTTTCAACCGCTACAAGGGCTTTTAAAGTGGCCTACTATCCGCAACAAGCGGATATTCCCCGGCTGGACCGATGGCAATATATCACAGGCTCTATAAGCGCAAGAGGTTTTAACGACGTCAAATCTTTTATGGACAAATTAGGCGCCACCGGGATCGATAATATATTTGTAGCCAATATTGACTCATATTACGGGGATTCTACCTATGCCTTAGGTTTGCAAATCCTTCCCATGACGCTTCGTAACCATAAAAACCTGGTGTTCAAATCATCATCGGTTTTCAATATGAACCTCATGGAAGCGCTTCTAAACGACCTTTATCAAAATCCGGCGAAGGAAAAGTATATTGTCGGCTTTAAATCCGCCTTGAACAAATTCTTTGCGTATTTTACGTTAACCCCCTCCCCAAAGCTTGTGTTTGAAAACGAACGATACTTTGTCTACCAAATACCGAAAATAGATTCATGGAAAATTGAAAAGAAAAGTAGAAGTGTCATTGCCAACATTGATAATCGAAACGGTGTGGATTATCCAAACAACAAGGCGCTCGTATGGCTCGGTGATGGAATCGCTACAATATCCTTTCTCTCCCCTTCAGCCGGACTTGCGCGATTTTCTTTCCGTATCGAACCCTCACCAAGAGTTCAGGGGAAGCTGGGGCTTGGCCTTAAGCTATCTGTGGGAGAAAAATATAAAGAGCGTATTTTCACCGCAGACCATGGATCATACAACCTGACGATCCCCGTTGAAAAAGGTTTAAACAAACTTGTTCTGAAAACATCCGAAAAAATAAATGTAACTGACGTGAATATGAAGGATAAGCGTCCGCTTGTTCTTGGAGTTACAGATATCAAAATAGTTAACGTTGCCGAGACTATAAATGGCGCAAATTTCGCCAGGATAATGGCTCGGCGAATTGCAAAGAACAAAAGCTCCGCTATTGTATTTTCACATGAAGGATGGCCCATTGCCGGAGCATTGCGTAACAGTAAAAAAGTTTCCGTCGTTTCCCTGCTTTTACAGCCTCGCGACGCAGCGATAAAAATTCTGGAAACTTTTTACGCAAACCGTGACAAAAAAGTTTTCATCTTGTCAAAGTCGTCCGGGTCTTCCGATTTTATCGAATCTGTCATGGCCAACTTAACACCACCTCCGCAGATAGTATGGACAAGCGTCGGAACGACCCTTTACACACCGGCCGATGGCTCATGGCTAAAAAACGAGTCTACAGGAACGATCATCACGGATATTAATAACTTCAACGGTGTTGAGATATGGAAAGGGACGAAAAGCTTCTGGATCGGAAACAAGGATACAGAAATAACTTTCCTTGCTAGAAAAAGCGGAAAGGCGCTGATTGAAATGGATATTTCGCTTGGCCCTAACGCTCAACAAACAAGCCGTGAAATCATTATTGGAAGTGGCGATGGAATACAGAACGTTATTAAAATTAAATCACAGAAAAAAATAAGCGCTTTTGTGAAAATGAAGCGGGGAACAAACCTTGTAAAAATTTCATCGAAAGATAAATCATCGGCAGGCGACGCTAAACTAAAAAATGATAAAAGAATATTGATTTTCGGCGTCAGCGCGCTAAAAACTAACATGGTGAGAAACGATTAAATATCGGCATAAAGAGAAGTGAGAGTCATGCCGATGGTATCTCGCTGAATGAATGACGAGATCCCGCATCAAGCGCGGGATGACATTTGTTTGCGTGGGATCATGATGTGGAATCATGACTGCAAAGATTTCCACCTTAATAAACGATAATTATGCGTTTACAATTTGTCATACCGGACCCCGATCCGGCATCCCGGTGGGAAAGCGACGGAAGCCAATTCGCAAATAGCAGGATTCATTATTAAGCGTAAAGGCTTTTAACAATCAGAAGCCGCCTTCATATAAATGACAATCCTGATTTTCAAAACTATAACTTTAATATTGGCGGCAGTTCGAGGCCGCCTTGTTTGGCGAGTCTGTTTAAAGGAATTTTACATGCCATTATGGCCACGGGGCCAAATCTTTCCTGCAGCTTGTCAGCGATAGATTTCAATGATTCAATGTTAACGTTACTGTTTTTAACACATAAATCATCATCAAGCTCAATCCCGGCTTCACGAAAAGTATCTAACGTCTTAATACGGCCGATAATACCCAGTTCTCTCTGAGCAACCTGCTCCACAAGATCCTTATACGTTAACGCCAAAATATCTCTCCCGCCATGTGCCTGTTTACAAGTTGTGCCCGTATTCGAGATTTTTAAGGGAGGTTATATATTTTTGTATATCTTTATTTATAATCGAGCCGTGCTGTGGAGCGATCATTTCAAGATCAAGCTCTTCGACCTTCTCCATCACGTTACGGACAATTTCCTGACTAGGCATATAGTTTTCATGAAAAGCGTTCATCGCCTCAACATAATTTTCGTTCGCGTAAAGTGACCAGTCGAAAGACAAGCCCCCGAAAATATCACCTGAAAAAAGAATTTTGCTTTTCTTGTCATACGTCATGAAAGCGCCAGGAAAGTGCATAAAAGGAGAATATACAAATGAAAGCTCCCTGCCGGAATTTAGCTTAAGTTTCCAGTCGTTTGAATCAATACAATAAAATTTTGAGCGCACGCCATAATAAGCTATCAAAACGCTCGCCCTAGAGTGTGTCACGATCTCACAACTTCCGCCATTGCCGTAAATCAGCTCTTCGAACTTTGGAATAGCTCCGCAAAGGTCCGGGTCCTGATGGGTGGCAACTATGTGTGTGATCTGGGTGAAGTCGACAAGTTTGCAAACTTTTGCCAAAACCTGAGGGAAGTGTGGAACTGAACCAGGATCGAAAAGAATCGCCTGATCGCCATCGATTACAAGATATGGATTGCAGTGAAATCCAGCTTCAGCATCATGGAAGCCGACCCAATGAATATTTTCGCCTATTTCCATGGATACCAGAGTTGACTTTGTATTAATCATAATTCATAAATCAGAGTACCAATATAAACATAAAAGGGCGCGCTTGTAAACATTTTCCCTCAAAACTCCCAAAGAAATCAATAGAATAGATGAATTTACTACACTACGATAAAGATGACTCTTTTCGGGCGTATTTAACGCCCGAAAAGAGTCAATTTATAAAGACGATATAGCGGGTAAAACAGTTCCTTCATTTGTGAAAGAGTGTTTTAATCGGCAGTCAACTTGAGTTCAGCGGCGCACGAACTCGCCCCTGACGCTATCGAGTTTTTAACGGAAAAACTTACGCCACCGTTTAAACCTTGCGTAAAACCTTTAAGCCATTCACATGTCAGCTTACACATTTTTTCTTTATCAACGTCTGTATATCCCCAGTTTTGCATATGGTTGCATGTTGTGTGGCTATAGATCAAACTGCTTTCCGATAACTGTTCGAAGGTTCCACTGGGATCACACGGCATTCCCTCAAGCTGGTTCTCACGTATATATTGCTCAATTCCATTCAGATTTTCCGGTTTCTGATCTTTCCCGTCAAGGGCTTTTGCCGCAGCACCCTTTCCATGATTGAACGCAACCTCCAGGATGAGGTCAAACTTGCCATCCGCAGCGGCAACGATTTGCGCCTCAAAAACCTCCGTTTTTGACAGCATGCCGGAAATGAATTGATGAATGGGGCTGTTCCCAACAAACTCCGCCAGGTCCTTGCCCTCGAATCTTTCCCCATATTCATCCAATATATTTTTAACGGCCATGGCAATGGTTTCATCGCCGGAATTCTCAACGGCTGAAGCGATAGCAAACGCCCTCGACTCCACAGCCTTGATATTGTTGAACATCCAATGATGTATTGGTCCTAAGAATGCGCTCATATATATCCCTCTCTATTATTGAAAATTAGTATAGGCTCAAAAGCTTTGCGATAATATGATATAAGTCATGATTATAAAAGAGCTTTTCTATAGCTCCTATTATATATAAATATTAATCGCTTGGCTGACGACCATCTTTTTACTAGAATGTAAACGGATGAAGGTGGAGGTTTTATAAGTGGCGGATGCTCGGACAATACTTGTCGTTGACGACGACGAAGCCCATCTTTTATGGTCAACGGAGATTTTGACCGAACATGGATATGAAATAGACTCCACTTGCTCCGCCAGTGACGCCTTGAATATGCTTTCCACGCAAAAATACGACCTGATAATCTCCGACCTGATAATGCCCGAAATGTCAGGGATAGATTTTATGAAAAAAGTATCTAAAAAACATAAAGATCAGAAAGCCATCATAATGACCGGGCATGGAGATATAGATACGTTCATAGAGTCCGTTTATGATGCGGGGGCTCTCGAATACATCATAAAGCCTGTAGCAAAAAACGACTTTATTGCCATGGTAGACAAGCTCACCGATCCCACCTCGAAGCCTGCCGGGCTTAACAACATCTGATACACCCTTTTCCGGGTACGCTCAAATTCTCGTTTCCTTCTTCCATCCCAGATTTTATCGATTGTAACAAGCTGATATTAAAAGTGTTGCACATTTAATAAAAAATCTTCTCCTATCAGCTAAAGTTTCGGCGAATTCTGCCGATCTTAGTATTGGGAGTAATTTGCGTTAACGGAGTTCCGTCCGCGCAATAGCGCTTGCGCTTGCGCTTGCGCTTATTTTACGATTTCACCTGGGAAGAGGGTTCTCTTAAACGGTGAAGTTTAATTAGCGAGGTTTGCGTTGGTCGGGACAAGCTCCAAATCCCACCCGAAACGACGCCAGCCCTTGCGGTTTTATTTTTTTTGAGTCGTTTAAAGATGAAAAAGTTATTCTTCCACGTAATCGTTATCGGAAAGCCTTGGAATAACTTAAGTTTTTTTAATCGAAAAGGTCTTCTAAGAGCAATTGGCGACTTTTTTCCGTCCACAGCGATTAACGGGAGCTGTTTGGCATGGGCATAACACCTGTCGCCAGCTATTACTCGGCGACCGCGAATATAGGGCGAGAACCTGCGAGACCACGAAAAAATGTCGGGCAGCCGGCCAGTTATTATTCAGCTACGGCGGATATCGGCAGGGCAAGCCGAAAATCAACTCGCGACATATATGTAGAATCAGCCATTGTCAACGGAACCGGAGGCGTGGGTGGGCGCAACAGCGCGATTGCGTTTTACAGGGCCCAACAGTCGCAGGCTAGGAATGGAGCTGCGGGCCCCGCGTCTACACTTGAGTTTAAGCTATCCGTCGATGGCAGGGCATTGGATAATCAAAACAACTTTTTCACACGTTTGCAGAAAAGTCTTTTAAACCTGAGCGCCAGAATCTTGGATATTCAGCCTGTCGAGGCATTCAACCCCAGCGAAGCCTCGTCCAGTGATGAAAACGTGGTGAAAGCCACCTCCGCCACTTTTGCCAAAGAGGCGGAGTATAAGATCACCGTGGAAAGCCTGGCTGTCTCCCACCAGATTTCCTCTGATGAAGTCACGACTATTTTATCCGATGGAAGCGCGACTCCTTATGACAGCCTGAACCTTTCAGGATCCTTTTCCATAAACGGATACACCGTAACCATCAACACAACAGATTCTCTCGCCGATATCATGGACTCTATAAACCTAGGTGAGGATCAGGATGGGAATGGGATATTGACCACGGAGTCTGAGGACCTCAACGGTAATGGAAAGCTTGATGTCTATTACCAGCCAGGCGTTTATATCGGGGATGGTAAATACCTTCCAGCTTTCAGCTATTCGGAGGACAGGGACAAAGATGGCGTTTTGGACACGTCGGAAGACATTAACGGTAACAATAAAATAGATGGCGGCTCGGCGCAGATAAAAGCCGCAGCTATGATAGAGGACAACAGACTTGTCATAAAAAGCCTTGAGGATGGCTCCGCCCAACTCAGGATACAAGATGACAGCAACATCCTCGAAACTCTTGGCTTCTTCAAACGCGACGACCTTGAAACAAAATATTTAAAAACATCTATAGACAGCGATTATAATAAAGAGGCGCAAGACGCATCCTTTACCATTGACGGGAAAAGCCAGACATCGCCAAGCAATATTATTAGCGACTCCATCCCCGATGTCTTGCTGGAGCTTATCGGCAAAACAGACAAGGTGGTAAAAATCACTGTCCTGAAAAACCCGGATGGCTCCGTAGGCAGAATCGTCCAATTCGCTTCCGCGTACAATGATGTAATAAGACAGATAAATAATGAAACGATAAAAAACGCCGCCATACGTGACAACCGGGATTTTCAACATTTCGCTGAAGACCTGGTCAGCCAGACACAAAAAGATGTGAATTCGATGGATAGGCCTCCAAGGTCTCTAAAAGAGCTTGGCCTGATACTTGCCTTATCAACACCAGATAAGTTAAGTGATACTATAGCGCAAGCTCTGAAATCCACCCAGTCGGAAAAAGGAATGTACAGAGACGATACGGACCCGACAGGAGGAGTGATGGGACGATTGAGCCGGATGGGCATACTTGGGCTGGACGACTTTACCCTTTCTGTGGATCGTGAAAAATTGGGCAAGGAATTATCCAAAGACCCTCAACAAGTTTTTGAGGTCTTCAATAAGGACCCGGACGGTATTTCAAACAGGCTTATAAGTAAGCTGGCCGAGGCGGTTGGCGAACCTTTTAACCTGATTGAATCGCAAAAAAACCTGATAAATTTCTACAAGAGCGACCCCGGGGCCGCGGCCAAAATACTTGAACAAAGAGTGTCGGTTGCAGAGAAAGACTTGACTGGCTCTCTGGCCCTATCGACAATAGACACAATAGTAGCGTGATGGATAAATTTTATTATTGCGACACGGAATATGAATAAGGATTACCAGGAACTGATCGACCTGCTAAAAAGGCAGAAGGAGCTATATACAAGCATGCTCGGTTTAACTGAAAGGGCTAATGAAAAGCTTGACGCTGAAGAAGAGATGAGTAGCTTAACTCCCCTGTTTTCAGAACGGGAAGGCACATTTGACAGCATTAAAAATATTGATGCCAGATTAACAGCCATTGCCCAAGAACCTGGAAACGAAAAACTTTTGGAAAATAGTGAGCCGGTTTCGCTGGTTGAAGATCTAAAAACGCTTGTTAAACGCTTGATGAAAGAGGATGAGAAATGTAGCGGGCAAATAAAAAGCATGCAAAACTCATCTCGCAGGGAGTTTAACAAGTTGAATAATTCCCGAAAAGGCATTGCCGGATACGCACAATCGGGAAAGCAGGTATACGCAAAGTTTATCGATATAAAACGATAGAGACAAAGCTATGACGATAATAACCGGAGCCGTTTCAAATGTCGTGTCGGCATATGGGCGGCAACAATTTTATGCGGACCGAACAGCGAAAATAAAAGCTTTAAGCGGCCCTCAGATAGGTGTAAAAGACAGCGTAACGATTTCAAAAGAGGCGGTTCTGCGCCAAGCGGCCTCGAACGTAACTCCTTCGGTCAAATCTCTTCGCAGTGGGCCGACAACATATGATGATCCAAGAAAATTTGTTCAAGCCAAAAAGCTTGAGACACAAAAAAGACGTGAAAGCGACAAACCAGCCGAGTTAAAACCAACAGATCAAATAGCAGGAACGACTCTGTAAATAATTCTGTGTAACTGCCCGGTCATATTGTTTCCGGCATCCTG
>CAYNDB010000103.1:0-8973 GCA_964395915.1 uncultured Nitrospinota bacterium | reverse complement strand
CGGCCAGAAAAATCTTTGCTTAGCTGGTTGCACGAAGAGCATGTGAAATGAAAAAATGTGGACATCTCCTGATTCAACGCGTCATCCAAAGATCCCAAAGCAAGGTCTAAATTATTTTCATTATGGCGGATTTTGCCCTCCACAAGATAGTACAGGGTCATGCTCTCGAGCCTGCCGTTTAAAGACTCCATCTCATGCCGCGCCAGATCGTAATCGCCAACACGCATATATGCCATAGAAAGAAAAAGCCGGATGACATCCTCTTTTGGCATAATATTTTTCGCCCATTTAAGCTCTTCTAAAACACGCGCGTCTTCACCCCTGGTGAAAAGGAGGGTCTCCAACGCTTTTAATATGATTATCGACTTCGTCGCTTTGAATCCCTTTTCAAGAGCGCTCACTGTCTCCTTGCGTCTTCCCAGCTTGTCCTCCACTTCGGCAAGCTTAAGATAGGCCGGAACAAACTGACTATCAAGCTTGATAGTGGACTTGAACCCTGCTCTGGCTTCTTCCAGTCTGCCATCGGCAAGCTCTTCCAAAGCGTCTTCATAATGGAGCGCCGCCATTGTCCGCTTTTCCTTTCGGGCTTTTTCACCTTTGGAAAGCCCGATGATCTTTTTCTGGGTTATCTGCGCTTCTTTCCAGTTCCGCACGTTGATATAGATATTCCTGATCTGTTCAAGAGGCGGAATGGAGCGCCCTGCCAGCTCTCGCGTTTGATTAAGAATCGAAACAGCGTTGACATATTGCTCTGCGGCGACATAGTCTTCCGAAAGCTCAAGAAGCGCGGAAAGGCTCTTGGGGTCGATGCCTTTGGCGTGGGAATGAAGCTTGATGGCTTCCAGTACGGCGCCCTCCTCCCTGCGCATTTTGCCGAGAGCCACAAGGGCGGGTACGTTATCCGGGTCATGGGCCAAAGTTTTCCTGAAAAGCTTTTCAGCGGCTCGTCTGTTTTCCATCAAAAGCCTTTCAGAGCCAGCTTCATAGAACCTTCGAACCCTCTCTTTTCTCCTTTGCTCGCTCGATTGCTTAAAACCGCTCAACGCGGCCCCAATGGTATCGTAGAAATAAAGAACGAAAACAGATACGACGCCGACTATAAACGACATCATCATTAAAATTGATACCGGCAAGTTGATAGTCAAGCCGGAATAGACGGAAAAAGGTATGGTTTCCGGATTATAGAAGGTTACATGAAGAAATAGAGCTAAAACAGCCAGCAGGAGAACTATCAGACGTATTGGCATTGTTAATCAACCGTTTTCCGTTTCTTGCCTTTCCAGAGCCTCTTTGCAATCAACGCAGTAACGGGCATACGGTAAAAGCTCCAACCTTTTTTCAGGTATATCTTCCTCACACTCCTCACACTCGCCATAATTCCCAGACTCAATACGCTCCAACGCGTCGTCTATCTGCTTTATGACGTTATGACTTTTGTCCCCTATCTCAAGGAGTATCCGACGGCTTATTGTGCGTGACGCTTCATCGTTTGGGTCAGGCGCGCGCTCATCAAATTCTTCCGTGCTCGACTCCACTGTACGCTCATAGTCACCCTCGATCTTCTCCCTAAGCTCCAAAAGCGCTTTGCGAAAATGCTCCACTTTCTCTTTTTCCATTACTCAATAGCCTCGCTAAAACTTCCTATGTTGCAAAATTGTTTACACGACCTGATGTTCCATCGCGTCATCAAGAGCATATGGCGCCGCGTCAACCCAAAGTCGCTCGAGCCCGTAAAATTCCCTTGCCTCACGCTGGAACACATGGACTATAACATCACCCGAATC
This sequence comes from uncultured Nitrospinota bacterium, assembly GCA_964395915.1. Lineage (GTDB taxonomy): Bacteria > Nitrospinota_A > UBA7883 > UBA7883 > JAJRTC01 > CAYNDB01. Next base: position 7,189 of record CAYNDB010000103.1, on the reverse strand, counting down.
TATAAGGATCCATTTCGCAAGATTGTATCCCTCCGTGTGATAGTTCTTTATCCCTAGCGCTCTTAAGCTCTTTTCTATTGCAGTTACTATCGTCTGAGCATGCGTCCTTGATGTGGCGCTTGTAATAATAAAAACATCCGCCACATCTGAAAGACCGCGCAAATCGAGAACCACGGTATCCAACGCTTTCTTGGATACGGCGGAATTATAACACAGAGATGTTTTATCCATTAATGAAAGGTTCACAAAAAATCCTGATGTTACTTAACAAAACTTGTTTTTAAAATACCCTCTTCTCTAAGATACATTTCAACAGGCTCCGGCACAAGATACTTTATCGAATTCCCGTTGCGCAACCTCTCTCTTATTTGCGTAGAGGAAATATCAACGGGTGTGACTTTTACAACATGTATTCGCGACAATCCGCCAACCACATGTATCGTCTCGACAATACCATCTTCGCTTATCCCCATGGTCTCAAGTTTGATATTTTTGTACTTCAGGGAAAGAACGCTTTGCAAAACATCCACAAGAGCGGATGTATCGAAACCTGGTCGCGAGACTACCACCAAATTGCATGTTTTTAAAAGCGTCGCCGCCGACCGCCATGTGCCGATATCCTCCACAGCGTCCTGACCAGCTATAAAATGAACGCCGGCTCCAAACCTGTCGCGAAAATAACGCATTGTATCTACTGCATAGCTTGGGCCTGGTCTCTCTTTTTCCAGGCCGCTGGCATAAAAGTTTTCGTTACTTTCAGTGGCAAGCTCCACCATTCGGAGCCTGTGATGGAAGTCTATAAGCGTGTCATGCGCCTTGTGTGGAGGCCTGGCCGATACCACAAAATAGACCCGGTCGAGGTTCAAACGCATCGCTACTTCGTTTGCAGTGATAAGATGCGCCATATGGACAGGGTTGAAAGCTCCGCCGAATACGCCGATTTTCATTGCCACACCTTAACCGAACAAATAAAAATCACTTACGGATATGTCCGTCACCATAAACTATGTATTTAAGCGAGGTAAGCTCCACCAGCCCCATCGGGCCTCGGACATGCAGCTTCTGTGTGGAAATGCCCATCTCCGCTCCAAGACCAAACTGTCCCCCGTCGTTGAACCTGGTCGACGCGTTCACCATCACAGCCGACGAATCCACCATCCGCAAAAACTTCTGCGCATTATGATAATCGTTCGTAACAATCGTTTCGGTGAGGTTGGAGCTGTGCTTGTCTATATGGTCGACAGCCTCCTCGAAACTATCGACAACCTTGACGGAAAGAATGAGATCGAGATATTCCTCGTCCCAGTCTTCTTTCGTGGCAGGGACAACCCCTTCCGCAAAGCCCTGGGTTTTTTCACAACCACGTATTTCCACTTGCGCATCCTGTAGTTCTTTTATCATGCCGGGCAGAAATCGTTCGGCGATATCTTTATGAACGAGTAACGTCTCCATAGCGTTGCACACACCGGGACGCTGCGTCTTGGCGTTAAAGGAAATATCCCCGGCCATCTTGATATCGGCGTGACTGTCGACATATACATGGCACAAGCCCTTGTCGTGCTTTATAACCGGAATGATAGAGTTTTCCACAACAAACCGGATAAGCTCGAAACCACCACGGGGAATAATGACATCGATATACTGATCCATCGTAAGGAGCTCCTTAACCGCTTCCCTGTCCGTCATCTGCACAAGCTGAATAGTGTTTTCAGGTATTCCCGCAGATTCCGCCGCGTCTGAAAGAACCGTTGCGATAGCGCGGTTTGAATGTATAGCCTCCGACCCGCCGCGCAGTATCACAGCGTTGCCGGATTTAAGGCATAACGCCGACACGTCCGCTGTAACGTTGGGGCGTGACTCGTATATGATCCCGATAACACCCAGAGGAACTCGCATTTTCCCTACCATCATTCCGTTGGGCCTGCGTTTCATTTCAGCGATTTCACCAACAGGATCGGGCAACGCCACAATGTCCCGAATACCGTTTGCCATCGATTCGATCCTTGCCTTGTCCATGCGCAACCTGTCGAGCATTGCCTGGGAAAGACCATTTTTCTCGCCCGCTTCCATATCGATCATGTTAGCTTCCACGATTTCGTTTTCCATGCTTTCAAGGGCATCGGCCATTTTCATCATGGCTTCATTTTTTATCGCCGTGGAAAGAGTCGCAACCTTTCGGGAAGCCTCCCGGGCTTGCTTTGCCACAGTTTCTATCAATGCGCGAGTGTCTACCTGTTCAACCTTCATATGCTTTTCCCAAATTCACATTTTACAATCCATTTTCTTTTGACGAAACGGATATCATCACCATGTCGTCACGATGCATCACCTCATTGCTCGGCTTATATCCCAATATACCCTCAATTTCGTCTGTCTTGCGACCTTTAATGCGTTCAAGCTCCGAAGAATGATATTTTACCAGCCCCTTGGCAAATTCCAGGCCATCCGGGCCGACAATATGCACCGCTTCTCCGGACTCGAATACACCTTCTATATCGGTAACGCCTGTAGCCAGCAAACTTTTTCCCTTATTCGATATCGCTTTTTTAGCGCCTTCATCCACCGTTATTTTCCCCTGCGATTTTAGATGAAACACTATCCAATGTTTTTTGCCGCTCATCTTATCTGAATGAGGGAAGAAAAACGTGCCGAGCGCTTCCCCGTCAAATATACTCCCCAACGCTCCATCCCTTTTACCAGGCAGGATAATTGTCGCCGACCCCAGCTTTGTCGCCTCAGAAGCCGCGCTCACTTTCGACGCCATGCCGCCAAGCCCGGTGCGTGATAACGAATCCCCGGCAAACGCGCGAATCGATTCGTCAATTTCATTTACAAACTCTATTTTTTCCGCTTCCTCGTCCACCCGTGGGTCGGCGGAATAAAGCCCGTCCACATCGGATAGTATCGCCAGCAGGTCCGCTTCGATAAGATTGGTGACACGGGCGGAAAGCGTGTCGTTATCACCGAACTTCAGTTCATGCACAGCCACGCTGTCGTTCTCGTTTATGATCGGGACCACGTTGAAATCAAACAACGCGTTTATTGTGTTGCGCGCGTTTAAAAATCGCCTCCGGTTTGCCAGGTCGTCATGAGTCAAAAGTATCTGCCCGACTCTGAACCCCTCTTCGGCGAAACATTTGCCCCAAAGGGTTGTAAGCCCGCCCTGCCCCACGGAAGCGGACGCCTGTATTTCCGGGATGGTAAGGCCATGTCGGCGCAACCTCAGCGCTTTAGAGCCTATGACAACAGAGCCGGAGCTTACCACCGCAACCTTGCGCCCGCTTTTTATCAATTCCGCCACCTGACGCGCAATATTGGACACTATCGATTCATCGAGATCGGCAAACTTTTCGCCTGTAAGCACACCACTGCCTACCTTGACAACTATTGTGCGGGCGGATTTTAAAAGGTCGTTACGACGTTTAGTCAGGGCGCTTGTCATTTACAAACCTCTATCATACGTTCAAGCTTCTCCATAGCAGAGCCTGAGTCTATCGATTCCTCCGCTTTCGGTATGGCGTTCTGGATAGAGTCAGCGAGACCTCCGGCGCAGATCGCCGCCGCCGCGTTTAGAACAGTTATATCCCGGCAGGCTCCCTTATCCTTACCGCTTAACACATCCCGCGTGATTTGGGCGTTTCTCTCCGCGTCACCGCCTTTTAATTCATCAGGTTTACGTACAGGCATCTCAAACTCACCCGGCGTAACGGTGAACGTTTCCACTTTCCCGTTCTTCATCCATGCGATGTCCGTCGAGCCGGTGACAGTAATTTCGTCCAATCCATCGGAGCCATGAACGACAAAAACATTTTGCGAGCCGAGCCGTGAGAGGACATGCGCGATAGGCTCCACAAGAGCTTTATCGTATACACCGATTACCTGCGACTTCGCTCCGGCGGGATTCGTAAGCGGCCCCAGCACATTGAAAATCGTGCGGATACCAACCTCCCGCCTCGGTCCGATGGCGTATTTCATCGCCCCATGCATCAACGGCGCAAACAGAAAACCGATACCCACGTCCTGAACACACTTCTCGACTTTGGCCTTATCCGCTTCTATATTTACGCCGAGCGTTTTTAATACGTCGGCCGAACCAGCCGCGCTCGACACCGCTCTATTGCCATGTTTGGCAACTTTCAAGCCAGCTCCCGCCACCACGAACGCGGCGGTTGTCGATATGTTGAACGTGCCGGATTTATCACCCCCGGTGCCGCATGTGTCTACAACAGAGCCCTCGCCCGCATCCACATGTTGCGCCTTTTCACGCATCACCCTAGCCGCGCCGGTGATCTCCTCGATAGTCTCACCCTTCATCCGCAACGCTGTGAGAAAAGCGCCTATCTGCGCCTCGGTACATTCGCCGCTCATGATAGAGTTCATCACGGCCACCATCTCGTCTTCTGTCAGGTCGGCTCTCTCAACAACTTTCGCTATCGCTTCTTTTATCGTCATTTTCGTTTCTCTGATTCAAAAATCCAAAAAGTTTTTTAAAATATCTTTGCCATGCTCCGTGATGATCGATTCCGGATGAAACTGCACACCCTCGGTCGGCGCGGTTTTGTGCCGTATCCCCATTATCTCTCCTTCGCTTGTGCGGGATGTAACTTCGAAAATATCAGGCAACGTTTCCTCATCTACTATAAGCGAGTGATATCGCGTCGCAGTGAAAGGGTTTGGAAGGCCTGCGTACACACCTTTACCGTCGTGACGAATTTCACTTGTCTTCCCGTGCATAAGCTGTTTTGCCTTCAATATTTTCCCGCCATACGCCGCAGACATTGACTGATGCCCAAGGCACACGCCTAGTATCGGGATTTTGCCTGTGAACGCTTTAACCGTTTCAACCGATACACCAGCTTCGTTAGGTGTTTTAGGTCCTGGCGAAATGACTATCCGCTCCGGAGCCATTTTTTCTATCTCGGCGATGGTCAGCTTGTCGTTGCGCACAACGTTCACCTCCTGCCCAAGCTCAATTAAATACTGGGCGAGGTTGTATGTGAACGAATCGTAATTATCTATAAGTAAAAGCATTCAAAGCTCCAGTCCATTCTCCGCGATCTCCACCGCTTTCATCAACGCCTTGCCCTTGTTGATCGTCTCCTGATATTCGCTTTCCGGGACAGAGTCCGCCACTATACCGGCTCCGACGCCAAGGTACGCCATGTCGCCATCTATATATAGCGTACGAATGGCGATAGCCACATCCATATTACCGGAAAATGAGAAATAGCCGACAGCTCCGCCGTAAACACCTCTGCGGACGCCTTCCATCTCCTCGATAATCTCCATCGCCCGTATTTTCGGAGCGCCGGAAAGCGTCCCCGCTGGGAAACACGCCCTAAGCGCGTCATAGGCGTCCATACCTGGCAGAAGCTCTCCTTTCACGTTGGATACTATATGGATCACATGTGAATATTTTTCTATTTTCATAAGCTCGCTTACCTCCACACTGCCGCCTACGGACACTCTTCCCACATCGTTGCGGCCAAGATCGACGAGCATGATATGTTCCGCCAGTTCCTTCTCGTCGGACAGGAGGTCTTCTGATAAACATTTATCTTCCTCCTCGGTTTTCCCGCGCGGACGGGTGCCGGCTATCGGCCTCTCCTCCACCACTCCATCCTCCACACGAACAAGAGACTCCGGCGACGAGCCAACTATCCACGCCTGCCCAAGATTGAGATAAAACATGTATGGCGAAGGGTTCACCCGGCGCAAAGCGCGGTATACCTGAAAAGGCGGCACGGAAAGCTTTGCCTTGAGACGTTGCGCCAGCACCACCTGGAAAATGTCGCCCTCGCGGATATATTCTTTACATCGCTCCACGTTTTTCTCGAAGGTTTCTTTGTCTATATTGCCTTCAAAACTTATTTTGTTTGGGTCGCCAAGCGCGGTTTCGACGCTCGGCGCAGGCCCTGTAAGCCGGTTTATAAGCTCGTCGATTTTACCCGTAGCTTTGTCATACGCCGCGTCCGCTCCATCATCCCCCACATGCGCGTTGGAAACGACTTTGATAGTGTTGGCGACATTATCAAAAATCAGGATCGTATCCGTTATCAAAAAAAGCGCGTCGGGGACCTTAAGCTCGTCCGTAACAGACTCCGGCATTGCCTCGAAAAACCTTACAGCGTCGTAGGACAGATATCCGACAGCGCCGCCAAAAAAGCGCGGCAGTCCGGGCATGTTTACCGGAGTGAACCTGCTCATCACCTTTTTAAGCTCTTCCAAAGGGTCGCCCTCGGCCTTGAATGAGTTTGTTCCCCCCCCATCCGTAAGGGTCACTTTATCTTCCGAATATTCGAACACGATAGAGGGCGTAGCTCCCATGAAAGTGTATCGGCCCCATTTCTCGCCTCCTTCCACAGATTCGAGCAGGTAGGAATATTTTTGGTCCCCCATTTTAAGATAGGCGGACACAGGAGTCTCCATATCGGCGAAAATCTCCCGATACACAGGGATAAGGTTTCCCTCTTTCGCGTACGATGCAAACTCTTCTTTTGTTATTGAATACATATACCTGTCATTCTAGCTTGTGTCGTTTCCATATCAAAGTCCAGTCACCATAGAAATATCCTGACTTTGCAGTCAGTATTGGAAAAAGAATATGACGCTCAGGCTAGAAGGGCAATAGAAAGCTTGCGTAAGGCCTTAACAATTTTGTTTTGCTAGTCCTAGCTCCGCCAAAACCTCTTCCTCCACGATCCCCATCAGGCGATCATCAGGAGTGGCGGTAACGGCCCCTGTTTCGACAAGGTTTGCTTTGCTGGCACAGCCATTTTCAGGCTCGAAGGAAGCGCAATTGCGTTCAGAAGAAAATTTGTTGCATGCGTTACAGTTGTTGCAATTATCGTGGATAATCTTTTTTCGCGGCCACCCCTGCTCGTCTCCTATGGTCTGCAATCGCTCGACCTGTTTCGACGACAACGGCTCCACACGGCCTATCTGCCTTGCATGGTAGGTTATCTCCGCAACGTGCTCCATACGCTCCAGCGTGTTATATGCGCTGAATATGTCTTTGCCTACAGTCACGCTGCCGTGCCGCTCCAGGATCACCGCATCGAACTCTTTTATATGTTTGCGGATAGACGCTGGCACTTCATCTGTAGTTGGCGGCGCGTATTCCGCCGTCGGGATAGACCCTAGCGTAAACACAACCTCCGGTAACATGCATTTTGCCAGCGTAACGCCC
>CAYNDB010000102.1:0-9060 GCA_964395915.1 uncultured Nitrospinota bacterium | reverse complement strand
CCCGCTCAACAGCAATTTTCGAAAAAGTAGGTCAATCCCTGTCGAGCCTGACCTTAAGCTCCTTATAATATTTACGGCCGATAGACACAGGCTCCCCTGCCCCGTCAAGCTTGGCGGAGTATCGCCCTCCCCCTTCAACCTTCAGGTTCGACAACTTCGACACGCGGATAATAGCGCTTCTGTGGACACGCAGAAAATCTTCCGGCAGACGGTTTTCCAGAAAGTCCATACGTTTTGAACATAGATGTGTCGACCCATCCTCAAGGTGCAGCTCGCAATAATCGCCAGCGCTCCGTATCAATATTATCGACCCGACCGGAACCGGTATTATGCCGTCGCGACCTTTCACCATTATCCGCGCCATCGCAGGAGATTCGCTATTTGTAGGCCCCGGTGTCCGTTCGATAGCCTTGTTGAGCCGCTCTTGAGAAAATGGTTTAACTAAATAATCACGCACGCCAAGCTCGAAAGCCTCCACGGCATGTTCCGGATATGCTGTTGTAACAATGGTTTCAAACGGTTCGGAGAGAAATTCCTTTAACACATCAAAGCCCGACATCCCCATAAGGTTAAGATCGAGAAAAAGCAGATCGAGCCCCTCGGCGATCCTTTCGCGTCCTTCCTTGGCGTTTGAGCATATGGTAAGCGATTCGATATCAAGCCCGTCGACACGTTCCAGCATTTTTTTAAGCTGGCGCGCGGCTACAGGCTCGTCTTCAAGGATAATTATTTTCATTTGCTTTCCCACGGTATCTCTATCACCGCCTCGTAATGGTCATCCGCTTTGCGGCCATGCTTGAAGGCGAAATCGTCTCCAAACGCAAGTTCGAGGCGAGACTGCACATATTGTCCGCCAAGCCCGCCGGATTGCTCTATGTTCAGGTTTGGCGATCCGTTGTCGTTCACTATAATACGTAACCTTTCAGAAGCTTCCACATTGATGCTGATGACGCCGTCCTTTCGTTCTGAAAATCCGTGTTTAAAAGAATTTTCTACAAGGCTGAATATGATAAGCGGCGGCATCATTACCTGCGTTTTGCTTGCGCCATTTATTTCAAGCCTTACTTTGCGTTCGTATCGGCAGTTCATGATATTTACATATTCGGAGATTGCGCCGATCTCTTCCGACAGGCTGATTTTATTCGCTCCGGAAAACTGAATGACCTTCCGCAACAACGAGGTGAGCGATAACAGCATCTCCTCGGCCACCTTTGGAGAATCCTCCATGTGCGCCCGGACAGCGTTTAAGCTGTTTAGAAGAAAATGTGGTTGAACAAGGTTTTTCAGTGTCTGCGTTTCCAGCATCAACGCTCGCTGACGTTGATCGGCGGCTTCCAGAACAGCTCCCATCAACCTTTCATAAAACACTATGCCGCCCGCGAAAAGAAACGTTCTGCCCATAGACACTCCTAGCGCGTATGGCAGAACGTTTTGTGAAAGGATTTGCGGGCCTATCATCAATAGCTCCCCAAGACGAAGCGGAAGATCGACCAGCAAGGCTATGGGTGTCCATAACAGCAACAGATGTTTTGCCAGCGACCATCGGCTTCTCTGTGGCCCCCACAACCCAGGGCGCGAAAGCCATCGTGTAAGCGCGTAGCAAATTACGCCGGTCGTCACAGCGCCGGCCACCACCTGAGCAGAAAGCTTCCATACGCCAGCGCCGACGACAGGCACGAACAATAGCTGTATAAAGTGCGGCGCCAGCCCAACTACTGTGACCGTTAGCGGGAGAGCGACAAGGTAAAATTCACGGTCGCGCCTGTCCACCGATTTTATAGCCCACCGCTCCAGAAATGATTTTGAACCCATTATTATATTTTACAGGAGATTAAGGGAAAATGAATAGTGTCTCAGTTTGGAAAACGTTGCGTAATTGAAACGATGATTTTCGTTTCGCCATGATTTTCAAAATGATAAACTACCAAGTCAGGGGATTATAGCTGCGGAATAAAATCACTCAGAATATATATATGAAATCAGATAAGCTTTTTTTGCGTTTGATTGCAATTTTTCCAGTTTTTCTTCTGATCCTTTTGTCTTTCGCTTTTCAAGCTTTTGCCCAGGATATTAAAACGCATGGTAAACCTGCCAACCTTTCCCCGCTTGGCCTCAAAATAGTACGAAATCTCGACACCTGCGAAGCCTCCGGTTGTCACGACTCCGTGGAACGCAACGCAATTCACGGAGACCAGTTCCTAAGACAGAAGTGTAGCGCCTGCCATACCTTGGCAAGCTGGAAGCCGTCAACATTTGTTCATAAAGATGATCTCTATGGAGACTTTAAGCTTGTCGGTAAGCATAAAGGCCTGACATGCGGATATTGCCACAGACCGAAGCTGGGTGAAAAGAAGGTGGTCTATAAACCTATAAAGGCCAAGAGTTGTTATTCTTCCGGGTGTCACGATTCCAAGATTAGAGGGGATGTGCACGGAATCCAGTTCAGGAGAAGGGCTTGCGGCAAGTGTCATACGCAGGAAAACTGGAAGCCTACCATATTCAGCCACGACAACCCCGGATATAGAAAGTTTAAGCTAAAAGGTAAACACCGGGACGTTCCATGTGAAGGTTGCCACAAGAAAAGCTCGCTTGGATTCACAAAATACAGACCACTTGCTAAAAATAGCTGCGGAGTTGGCGCATGCCATGAAAAGGCTCATAAAGGGCGTCGTGGACAAATGGATTGCGCGCTATGCCATGACGAAAATGGTTGGAAAGAAGTTGTTTTCGATCACAACTCCCGCAGCGCTTTCAAGCTAAAGGACGCTCATTCGAAGCTCTCGTGCGACGCATGCCATGTAGGGGAAAGATGGCGGCCTTTAATGTCTGAATGTGTGGACTGTCATGAGGAAATAGACCCGCATAAAGGCAAGCTCGGCTTCAGGTGCGAACAATGTCATGAGTCACAAACATGGAAGCCGCTTACTTTTGATCATGAATTGACAGGCTATAAGCTTGAAGGGGCTCATAGACAGTTTGCATGTATTGACTGTCATAAGGAAAAGGGAATATATGGCGGTATTGGCCCTGAGTGTATACGGTGCCACGTGGACCCGCACTTCAACCAGTTCGGAACCTCATGTGAAGATTGCCACACGGCGGAACAATGGGCGCCACGGCTATTCCGCCATGGGGATACCGCGTTTCAGCTGGACGGTGTGCATAGGCAGATAGATTGTGAGGATTGCCATGAAAACCGGTTTTACCGCGGAACGCCGCTGGATTGCGTTTTCTGTCATTCGAGCGATTTTCAGGCGCCCGAGGCCAAAGAGTTTCATGCACACGGGTTTACCTCATGTGAGACCTGCCACAAAACCTGGGGATGGACTCCGGCAAGATTATTCAGGCACTCGATAATGACATTTTCCGGGTCTCATAAATCTTTGGAGCAGGATTGTGAGTATTGTCACCTTCCCGGACAGACGCCAAAATTCCCTGGAGCCTCCTCAGAACGTGACTGCGCCGCGTGTCACATGTCGGAATACACATCGGTTCACGCCAATAATGATCCCATAGCCTTGCCTCCTTGTCCGGATAATTGTGAGATCTGTCACACGACGATTGATTTTGCCAACACGATAGGGGCGCTGCAATGCGATTGACCCCAACAAAACTTTTCCTCCTGTTGGCGGCATGGTTTTTGGCCACGCCATTTCCCGCAAATGGAATAACCGCCAATGGCAGGCTTGGAGCCTCTTTTTATAGCTATAGCGATGATGTATCCATAAGGGATTATACTGTCAGCCGCTATCGCTTGAAACTTGATGTGAAAGACATTTATGGAGACCGCGTATTCATAAGCTTCAAAGGCTCTGCCCGTAACGCGATCAAGGCCGACATTAACAACGGCATCCCCCGGTATCGGGTTACAAGGGCAAAAGTTATATACCGCAAGGCATACTCCATGTTCGACCTTATTTTGGGAAGAGACTACATAGGCGAAATGGCGGGGGCCAGGGTAGACGGACTGCATATAAAAACGTATCTACAAAAAAACGCTGGTATAGGTGTATTTGGAGGTTTCCAACCTAACCCCCATGACGATAGCTTTAACAGCGACTATACAACTTATGGGGCCTATGGTTTTTTACGTGAGCCGGGATATGGAGGCAGTCTCGGGTATGCTAGATCGAACCTGAAATCCAGAAAAAATAATAAGATCGGAAACAGGGAAGATTTCTCATATTTTTTCGGATCCGGCTACTATCTGCCCGCAAGGGAGCTTAGCATATACACAAGCGCAAGGACGGATCGCGATATAGAGAACGGCTCCTACAAGTTTACAAACTTTCTGGTTAGCGTAAATTTTCGTCTATCCCGGATAGCTCGCATGGGAATAAGCTTCAATCAGTACCGCGCCATCAAACTTCTGGAGTCGATGGACTACAGCCTGAATTATGAATTGCAAAACTCATATCGCTTTACTCATGTTTTCAATGTTACCAAAACTTTCAGGATATCCGGTAAGATCGAGTCCAGAAAAAGATCGAGCGATAACGCCAGCGCTTCCCTGTACGATATCGGGATCCGTCAAAGCGAGATTTTTAAATGGTTGTTCGTAGAAATTACCTATCGTTATATAAACTATTTCACTTCCAATGTTGTCCACTACCATGCGGCCACCGGCGTGGAGATGTCCGATGATATGACTTTTGAGGTTGCGGGCACCTATTCCCAAGATGATCGTAGCAATAACTTCTCATCACTTCGCCAATGGATATATTCCGCTTCCATCGACTGGTATGTTACGCGGACCTTTTATGTGAGCGGACGATATGAGGCGTCGTCCGAAAAATACCTCGACGTGGAATCTGTTTATCTCAAAAAAGCCACCGATGGATACAAGTCCAGCTCTTTTTATTTACAGGGAAATTATAAATTTTAAGGGTCTGTTTCACAGGATGAGGAAAGAGAGCTAAAGATATTATTGGCGGAACAAAAGGGGGGCCGCTTATATATGGCGCCCGTTAGGTAATAACCTGCGGGCGTTTTTTTATAATCCTTCTCACACTTGTGAATTTCCGTATTTAGTCACAATGTTAATCTCGATTTTTTCCTTCCTCATACCGCCATATGGATAGGCGCGTTCGAGATTATTTCAAGTGAAGCTACAATATTATTCACATGCAATTGTTTGGAACAGTCAAGTGTCACACTTCGAACAAGCTCATCCGGTCCCAGAGGCTCGTCCAGCGCAAACTGATTATTCATGACCATTACATCGGCTTCGGAAGCGTCATTCCTTTTCGCAAGACGGTTTTCCACTCTCTTTTTGAGAAGACTTATGGGAGCCACAAAATCCAGTATCGCGAAAGGAACGTTGAGTTTATCGGCAAGGTCTCTAAACGAATCGCGATTGATTCTGGATATGCATGTGGCGTCCACGATAGCGGAATATCCCGCTTTTATTATTATCTCCGCGTTTTCTTCAAGTCGCGCATATGTCCTTCTGGTAGCGTCATGCGTATAGATATCCTGTCGCAGGCCGGAACCGCTGCTTTCCATGGGGGTTAATCCGAAAAGACTTTTTCTTGTAACGTCAGAGCGAACGCGAACAGCTCCTATAGCCTCCAGAAGCGATTGGGTTAAAGTGGTTTTGCCGGAGCCTGTAACACCGTGTGTGATAATAAGCATCGGGGATTTTTTGAGAGTGTAGTATTCGGCCAAGTCTATATAGCGATCAAAGGACGCTCTCAGCTTCTCTCTTTCGGGATAATCGACAGCGTCTCCGCTCATGCTGAGGCAGGCGACTTTGGCGCGCACCATAGCCCGGTATAGCAAGTAATATTGCATGATCGAAAGCCCTTCATAATCTTCGCTGGCTTCCAGATACAAGTTCATGACCCTGTGCGACAATTCAGTGTATCCGCGATCCTCAAGGTCCATTATGAAGAAGGCGATATCATTGATAACGTCGATCCAGTGTAAAGACTCATTGAATTCTATACCGTCAAAAACGGCGATTTCATCGTCAAGCAACGCCATGTTACCGGTATGCATGTCGCCATGACATTCCCGGATGAACCCGTTACTTTTTCTGCCAAGGAAAGTGTCGAACAACAGCAGGTTTTCACGCCTGCTCCACGAAGAGAGGTTGTCCAACTTTTCTAATAGGTCTTCATCCGGATGAGCCAACGAAACAATTTGTTCGAAATTATTTTTCTGCGGCTGGTGAATATTCCATGGTGTTCCAAATGGGCTTTCTTCGTCAGCCAGTTTTGCCATTTTGTGAAAATGGGCGATATCCATTGTCAGGGTGTCGATAATTTCATCCGAGACCTCGCCGCGTTCAAGCGCATGGTGTAAAAGAGCCTCCTGAGGGAATTCCACCATTTTGACCGCATATTCTATGACATCGCCAGAGCCATTTAGCAAAGGCTTTTCAACGCTTCCTGTTATCGGGACAACATCGAGGTAGATTCCAGGAGCCAGGCGAGGGTTCAGGCGCAACTCTTCATAACAGTAAAATCGCCTTTTTTCGAGGGTTGTAAAGTCGACAAATCCGAAATCAACCGGTTTTTTGATTTTGTAAGCGTATGGCCCGGTTAGCAAAACCCATGAAATATGAGTTTCGATCACTTTAAATCTTGATACATCATGGTCGAACACAGATGTATCCTGTAAGGAACGGATAAGAACTGCGGAGTCTTTGTTTCCCATTTGGCTTCACCCCCGACCTTGTTTACCCTCTCAGAATAAATATAGATCATTTAAAATATATTTGCCAAGGAAACATAATATTAATTTTGGCGCCGCAGTACAGTGGTTAAAAAAGTCAAAATCAACGGGGCCGAAGGCTGGGAGATCGCCGATAAATATGAAGGAATATGGAGCCTTAATATGTCCAATGGAGCCCTTCCGGTGTCCGTTTTTTGGAAGATGGGAATAGAGAGGATGGAGTTATTAAGAGAAGCGGTAAAGTGAAGTAGATTCGATCAACTAATGCTCGCCAAGCTTGCCGAAATCGCTGGGCTTCACATCGCCAAGCCATTTTTTGAATGCGTCCTCGTCTACCTCCTGGCCTTTTGAAACATCCAGGTCGATCGACTTGGCGGAGTCGAGAACTTCCTGCAAAACGAATATCGGCGCTTTCATCCGCAAAGCTACAGCGATAGCGTCCGATGGACGTGAGTCCACATCAACGTCGCCATCGTTTGTATTCACAGAAATGACCGCGTAAAAAGTGTTGTTCTTAAGGTTATTTACCAGGATATGGTTTACGCCGACATCCATCCCCGCAAGCAGGTTTTTGATAAGGTCATGCGTCATTGGGCGTGGAGTCTCGACGCTCTCCATTTCAAGAGCGATAGCGGTGGCTTCAGGATAGCCCACCCATATTGGCAATGACTTCTCGCCTTCAAGGTCCTTGAGGATTATTATGGGAGTGTTTGTAACAGGGTCGAAAACGAGGCCTTCAACCTTCATTTCAATCATTTCGCTGTTTTCACTCATGGTTCAATGCGCCAACCGCTCGCAAGCTTTCAGATATCCACCATCCAGACTGTACAGCCCTTTATTTTCGATGTTAACATGAATAATTTCCCCGGTGCAATCTTTGTCTGAACTGAAGTTAACAACGATGTTCTGCGGTGTTCTGCCTGTAAAACGCTCCGGATCTTTTTTGCTGGGGCCGTCCACCAATACGGCGATCTCCCTTCCTACCCATACGGCATACCTTTTTTCGGTAATTTCACGTTGGAGCTCCATTATTTTGTCAAATCGTTTCCGGGTGACTTCAGGATCCACCATATTTTCAAGCTTGGCGGCTTCCGTTCCCGGTCGTGGTGAATATTTAAACAGAAAAATATTGTCGAACTGAGCTCTTTGAATCGCATTATATGTAGCTTCAAAATCATTGTCCGTCTCTTCAGGGAAGCCAACGATAATATCCGAGGTCAACGAAATATCAGGCGCCCTCCGTTTCAAACATTCTATCCGTTCAAAATAGTGATCGGCCGTATATTCCCTGTTCATCGCCGCGAGGACCTTGTCCGACCCAGACTGCATCGGTAAATGAAGAGATGGGCAAAGGGAAGGAATCTCCGCCATTGCGTCTATTAACCCGTCGGAAAGGTCTTTAGGATGTGATGTGACAAACCGCAAACGTTCTATGCCTCCGATAGAATCGATTTTATGCAATAACTCAGGGAAATCAATTGATGGTGTTAGTCCGGCTCCATAGCTGTTCACGTTTTGCCCAAGCAAGGTTATCTCTTTGTAACCTTCATCGATAAGCCCTTTAATTTCGTTTAAAATACTTTTTGCGGGACGGCTCTGCTCTGGCCCACGGGTATGCGGCACGATGCAGTATGAGCAATGGTTGTCGCATCCTCGCATGATGGAGACCCAGGCGGAAAAACCGGAATTTCTTCTCATCGGAAATTCGTCGTAACCAAAATCGTCGGAGATATCCACCTGTGGTCTTCCCGTATCCTCGAACTTTCGAAGCAGTTCCGCTGTCCTTTGCACGGCGCGCGTCCCTATCACAATGTCCACAAGCCTTTCACGCTTGATAATATCTGCGCCAAGCTCCTGCGCCACGCATCCTGCCACACCGATGACAATATTCTTTTTAGCGGCCTTCAGCGGACGCAAACGCCCCAGCAGTGAAAAGAATTTCTGCTCCGCCTTGTCGCGCACGGCGCATGTGTTTACCACAAGGAAATCTGCTTCTTCCCGATTTTCGGTATAGTCGTATTCTTCCGCAAGGGAGCCAGATAACCACTGCGAATCGTGCCTGTTCATCTGGCAACCGAGAGTGATAATGGAAAGTTTTTTTCGTTTATTACACATTGTTTCAGTCTAGAGAATGGACGCTATCCGTGTCAATTATTGAGTAACTTTAATAAACACCTGAAAGAGCCTGTCGTATGAGGTATGATGTAACAAATTTTATAAGTTAAGTATGGTAGGAGGTTAAGCTGGTGTCTAAAATAACTAATGTGACCGATGATAATTTTCAGGCCGAAGCTCTGGAGAGCGATTTGCCTGTGCTTGTGGATTTTTGGGCGGAATGGTGTCAGCCTTGCAAGGCTATCGCGCCGGTTATCGATGAGCTGT
>CAYNDB010000101.1:0-9121 GCA_964395915.1 uncultured Nitrospinota bacterium | reverse complement strand
GTTTCCGCGGACGCGATCCATGATTTGGCCGGCACGCGCCCCCTGTGCAGGCAGCCCCCGCCCACCTCTCCCTTTTCAATAAGCGCCACGGTAAGGCCATGGGAAGATGCGCGCAAAGCGGCCGCATATCCTCCTGGCCCGGCTCCTATTATGGCAAGATCGTATCGGCTCATAAATTATCAGCTAAAGTGAATATTTTGAAGTTATTCATTATAAATACAATCAGCCACCTAAGGCTATGCGAAAGCCTATAGAAATTGTTATTTTGTGTTGAGGCCTCCTGGCGGTAGGTTTAAACTAGCGTTATGATAAAAAAATGGAAAGGGATTGAGCCTGTTATTGACCCTACCGTGTTCGTAGAAGAAAGCGGACAAGTCATAGGCGATGTCACCATAGGAGCTGAATCCGGTATCTGGCACAATGCTGTTGTCCGTGGTGATGTGAACTATATACGGATTGGGGCCCGCACTAATATTCAGGATAATTCCGTGTTACATGTGACACACGAACCGTCACACCCGCTGATTCTGGGGGACGATATTACAGTGGGACATAACGTCACCCTGCACGGCTGCGTTATAGAAGGCCCCGCCCTTATAGGCATGGGGGCCATCGTCATGGACGGAGCTGTGCTGAAGCCGAATGTCATTGTCGGCGCGGGGGCGCTGGTGTCTGAACATACCATCGTGGAGCCTGGAACGCTCATAATGGGAATACCTGCAAAGCCAAAACGTAAACTGACCGAAGATGAAATTGCGTGGCTGAAGGTATCCGCCAACAATTATGTTGAATACAGGCTCGATTATATGAATGAAAGCTGACCTCCCCTTTCTTTTATAGCGAACAGCTGATATTCACGGTATACTTGGCAGTTCATTTTACGGAGAGGTGACCGAGTGGTTTAAGGTGCACGCCTGGAAAGCGTGTGTACGGGTAACCGTACCGTGGGTTCGAATCCCACCTTCTCCGCCATTACTTCACATTATCCAATCAGATATAACAGCCAACGATAAAAAGACTATGCGGATATCTAAAATATAATTTTGTTCTTGCGGGATCACTGCTGAAGGCGCCTGAAACAGGGCGGATTTCTTTCTACTTATCCAGAGCCAGGGTCAGGAACAGTCGCAAACGTTCCAGCGAAGAAATTCCCTGCTCTCCAGTTTCTGAGGCGATGAAAAAAATTCGGCGCTTTCTCTCTGCTCGACGATTTTACCGTCACAAATAAAGACCAGATGGCCGCCAAGCCGTTTAGCCTGTTCCATGTCGTGGGTCACCACCAGTAGCGGCATATCCTCCGCGAGGCTCAATAAAGACTTCTCCACGATCTCTTTCGAAAGCGGATCGAGAGACGAAGTCGGCTCGTCCAGCAATAAAATTTCTGGCTCGACCATCAAAGCCCTTGCGATAGAGAGCCTCTGTTGCTGTCCTATCGATAAATTGACGGCACGATGGCTCAGCCGACCGTCCAATTCATCGGACAAACCCACCCTTTGTAAAAGAGACATTACCTCTTCGTTTTTGATTCTGTTTCTTTTTTTACGCGGCAGGCCAAACACCAGGTTCTGCAAAATAGAACAGTGAAACATCAAAGGTTTCTGGCTTATCAACCCGATTTTTTTCCTCAACGAATCAACATCCGTCTTTTTCTCCCGCAAACTTTTTCCATAAAAAGTAATATCGCCGGTCCAATTGTCGATAAGCCTGTTCACGCATCGGAGGATAGAGCTTTTACCCGCTCCGGACGGGCCTATCAAAGTTGTAATGCCGGAGCGTGGCAAGGAAAATTCAATACCGGTCAATATCTCTTTGCCCCCCAACTCAAGCCCGAGATTTTTTATGACCAGAATTTCATCATCGCGCCCACAACTTTTCGAAACCGCAGGCTCCGGTCCCGTAGTATTTTGTCGATTTGAACCTGTCATTTATAAAACCTTCGCATAAATGATGATACCATCGTTAGGGAAAGTGTCATCAGAACTAATACCAGCCCGCTCCCCCATGCCACACCCATCGACCTTTCGTCCACGGCTTCCTGCGCCAAAAAGAAAATATGGGTTTGCAAGCTTGTCACCGGCTCAAAAATAGATGAGGGCCAATCGACACCTGAAAATACAACCGCAGTGAACAGAATCGGCGCCGTCTCCGCCATGGAGCGCGCCATGGCAAGAAAAATACCGGTAAGCATGTGTGGCCAGGCGACAGGGAGCCAGACCCTGGTGATAATATCAAACTCGCCCAGCCCAAGACTCTTTGCGGATTCGAGTTGTCCTTTCGGTATACGCTCTATCGCATGAATAAATATTATCACCATAATGGGAAACACGATAACGGCCAGCACAACAGCTCCGGCCAATAACGACATACCCCATTTGAGCCATGAAACAAGAAGCAGAAGCGCGCATAATCCCACCACCAGAGGCGGCAGACCCTGAAGCAAATGGAGTATGGCGGTTACAGTTCTCCGCATTTTCTTGTTCGCCGACAGGTTGTGCCAACAGGCAAGCCCAATAGCCAGAGGAAGAGCCATCGTCGTCGACAACAACGCAAGGAGCAGTGTGCCTGTAATTTCACCTTTAATTCCGTCACCACCTGCCATTGAGTATTGTTCCGCGGGAGAGTCATTTCCCATAAAAAGATCTATATTGATGGCGCCAACACCTTTTAAAAATATATAACCGATACATAACAGAGGAAGGACAATGGCCGGAATCGCGACGATGAATAAAATTCCCTTTGTAAGGAAAGCCGTAATTTTTTCTCTCATTGCGCCGTGCGATAATCTTTAATATTTGCCATCATGGCTATGACAAGGCTCATCACGGCCAGGAGCGCGCCGCTCGCCATCAATGCCGAAAAGTGGATCGAGCCGTAAGCCGCCTCTCCTATCTCCCTGCCTATTTTGGACGTTAGAGTCTGCGCTGGCGCCAGTATGTTATATAAAGGATCGGGGAGCCTGTCGATCGACCCGACCAGCAACATCACCGCCATCGTTTCTCCAAGGGCCCTTCCGGCGGAGAGAAGAATCGCCGACCGGATCGCAGGCCATGCCTGTGGAAGCAACACTCTCAGCAAAAGGTCTCTGAACGAAAGCCCGAGATTCATAGCGCTCTCCCTCTGCTCAACCGACACGCTTGAGATAGCGTCTAGGCTCATCAGCGTAAAGGTCGGCAATATCATGAGAGCCAACACCATGCCGGCAAGAAGAAGGGAATGCCCTGTCGGCAGGTCGAAAAGCGACTCTATCATCGGCAGGCCAACAGCAAGACCTATCAACCCATAGACGATCGACGGAATAGCCGACACCATTTCCATCACGACGCGATACGTTGCGGATAACCGGCTCCCCGCCAGTTCGGAAAAAATAATGGCGGAAGAGATACCGGATGGGATGGCTATGGCAAAGGCTATGATGACCGCCAGGATGGTACCGACAATCGCCGGAAGCAGCCCGTATAGATTTTCGTAAGGATACCATTCGCTTCCCCAAATCGGGGCCAACCCTTCACTCATCCAGAACGGCAAGGAGGAAAAAAAAAGAACAACCGGCAGAGCCAAAATAAAAATGGCGGAAAAGATAGCGCTAAGATGCAGGTAAAGACGTGTCATCTACCTCACCGGAAGATAACCTACTGCCCGGGCGATACTTTGCCCTTCCGGCGAAAGGAGATACTGAACGAAAGCCTTTACACTATCTGACGCGTCTTTACGCACTATGACGTTCAGATTACGGCTTATCGGATACGATCCGTTCTTAACGTTTTCGATAGTGGGCAGAACATCCCTGTTGTCGATAGATATCGCCACGGCCCGCGCCTTATCGTCAAGCCAACCGTTTGAAAGCATACCAATAGCTCGGTCACTTTTGCTTATAATCGTTTTTTCCTCGTTGTTGGAGCCTGAGATAATGGTGGCCCCCTTGGCCCTTGCGTGAGCGGAGCCAAGAACCGCTTTCGCAAAAACGTGGCGTGTGCCACGGCCCGCTTCCTTGTCGATCACCACAATTTTGCTATCGGGGCCGCCAAGTTCTTTCCAGTTAGTTATTTTGCCCCGATAGATATCGGCGACTTGTGAAAGGGTAAGGCTTGTCACACCTCCAACATGGACGGCCTTCGAGACCACCACTGCGACAGCGTCTTTAGCCACAGGTATGATATCGACCTTGCCGGCAAGCTTTGCCATCTCTTCCGGCGACGGCTCGCGGGAGGCCATGCCGATCTCTGCCATACCATTTATTATAGAAGCTATGCCGACACCGGAACCGCCACCCGAAATCGTAATGCGCAGATCGGGAATTATTTTTTTATAACTCCCGGCCGCCTTTGATACGAACGGCATGACAGTGGTGGAGCCGACCGCCCTGACCGATTTCCCGGCCAGGGCAGAGCTATTAAAAAATACGATCGATAAAACCGTAACCGCCAGAGTAGAACGAATTATTGTTCCTTGTAAAGCTCCCGCCATTATTCACTTCACCTTCTGCGCCGATGCCATTTACTCAAGAAAAGCCCGCGCGCCGATGAAATTCGGCGACATCAGATTTTTTCCTGGCGTTCCATCCTTCTGAAGGAAAAGAGCGGAGGCGCGTTGGTCATGTTAAAATTGCGATCCTCTCATATTCCTGACCGGTGTGTCAATTATCACCAATAGACAACGACTTCAACAGCGGCAACATCGTTATCTTTTTCCACGCCATCTTCACGGTTCCATTGATACTCACCCTTTACCTGGAAATGTTCAAGGGCGTGCCACACGACGCCGGCCGAAGTTTCGCTTCTTCCATTGTCCTTTTTCTTTTCGTCATTGTTGTATCGACCAAACCTTCCGACGACTTCAACAGACGGCATCACCATGGAGCTTAGCTGCAGATAGTATCCGCTTACATCTTTGTCCTTGCCTCTAACGGAAGAAGCGGCGGCGTCGGAACCAGTGATATATTCCATGATAACGGTGGGCGCAAACACACTTTGAATCATTTTATCGGTATCGATTCTTACATGCGCTCCATATCGAACGGATGAATTACCGTTTACATCCCACTCGCCTGATACGGTTGAAATACCAATGTTAACTCCTTCCATAAAATCGTCCAGCATAAGCCGGATTCCAAGGCTTTTGGAATCGTTACCGCCTGATGAGCTATCACGCGATATGCCTCCGTTTTTAGCGTCGCCGTTCAACACGTATGCGTCAACATGGCCAAAACCGCCTAACGCATAGTTCACACCCAAACCCACATCGGACCATGTGCCAGGAATAATTCCGCCGCTTTTCATGACTTTGGGGCGGGTGACCAGCTTGTTTTTCCAACCGGGATAACTCTCCCATTCAATGCCGAAAGGCACATAGAAAGCTCCCATAGAAACCGTCAGGTTATCCGTTGGCGTGATTCGAAGCTGGGCGCTGTCGATATTTATCTCACCGGTACCACCTTCGCGATCACCATCACCCAACCTTGGGAAATGCTCATACTCCAACTCTGACGAGAGATAGACCATTTCATTTATTTTTACACCCATCCACACAACGATCTTATGAGTGTCGAAAGTAGAATTTTTACCTTCCTGATCCCAATACTCAAACTCGTAATATCCGTGCCACGCTACTTTCTCCGTTTCGTCTTGCGGAATAGCAAACACGTCGAACTGCGCCAGGGCGACCTTTGGCGCAATAACCAGACCCAAAACCATCAAAACAAAGAAAATTGATTTCAAATACAGCCTCATTGAACGCTCCTTTAGATTTAAAAACCAGTAATTAACTGGGGGGGTTATAAAAGTGAATGTTTATTTAGAAAAGCTTGGAAACGATTTCTCTATTAGCCCTTCAATACGACTAACCTGTTTTTTATACGCTTCAGGATCGGGCGCCTTCTTGCCGACTCCAAAAACACCGGGATTACCCAAAGCCTTAAGAGCGGTGTTAAACGACCCAAGGATTTGCTTGCTGCGTGACGGATTCTTTTTCTTAACGTTTCCGTCAAGGACATCCATGTAACTTTTCCTGGCAAGCTGAAGCCTTTTTTTAGCGTTTTTATAATTAGAAAATTTATCTTTTGTTGTGGCGTGCAGTTTTTCCCGAATAGACAGGTATACAAGGTTCGCAAACGTTTCCGCCATCACCGAAATATCTTTTGCCTCGATCGCCTTGTCGAATCGTGGTTTCAGATGTTCCGCTTCAAACATCTCTCCTTTGCGTTGCGCTATCCCTTTATCAATATTTGCTTTAACGGCGGTCCAGTTTCCTTTTTTAGCGGCCGCAACCGCCTGTTTGAACAGACCAACCATAGGGTCTTCTTTTTCCGCATAGCCATATCCAAACGAGTTTACCGCGCTAAAACAAACAATCAGGATTGCTATAACTGTCGAAATATTTTTTCTCATTAACTCGCTCCTTGGCTATAGACGCTGATAATCTGTGTCATGTTCGTTTTCAAAATAAAGCTTGTCCAAGTAATCGTTACGGAATTTCGTTACATAGAAAAGTATTGTAAAACGCCACGCTACCGGAGGGGGGTAATCCAGCAACGTGGCGTTTTTTTACGCGCTTGCGCTTGCAAGCTGTTCTGTTACTTTTATTTTTTCGCGCATGTTTAACAAGGCTGAAAGTAAAAATATATATCCGGTGTATGCGCTAATCTGCATTATGCTGGGGCTTGATGTGTAGCCGAACAAAGCCTTGAAGAAAATACCAACCTCGCTCGAGTCGCTCATGATCCAGCTAATATCGAAAACAGAAGCGTGAACCACAGGCGCAAGGCCAATATCCTGCATGACGCCTATCATATTTGATAACAGCCCGGCGGATACAAGAAGAATAAGCGCTCCTGTAACCTTGAAGAAAGTTTTGATCGGCAACTTTCTCATACCCTTGAAAATGATATAAACCATGATAAAAGCTATGACCAGACCCAAAAGACCGCCATATAGAACGCCAGTTCCCATATCATCACCGTAAACCGCGCCAAGGAACAGTACGGTCTCGAAGCCTTCGCGCAAAATAGCCAGGTAGGCCATGAAAATAAGAGCGAATACGCTGCCTGCGCTTATAGCCCGATCAAGCTTCTGCTCCACATTGCCTTTTATATTAGTACTGTTTTTGCTCATCCATACCACCATGTATGAAAGCACGACAACAGCAAAACCCATTATCCCTATCTTAAGATGAAGCTCGCCTAACTCACTGTCAAAACCTGTAAAGAAGGTCTGGAAGAGAAAAGCAAGTATAAAAGACGTGACCAGACCCAACCCTGCGCCTATATAGATCCATTTGTTGTATTGCTTTAAATCGGCGCGAGATAAATAGGATAGAATAATCCCGACAACCAGAAAAGCCTCAAGCCCCTCACGCAAGGTGACAAGCAATCCACCGGTCATTTAACATCCCCTTCTAATAGAAATTAAAAATCGCTTCGTTAACAGAAAAAGAACTAAAAATTTATCACCAAGATGATATTGATAATCATTATCTCTTCCTGTTGATAATGATTATCTATTTTGACTTCTCTGTCAATAGTTTTTTTAGAATTACTTAACGCCAATGGGTAAAAACAGAGCCGTTAACCTTCAGAGCGCCAGACCTGTGAATGCTGGCGTCTGTAAGCATCTGTTTTCATTGAGAAGATCACAAAAGGCTTCGGGTGGTAGCGCAGGGCTAAATATAAACCCCTGTATTTCATCGCAGTTTTGTTCCTGCAAGAAAACAAGTTGCTCATATGTTTCCACTCCTTCAGCGATCACATCAAGATCAAGGCTGCGCGCAACCGCAATGATTACCGAAACGATTGCGGCGTCACCAGGTTCGGTGGTCATTTCACATATAAAAGAGCGGTCTATTTTAAGAGTGTCTATGGGGAACCGCTTAATATAATTTAGCGAGGAATAACCTGTTCCAAAATCATCAATGGAAAACCTCACACCGATAGAGCGGAGTGTTTTCATGGTTGCTATCGCCTTCTCGATATCATGCATCACGACACTTTCTGTTATCTCAAGCTCGAGATATTTCGGGTCCAGACCTGCCTCGTCCAAAGCATTTATTATAACTGAGCTCAAGTTATCCTGACGGAACTGACGCACCGAAAGGTTTACAGAGAGACGAAGGTTCTTATGGCCTGATTTATGCCACTTTGCAAGTTGTTGGCAAGATTCTCTCAACGCCCACTCACCGATAGGCAGTATAAGGCCTGTCTCCTCGGCCACAGGAATAAAATCGGCAGGGGAAACGATGCCGGCGCCTGGCTTGTCCCAGCGTAAAAGAGCTTCCATTCCAGCTATGGAATTTGTTTTCAGGTCAACTTTTGGTTGATAATGAACAATAAATTCTTCGCGCTCCAACGCTCCTCGGAGGCTATTTCCCATATTCAGTTTTTTTGCTATTTTATCGTTCAATCCGGGCATATAGAGCTGACAGTTATTCCTTCCTTCTTCCTTAGCCTTGTACATCGCCACATCGGCGTTTTTTATAAGTGTTTCAGCGTCGCGTCCATCATCAGGATAGATTGCGATTCCGATGCTGGCCCCAATAAAAGTTTCATGTTCTTTAATTACTATAGGGTCTTCCAGATTTTTAATAATCTTTTTTGCGATTACTGTTGGATCATACCTGCTCTTCACATCTTCAAGAATAACAGTGAACTCATCTCCACCAAGCCTTGCGACTGTATCATTTTCCCGAACACTCGCTGAAAGCCGTTTGGCCACTTCCTGCAAAAGGATATCTCCATATGAATGGCCAAACGTATCGTTGACACCTTTAAAATCGTCCAGGTCTATAAATAGCAAAACTATTTTTTTCTGATGCCTGTAAGAGCGCCTCACAGCCTGCTCCAGCCGGTCTTCAAACAATATCCGGTTTGGAAGTCCAGTTAATGCGTCATGGAAGGCTTGTTTTTTTATCTCATCATCTTTACGCTTCATCTCCGTCATATCATGAAACATACCGACATAACTTGTGGTTTTCCCATGCAAATTTTTGATCGAGGAAATAGTTAGCCACTGAGGATAAGCTTCACCGTTTTTTCTGCGATTCCATATCTCTCCCTCCCAATGACCGGTTGCAATCAACTTGTCCCACATTGATTTATAAAAATACCTGTCGTGCCTGTCAGAACGCAGCATCC
>CAYNDB010000100.1:0-9327 GCA_964395915.1 uncultured Nitrospinota bacterium | reverse complement strand
AGCTTTCCGAGATGGAGCCTGACGACAGGGTGGAATTCCTGAAAGATATGGGGCTGGAAGAATCTGGGCTGGACAGGTTTATCCGTGAAGGATACGCCATGTTAAATCTTATAACGTACCTCACCCATGGGCCGGAAGAAACCCGCGCATGGACGATCACCAAAGGGACGAAGGCGCCACAGGCGGCGGCGGTGATACACACCGATTTTGAACGGGGATTCATCCGCGCGGAAGTGACATCATTTGAAGATATCGACAAGCTCGGCTCCGAGCAGGCCGCAAAGGAAAAAGGGCTGATGCGTGTCGAAGGGAAAGATTACGTTTTTCAGGATGGCGACGTGGTGTTTTTCCGGTTTAACGTTTAGCTATTTAGTGCAATCGCGAGCGACCAGAAGGAGCATGGCGATCCGTTCATAACATTGTCATTGCGAACGAAACGAAGTGAAGTGTGGCAATCCCGTTGGAAGATAAGAGGCCGCCTATGACTATCCCACTATTCCCCACGGGATTGCCGCGTCGGCTACTGCCTCCTCGCAATGACATTTGCCTATTTTTCTTTTTCTGTCGGATTTTCTCCTGTAGCTGATTTTCCGGAAACATCGGTTGGTGTAAAATTCGCCAATCCACCGGCAAGGCCAGGCAACCCGCCTTTCAAGGCCCGCGAAATTGTCGTTTCAGATTCTGGCGGACGGCCCATACCCAAGGAAAGCAGGCCATACGGAGTTGACGGTGGCAATCGGCGTTCAATTTCATCTAGCTTTTTTATAATAACCGACACCAATGGCATATATGCGGCGGCTAGGCGCTCTGCGGAGCCATCGCTTTGTCCCATATTTGAAATATCAAGAGCCACAGTAATAGGATTATTTATTTTGTCTGGATTTTTATCCGCAGATTCTATCTGCTTGGCAAGCTGTTCAACCAATCTTGGAACGGATTCAAAATCAAAATCATATTCTATGGTTCTTATACCGGAGGTATCGAAAGGTATGGGGAGCCCTTTGGAGATAACATGAATAAACGGTTTTTGAAGGACATGGCGGATAGCTAATTCATAAAATACATTTGGGTTGTGACCTGTAAGATCTGCTATGACCAGATCGGAATCTCTTAAACGCTCTATAACTTGATCTGTTATAAAACCCGGTTCGTCGATTTCGTGAGCTATCTCACCAGGGGCGTAACCGCATTTTACAAGCGCGGGGTCGATGATGTTCTTTTTGAGCCGAGTTGTATTTTTTCTTTCCGGGGAATTTTCTTTTCCTATAGGCGCAATAATAAAACAGGATTTCTTTTCCGATGTGTCTGTCATCATGCCCTCCAGTATTCTGCGGGGATTTCGCCGCGTTTCAATTAATCTTCTTAACTGTTTCCCCTAAGCCTTCGTAAACTCAGTTGACCCGGTTTTAATAGAGCAGAGCGACGCGCACATCGTGCAGACTTCGTCGTCCGACGGGTTCGTTTCGGCCCTTCGCTCTTTTGCCATAACAGGGTCTATGGCGAGGTTGCATTGCGCTTTCCAGTCCAGAGCTTTACGCGCGCGCGCCATGTTGTCGTCCCAATCCCTTGCGTTGCGGACACCCTTGGCGATATCCGCCGCATGCGCCGCAATTCTCGTTGCGATAACTCCGTCTTTTACATCTTTTAACGTTGGCAACCGCAAATGCTCGGCAGGAGTAACGTAACAAAGGAAATCCGCTCCCGCTCCGGCGGCGATGGCTCCACCTATGGCGGCGGTGATATGGTCGTATCCCGGCGCTACGTCTGTGACCAACGGGCCTAACACATAGAATGGCGCGTTGTTGCAAAGTCTTTTTTGCATCTGCATGTTGGCGACTATCTGGTCCATCGGCATATGCCCCGGCCCTTCGATCATCACCTGCGTTCCGCCAGCGCGGGCGCGTTTTGCAAGCTCGCCTAATATAATAGTCTCCTGCACTTGCGCTCTATCGGACGCGTCGGCAAGGCAACCGGGACGCAACCCGTCGCCCAGGCTGAATGTCATGTCATATTCACGGGCGATCTCTATAAGCCTGTCGAAATGTTCGTACAGCGGATTTTCCTCGCCATGATATTCAATCATCTTTGCGTGGATGGAGCCGCCGCGGCTGACGATGTCTAGCAGTCGCCCTTCATCTTTCAAACGGCGGACGGATTCGCGGGTTATGCCGCAGTGGACGGTAATAAAGTCCACCCCGTCACGTCCATGATTTTCTATGGCGGAGAAAAGGTCGTCCGCCGTCATGTCGAGCAGATGTTTGCCGTCTGTTACGTTATTGGCGGCGCATTCATATATCGGCACAGTGCCTATAGGCACAGGACATTCCGCCATGATAGTTTTGCGTATAAAAGGAATATCGCCGCCGGTCGAGAGGTCCATGATGGTGTCCGCCCCGGCTTCTACGGAGACTTTCATTTTCTCAACTTCTTTGGATATATCCACATCGTCGCCGGATGAGCCGATGTTTGCGTTAACCTTGGTGTTAAGCCCCGCGCCGATGGCAAGCCCGTCTATGTTATGACGGTTATTTTTTGTTATGACGATAGAGCCGTCCAGCACACCATCACGAATGAAGGCAGGCTCCATACCCTCTTTTTTTGCGAGGGTCTCCATGGTTTCTGTTATTTCGCCTCTTCTTGCGGCAAGTAGTTGCGTGGTCATGATAAAAGTTCCTTCACTGCGATAGCGTTTATCGGCAAATCCGGGCGGGAAGGCAGGCGCTTGCAATGACGCGCATCCCTTCGCCGGCATAACCCGGATCAGGTTCCAAGGGTATTTTCTCAGCCGATATAAATTTATCGGCGCCCCTTGCGCTTGACAAGTCATCACGATAGCCGATTAGGCTTAAAAATGTCAACGAATGTTGGGGGATGGTGGTGTCACACGAGCGTGGGAAATAAATGTTATTCTGAAGCCGGAGGCTGAAGAATCTCTACAATCAGTGGTTGAGATCCTTCGGCTTCGCTCAGGATGACATTCCAGGCGACGGGATTACGGACCGGTGTCCGGGATGACATTTGGAGGAGGTTACACGTATTTATCTATCAGTGACTTCACCTTGTAGTAAGGAATTTCACCAACTCCCGCGTAAAGTCCGTATGAGCCGCCCAGAGAGCTGGCCGAGGGAATAAGCGTACCGAGCAGGTCAAAGGAGCCGGAGCCTCTGGTCAGGGATTTTACCAAAGCGTCACGACCGCCGCCTGAGGAAAGGTCGACAATATCGGATACAGGGCTGTTTTTGCCGCCACCTTGAGGATAGGCCCGCGCCTGATATTCTTCCCGTGTCAAAGGTGGGCTGTAACTGTAACCGATAAAATTTCCAAGAGGTTTGATCGCGTATTCCATGACGTATTTATTCCAATTCCACCTTATGTATCGACAAAAGTGGAAAATGCCTTTAGGGAAATTATCAACGAGAGGTGAGGGAGAAGCGAACAAGTAAATATAACAACGAATTATACGGGTTATCGGATGAAAACCCTAACAGTTAAAAGAGGTTGCGGACGGTCTTATAAGCCTCTTTTAGAGCTATACGCCAACTAAGATATTTATCTCTAAATACCTGGTTGTCCACTATGGTGATGGCTAACCCGGCTTTTTCTTTATCCGCCGTATACGGCTTTACGCCAACGCGAAAACGTTTTTTGACATCGTTATATACGACCAATCCACGATCATAATCCTTGAGATCGTACATGCCATATTTTGATATATATTGATCCAGCATAAACGATGATGAGACAAATCCGGTTATGTCGCAGAGAATGTATTCGTAGGCGTATAGGGTGATGTCGGGCTTACCCTTTGGCCTCGGAGGGGAGCCAAGGTATAAAAGACGCGAGACTTTGCCGCATTCCGGTTTTTGGGTGGAGACAACTATCGTTGAAAGCTTTGAAAGAACCCGATTGGAATATACATCTTTATCAGGCGCCGGAGCCCACATTCCATCTTTTGCGTTCGCACTGGAAAATTTAAGCCAGCTTTCAGGGTCGGCTTTAGTGTAGCCTTTGTTTAATTTTATAAAAGCGTTGAGGCTTTCGCCTGTCGTAACCGATCCGAACTGTATTCGGTTATCTTTTTCCAGCGCGTACGCCGCCACTCCAGTTGTGATGACGGAAGCGCAAATCAATACAATAAAAAAGCTTTTTATCATCGCGCTTCTCCGGACGGGTAAAACAGGCTGTTATCGTTTATCCGCAGGATATATTTCGGGAAAAATAACCGGCCTGACGGAATTTGAAAGCGATACATAGCCACAGAGCCTGGATAGTGGATTCCTAAAGAGACTTTCATCCCTTCAGAATGCGGATTATTGATGATATGCAACCCCGGAAAATTCAGCGACCCAAACCCGTATACCGAACCGAAAATATTGTTTACCGTATGGCTCCATTGGTTGCGTACAAGGAAGTATGTGAAGCCGTGTTCCCTGTCGATGAAAGCAGGAGGTATCTGCAACGCATTCTGCGCGCGAGCCGGCGTATTTGTGACGGTCATGGCAAAAATTGCCGCAATAATTACGCTTAATGATAGAAATTTCACCTTATCAAGGCTTTCCCATTGTTAATTAGTATCATATTTAAATATAGGCAATTGAAATGCCATAACGATTCAGGAAGAAAGGCTTTCAGCAAAAATTAAATATTCCTGACCAAAATACACCTTAAAAGGATAAGTCATAGTGATATATATTAAGTGTGATATCCTTTCGAACTTTAACTGTTTATTTCATTAATTCAAGGTAGCGCGGATCTGGGAATGGCGGATTTTTACGATTTTAGGGGCATTGAGGAGAAATGGCGGAACAAATGGGAGGATGATGGTTCCTTTAAAGTGATCCGCGATCACTCCAAACGCAAATTTTATCTTCTGGAGATGTTCCCATACCCATCCGGCAAACTTCACGTCGGCCATCTTCGCAACTATACAATAGGCGACGCGATAGCCCGTCGCAAACGTATGGAAGGATTCAACGTCCTCCATCCCATCGGGTGGGACGCTTTTGGCATGCCCGCAGAGAACGCCGCCATCCAGAACAAAACCCATCCATACAAGTGGACAATGCAAAATATCGACGAAATGCGCCGCCAGTTCAAGCTGATGAGCATATCGTATGATTGGGACCGTGAAGTGGCCACATGTCACCCGGGATACTACAAGTGGACCCAGTGGATATTCGCCAGAATGTTCGACGAGGGTATAGCCTATCGCAAAAAATCATTCGTCAACTGGTGTGAGGACTGTGGAACCGTGCTCGCCAACGAACAGGTGACGGACGGTAAATGCTGGCGGTGCGACAATGTTGTTGAACAACAGGACAGGGAAGGATGGTTCCTGAAAATTACGGATTACGCCGAGGACCTTCTCAACGGTCTTAAAGACCTTAAGGAAACCTGGCCCGATAGAGTTCTTACGATGCAGAAAAACTGGATCGGCAAGTCATACGGCGCCGAGGTGAATTTTCAGATAGAAGGTGGAGGGGAGATCACGGTATTCACAACCAGGCCAGACACCCTTTACGGAGCCACCTTCATGGCTCTGGCTCCGGAGCATCCTTTGAGCGGGGAGCTTGCCAAAGGCACAGACTTAGAAAAACCGGTTCATGATTTTATTCAGGAGGTCGTGTCGCAGGACGCGATTACCAGAACTTCTGAGGGAACAGAGAAAAAGGGTGTGTTCACGGGGAGGTATGCAAGGAACCCCTTGAACGATGAATTGATACCGATATGGATAGCCAATTTTGTGCTGGTGGAATACGGCTCCGGCGCCATCATGAGTGTTCCGGCGCATGACCAGCGTGACTTTGAGTTCGCCAAAAAATATGATCTTGAGATACGCAAGGTAATATCCACAAAAGATGAAGTCGATAAGATAGGTCATGAGTTTGCTACATACGCAATGCTCGAAGCGTACGAAGGCGATGGCGTCATGGTCAATTCCGGTTCTTTCAACGGGCTTCACAACCGTAAAGAAGGCATAGCGGAAGTCTCAAAATATCTAAAGGAAAAGGGTATCGGCCAACAGACTGTCAACTATCGCTTGCGCGACTGGGGTATATCACGCCAGCGATATTGGGGCGCGCCCATACCTGTTGTCCATTGCGACGATTGCGGTGTTGTGCGCGTTCCGGATGATCAGTTGCCTGTTGTTCTGCCTGTGGATGTTGACTTCCCTGAAGACGGAAAGTCGCCGATCGCCACCCTGGATTCATTTATCAATACTAAATGTCCAAAATGCGGATCGAAGGCGAAACGCGAGACCGACACCATGGACACGTTTATCTGTTCCTCATGGTATTTCAACCGTTACACGTCGGCGCGATGCGAAACGGCCATGGCCATGATGAGCGATATCGAATATTGGATGCCGGTGGATCAATATGTGGGCGGTATAGAACACGCCGTGCTTCACCTGTTGTACGCTCGATTTTTCACAAGGTTCCTGGAAAATATAGGCGCGTTAAAAGTTACCGAGCCGTTCAAGCGGCTCTTGACCCAGGGGATGGTGGTCAAGGACGGCGCTAAAATGAGCAAGTCGAAAGGCAATGTTGTGCCTCTGGACGATATGGCGCAAAAATATGGAGCCGACGCTACCCGTCTTTTCATTCTATTTGCCGCGCCTCCAGAACGCGATCTTGAGTGGGACGACGCCGGTATAGAGGGATCATCACGTTTCCTGAATCGTGTTTACAGGCTTGTTACCGGCAGGCTTGAAGAGATAAAGGGGGGAGTGTCAAAACCCGCATCTCTTAGCGAGTTGCCAAAGGAGCTCGCCATAATACGCAGAGCCACACATAAAACAATTGCAAGAGTGACAGGAGATTTTGAACGATATCAGTTCAATACCGCTATCGCGGCGATCATGGAATTGACCAACACTCTTACGGCTTTCAAAACACTGAACACCCCTGAGTCGAACGCTGTTTTAAGGGAAGCTGTGGAAACCATGCTAACGCTACTGCAGCCTTTCACGCCGCATCTGGTGTGTGAATTGTGGCAAATGATAGGCCGCAGTGAACCGCTTATCGACCAGCCCTGGCCTCTGCCTGATGAAAAATGCCTGGTGGAGGACGAGGTTTTGGTCGTCGTTCAGGTGAACGGCAAATTGCGTGGCCGCATAACTGTTTCGCCAGGGACATCCGACGAAGTCGTGGAAGCGAAAGCTTTGGCCGACGAGAAGGTCGCTTCGTTCCTTGGCGATAAACCCGTCAGAAAAGTGATTGTCGTACCCGGCAGACTTGTAAATATCGTTATCTGAAAATATGTCATCCTGAGCCGTAGGAGAAGGATCTCATCAATCCGTAGGGCATAATTATGCCTCGCGTGACCCGAAGGGTTATGATGCGGTATGACATGAGGCGAAGGGGGCGCCACCTCATCATGTAACCCCAAAAGGGCTATTATAGTGAACCAAACCCAGCATAATTGTCCAACTACGCCACCACCAAAACCCTTTAATCACTGACAAATATTGTAAGAAATATTATATAATTTATTTGTAATTTGATGTTTAATAATTGTTTATTTAACAGGAGAAAACAGTCATGTCAGAAGAAGTTGTGGCCCCTCAATATATATGTGATATATGCGGATGGATATACGACCCGGAAGTCGGCGACCCTGATAGCGGAATAGCTCCCGGCACAGCGTTCGAGGATATCCCGGACGATTGGGCTTGCCCGGAATGCGGCGTTACGAAGGCCCAGTTTACTAAAATAGAAGGCTAGGCTTTCACGAAACCACCAGCCCTGTTCGGGGGCGCCTAGCGGGGCAAATAGTCTCCCTAACGCGCTGAACCTATGATCTTGTGACCTATCTGTTTTCGGCCATGATATACTTCATGCCGTATTTATAAACACCGTCGGCGATGGCGTCCGCCATTTTGTTTATATAAGCTTTTTTCCTAAGCCTGCTTTCTTCTTTTGCGTTCGTTATAAAACCGGTTTCGACCAGAACCGAAGGCATTGTCGCTCGCCACAAAACGTAGAACATCGCCTGACGCACACCCTTGTCCTTGATTCCCAGATACGACCTGCGCATATTTTTTATTGTGGAATGTTGCACCGACCCCGCAAGCTGCGCCGATTCGTTCAATTTGCTGGTGTTCGCAAGGTCGCTCATAATGTACGCAAGATCGTTTTCCACTTCATCATCGCTGTGGAGGGATATCATATTTTCTCTGGCGGCTGTGGCCAGCTCGTCTTTACTTCGCGCGGGGGAGAGAAAATAGGTTTCCACTCCACGGGCTCTGCTATTTTTGTGAGCGTTGACATGTATAGAGATAAACATGTCCGCCTTCAGGGAATTGGCGATCACTGTTCTCTCATCCAGTTCCATGAAGCGGTCATCGTTTCTCGTCATGGCCACGCGGCATTTCATTCTCTTTTCGAGCGTTTTTTTAACCCTTTTGGCGATGGCCAGAGTCACATCTTTTTCTTTAAGTCCGGTGGGGCCGATGGCTCCCGGGTCTTTGCCGCCATGTCCGGGGTCTATCACGATCATACGTATCCGGCTCGTCTGCCTTGTTGGAAGCGCGACAATTCTTGTGTGTTTGGTCGCTGGAGAGGCTTTTCTGGAAGCCTGTTTGGAGGATACGGTTTGCTTTGTTATGCGCCCCAAGTCGATTACAATTCTAAACGGGTTATTAAGCGCGGTAACGTTATAGCTTACGTGTTTTTCCGACAGGCCGACAACGACCCTTGTTATGTTGACGCTGTTTTTGGCGATACGTAAAGATCTTGCCATTCCGGTATTGTAAGTTATCACTTTGGGAATAGAGGTTCGGATTCCTGTGTCGAGCAGGTCGACAAATATGCGTCCCGGGTTTTTAATCTTATGGGCGGTATAAGCCGTACGGTTTGACAGGTTAAGTATCAGCCTTGTATAACCGTCACGCGAGAAACGTTTTACGGAAACAAGTTGTGACAGGTTTTTCCCGTTCGTTGTTTTTTTCGCTCTTTTATACGCTTTTACAGCTTTCCCGGTCTCACTGCCTCGAAACTGGATATCACCGATATGCCTTTGGGCATGGGGCGCAAGCTTGCTTTTTGGAAAGCGGGTAATGACCGCTCTAAACGATTTTATAGACGCTTTTTTATCAATCTTTCTGCCGGAGCGGAAATAGAGCCGCTCGTACAAAAGCCCGATGTTATAGATAGAGTCTTTCGCTCTTTTGGAATTGGGTCGGTTCTGCTCGATTATCTTGAACTTGTTTATGGCTTTTCGCCACTCGCTCCTGTTGTTCATTTTTTTTTCGGAGCTTAACAAGGCGTAGAACTGACGTCTGGCGTCCTGATACATCCCCTCCAGGTGCGGCTGTGCCGCAAA
>CAYNDB010000099.1:0-9401 GCA_964395915.1 uncultured Nitrospinota bacterium | reverse complement strand
TCGTCGGGCTCATAACCCGAAGGTCAGAGGTTCAAATCCTCTCCCCGCTACCAATACTTTCCTGGGCGGATTGTGCTTTACATAGTTCAATGTAAAAACTCCAGATAATACCCCCGATACTATTTTAGATAACAGCCCCTTAGTTTCCAATCTAACAGTATAACGTTACAGTTCTTTACACCTTGGCGAGAGAGCCGATTATCACAAACTGCGCATTATAAGCAGATAAAACATACTAAATGCATTGAAAAAATTACGCGTTTTATCCCAACTTTATCTTGCTTGCCGTTTTTGTTGCTGGTATAGTCCGATTTTAGAAGTGGTGATGTTTTGACACTATTATCCAAACATAATTTCTGATCACGGGGGTATGGTATGCACTCTATGAAGCCGAGGTACA
The DNA here is from genome assembly GCA_964395915.1 of uncultured Nitrospinota bacterium. Lineage (GTDB taxonomy): Bacteria > Nitrospinota_A > UBA7883 > UBA7883 > JAJRTC01 > CAYNDB01. The sequence goes on along the minus strand of CAYNDB010000099.1, from coordinate 9,001 downwards.
CATTGCTGGGAATCGCTCTTTTGTTGAGCGTAGTGGTATCCGCTTGTCAAACAGGTGGAGCTGGTATGTCTTCCAGCGCTCCAAAAATAATGGACAAGCTGTTCCTGGAGCCACAGATGAGCTGGCCTGTTCAGTGGGACAAGGTCAAAGGTAAAAAAGGGACTTTCTGGGTTTGCGGCCAGAACTCCGGGATCATCACAGTATGGGATGACGAGAAGCTTACGAAAATAGCCCAGATAGATTTCTGGAAATATGAGACCGACCTTTTGAAAAAGCAGGGTAAAACAGTCGACAAGAAAAAAATGGACTGGATACAGAAAAATGTCCGACCTCATCATGGCTGGTTAGCCCCTGGCGCCAAGTATTTTTTCGTTTCCAACAACGCCAAGAAGTCTGACGTTTTCTGGGTAGTTGACACCAAGACCTACAAGATCGCCGCTAGATTCCACACTGGTGGTAAAGGCCCGTTGCACGGCGCTTTCAGCCCCACAGAGGACCTGGCCATCTGGGGTAACGTTAAAGACAAGAAGAAAGGTGTTATCACTTTTATAGACACAAAGAACCTTAAAGTTATTGATGTTGTGAAGACCACCGGCATTCAGACCCGTGATATCAACATCACCCATGACGGGAAACGCGTATTTGTAGCCAACCAGGGTTGGAACAAGAAAAAGGGCATTAAAGGCTCTATCGACGTATTCGATATCGCTTCCAGAGAGTTAATCACGTCTATCAAGGACGCCCAGGGCTTGAAGGGTATGGCAATGTCTAAAGACGGCAAGACCATCGTCGCCGCTGGTAGAAGGGTTGGCAAGATTTACATCATCGATGTGGATTCAATGAAAATCCGTAAAACCGTTAATACCGGTGGTCAGCCGAGCAATATCTCATTCCACCCCACCGAACGCAAGTTCTACGTGGGCCTGTATAAAAAGAATGAATATGTTGTAATCGATCTGGATTCCGGGGAAATTTTAACCCGTATCCCGGGTGGAAAGCAGGCTAACGCCTTGTATTTCCCGACCGGAAGATCGGATATCGCATATGGGGCCAACGAGAAAGATATCTTTATATCGGTTATCGACACCAAAAACGATAAGCTGATTAAGGAGATGGATACCCCGCTTGGCTCGCATAACATTCGATTTACTCCAGACGGCAAGATCGGTATGGCCACTTGCAAGCGTTCCAACGAAGCGGTGTTCTTTGACGCTGACAAGATGGAAGTGGTTAAAACCGTCGAAGTAGGCTTTGGAAATAACGGCGTGCGTTGGGTGCCGAATTTGTAATAAGTTTTTTAGCTATTCAACGAGCCGGGTGGAGCGATATTTGCCCGGCTCGTTTACTTTTACAGGAGGAAGATGTATGAAAAACATTACTAACATAGATAGAAGAGATTTTTTGACTCGATCGTCCAAAACAGCGGCGGCTCTTCTTGCGGTGGCCTCTCCGATGGGTGTTATTCTTGCCCCGGGCGCGGCAAGTGGAAGCGCCAAGTTTGAGGTCATTGAAGGCTACAACCTGGACCCTGCATTGATACATGAGCCTAAGAACCTTGAAAATATGTCAGATTTTGAAAAGCTGCATGTTCCCACTCTTAAGATGCCGCTCATTGCGGAAGATGGAGCCGTGATTCCGTTTTATGTGGTTTCTGACCATCCGATGGAAAAAGATCACTATATAGAGAGCGTGGAGATACTTAACTTTAACGATCCGATTGTTCATAAGGGTAAAATTCACTTTTCCCCTGCCAACGGAGCCGTTTATTTTTCTTCACAGCTTCGCGCCGTCAGCGGGACGAACACAATCATGGCCGTTTTAAAGTGTAGCAAGCACGGCAGATGGGTCGGTAAGTCTACGGTCAAAGTTACTGTAGGTGGGTGTTAAAGAGGTCTATTCAGAGGTAATTAAAGATGCTTTCATCACGTTGGGCGAGACGCGCTATAGCGACTCTGGTTTTGGTTGTCGGGATAGGTTTTCTTGCGATTTCCAGCGCAGAGGCAGGTTCGGAAACGAAAAGTCTCCGCATTCTATGGACAAACGATACACACGGTTACTTAAACCCTCTCTACCATAAGGAGATCGAAGAGACGAACTATCTTGAGATCGCCAAGAGGGAAGGTAAAATCGGCGGATGGGCAAACCTTGCTACGCTAATTAAAAAATATCGCGCCGAAGCGCCCAATAGCACGCTTCTTTTCGACTCCGGTGATACATGGCAAGGCACTGGTGTCGCGCTTTTCACCAAGGGTTCCGCCATAGTAAAAGTCATGAACGCTTTAAAATACGACGCGATGACTCCTGGCAATGTAGACTTTCTCTACCCAAGCGAAGTCTTCCTCAATCTGGTCAAACAATCCAATTTCCCTGTTATCGCCGCCAATATGTATGATACGGAATGGGGGGATCCTGCTTTCAAGCAATATATTATCAAAGAGATAGCAGGGCTGAAGGTGGCGATTATCGGGATGACATATCAATGGACGGCCAAAACCGGAAACAGGGATTATACAAAGGAATGGAGCTTCGGCCTGCGTGAGGATGAAGTAAGAGCCCTGATTAAGAAAATTAAAGAACAGTATAAACCCGATCTTGTGATTATGTTGTCGCACATGGGATTTAAGGTTGACAAGAAATATCCGACACGAGTAAAAGGCATTGATGTTATCGTCGGCGCTCATACCCATGACAATGTCTATAATCCACCTGTTATAGACGGCACTATCGTGGTGCAGGCAGGCTCCCATGGAAAATTTCTCGGCAAGCTCGACTTGCAAGTGCGTGATAAAAAAATCGTAAGCTTCAAACATGAAATAATCCGCGTTGTAGACAAGGATATTATCGCTGACCCTGAAATCGAAAAGCTGATCGAGGCGGAATACGCCCCTTTCAAGGAGAAGCTTGAAAGGATAATTGGCCGCACCAAAACGATGATGTACAGGCGGGCCACTTATGAAAACCCAATGGACAATTTCATCACCGACGCATACCGGGATATGTTTAATACGGATGTAGCTTTTGCGCCGGCGTGGAGATTTGGACTGACCATTCTTCCTGGTGACATCACTGTCGAGGATGTTTACGCAATGATCTCGACTAATGAACATGCTATTACCTTTACTTTGAACGGGAGCAACATCAAGTTCATTCTGGAAGCCGCCCTGGAAAACGTTGTCGTTGAAAATCCGTATGAACAGCTCGGTGGCGACCTTATCCGGTTTTCCGGAATGGAGATCGTGGCTGACGAAAGTAAACCGTTTGGCAAACGGGTTGTAAGCTTGAAAATAGGTGGAAAGCCTTATGATCCCAAGCAAAAATACACAATCGTCACGGCCAACTCTTCTCTTTATAAATCAGCCGCTGCGACAAACGTGAAGGACACCTCGAAAGTGGCGGTGGAAGAACTCATAAAATACATTGAAAAGAAAAAAGTTATTGCGCCCAGGCTGGATAGTCGCGTGAAATTAATTAAATAGTAAGGAGACTTAGACAATGGCAAGGAAGATAAAGCTTGGACGAGCCAAGATGAAGCTCCCCAGGAAAATCAAGCAGGGAGACCTGATAGAGGTGCGCGCCACCATACGATATCCTTCTACAACAGGCTTGAAAGTTGTGGACGAAGAAAAAATGATTTTTGGTCGTGACAAACCCCCGGTTTATTTAAAGCTGATGGAAGTGTTTTATGGCGGGGAACGGGTTACCTACTTTCAGATGACCTCAGCGACAAGCCCGGATCCCCTTATCAGGTTTAAAATCAAAGCGGATAAGGAGGCGCCTATTAAAATAGTCTTCACCAACCATGAGGACAAGTCGGCCGAAATCGAGAAAAAAATAAAATTTTCCTGATATGTTTTCAGGGATTACTGTTTGGGCGCCGGGGCGGTTTGCTCCGGAAAATATGGAGAGTTAAGTAATATGCGAAAATTTGTAATTCTGTTTGTTGGGGTGGCGGCGCTAATGTTCGCCAACAGCGTTGAGGCTTTACATACGGGTTGGACCGCAGACGAAGGAGCCGAGAAATTAAAAAATCCGTTTGCTTCGGATGCTGGAGCCGTGGCTGAAGGTAAAAAGATTTACGAAGAAAATTGCGCGAAGTGCCATGGAGCTGAAGGCAAGGGCAAAGGAGCCTCTTCGATGAGCCTCCAAATTGAACTTCCCGACTTTAGCGATAAAGATATGTCGCATGCTGAAACAGACGGCGAGTGGTTCTGGAAAATAAGGACCGGCCAATTTGAAATGCCACCTTTCCAGCTTAAGATTAAAGATGATGAAGTGTGGAAAGTAATTACATATATTCGCACCTTGGCAAAATAGAAACTGTTTGCAAGTCGAACGCGCGCAAGCCTGAACGTCCGCGTGTTCGACTTACGGCGGCGTTGTGCTTTATTTTAGCCGCCGCCTGCTTCTTCTCGCCAGACGCAAAGGCTCATGAAAGCATAGGAAGCGTAAGCAACTCCATATTGATCGTGGAGGGGCGAACCGCAAACTACTATCTAAGCGCCCCTCCTTCTCTTATATCATTGCTTAACAGGCTGTATGGAGGCGATGAAAGTCTTATTTCCGAGTATTTCATGGAAAGCCTTAAGCTCTCATCACAAGGCGGCGCCTGCGACCCTGAAAATTTTTATGGGCCAGACCCTCAGCCTAGCGGAAACAGAATAGTCCGGATAGTTTATGAATGTCCGGACAATATAAAAACTTTATCTTTTAAAAGCTCTCTTTTTTTCGACCTTGATGAGAAGCATATACAGTTTATAAGGCTAGCCAATCCTGAAAACCCGAGGGAATTTCTGCGTGAGGCCACGCTGACGCTGCGTAACCCAGACTTTATAATAGACGATGTCCATGTCGGTGGGGGCATTGGCAGCCGTATTCACAGCTTTTTTGTTTTAGGGGTCGAGCATATTCTGACGGGTTACGACCACATTCTTTTCCTGCTGTCAGCCATACTAGTTACCTCCTCCATATGGGGGACTGCAAAGGTTATCACATCTTTTACAGTAGCCCACAGCATCACCCTGGCTCTTGCGTTTCTGGGAGTTGTCACTATCAGGTCAGATATAGTAGAGCCGCTTATCGCTTTTTCGATTGTTTATGTGGCCGCAGAGAATATCTGGAAAAAGGAATGTGGAAAAAGATGGGTCGCCACATTTATCTTCGGCCTGGTTCACGGGCTCGGTTTTGTGGGCGCGTTAAATAAAATCACCGTTTCGAAAAAGGAGCTTTTGACCTCCCTGGTCTCTTTTAATGTTGGGATTGAAATTGGGCAGCTAATAGTGGCGGCGGTTATCATACCAGCGCTTTATTTTGCTAGAAAACGTTTTGGAAACCGTCTGTTTCTGCGCTGGTCTTCAGCCGCGATCTTATGCGCGGGGCTGTTCCTGTTTATTGAAAGAGTCTGGTTTTATTACTTGCCTTAGAAAATTGTCATTTGGAGCTTATTGCCAGGTAATTATCGACCGCGGTGAGGAACCGTCCATATTTTTCCAAAAAACGAAGATCCTTGGCTCCCCATGCCTTTTCGGTCAATATTTCTCCCAGCCCGGAGAAATATGTCATCACCCCTTCTACAATTTCCTGATGTTTTGCATCCGGTTCAAGCTCCGGCGTTTCCTGCCAAGCCAGAATTACCATCGCATTGAGTTCCAGTAGTTTTTCTATTTCACCAATGGTTTTGAGAGGATTTTTCTCATAAAATATTTTTGATTTTGCGCTATAAAACCGCTTGGAAGTGTTTTCCAAAGTATGTTTTGCAAGCTTCAGATAACGATCCTTTTTCAAAACCGTATATGCTTTTGAAAAAAGCAGGGAGAGGGACGCATAGTCTGAAAGCTTTCCACTCACACTCCATTTTGAATCCTTGATTGAATAGTAATGATAAATTTCCCCTTCCGTTTCGGCCATCGCCGCAAGGAAAGCTACCGAGCTTTCTATTTTTTTCTTGAAAGCCGCATCATTAAGATATGGGAAAGCGTCAAGCAGATATATCAACGCAATTGCAAGCCTGTCCGTAAAAATCTTTTTCACTATAACAGGCTGGTCGGACATTTTACGCCTGTCCATATCCCCCCGATAATACAGCTCATCCGCCTCCTGAAAGCTCATAAACGACCCTATCCCCTCGTCGTAAAGCTTCGATGACATATATCCTATAGTGTTTTTGGCCGCTTCTCTAAGCTTGCCGGAAGGAGCGTCTGCGTTCACCTTCAGCGCCATCAATATCGCAGCGGCGTTTGTGTCCACCATTTTTTCGAAATGCGGGATATTCCAGCCTCTTGTTTCCGCATACCGGAAAAAACCGCCTTCGTATGGATCGTAAATATTGTCTGTCGCCTTCTCCATCGTCGCCTTTGCAAAATCGAGGCTTTCCTTTTTACTGTCTTTGTCTCCATGCCCCATAAGGTATAGGAAAGTAAGCGGCATGAATGTTTTGGGACCACCACCCAAACCGTATTCTTCCATATCGAACCCGTCAAACGCCGTATCAACAAAATCTTTGCCGAACGATTTCAGCTTTTCAGGATCCAACTTCTCAGGGGGAGTGTATCCCTCGGCCCATCCACCTTCCTGTATCGGGCTTTTCCCTGACTTAACATCTTTGCGAACTATTTTTATCAGCTCCAAAAAGTCTTCAACGCCCAACGTGCCGCCATACTTGGAAAAAATAGTCCCGTCCGGTTTGAGAAAAACCACGTAAGGCAAAAGGGTAACCCCGAAAGTCATGAGAAGATCGCTTCTGATATCGGCGTCCACGAAAACGTTGATATAATTTTCACTAAGGTATTTGGTTACCTGCTCATCCTGCATGGCCTCTTCTTCAAAGACTTTGCACCAGTAACACCACTCCGCCGAGAAAAGCATAAATACCGGTTTATCGCTCTTTTTAGCCAGCGCAAGCGATTTCGCTTCATATTCAAGAAACTTTACAGGTAACTTATGATGCGTGAACGCATCAGCGGATAGAACGGAACATGTAAAAAGGAGAGAGAAGACGGCCGGTTTGAAAAAAGTTATCATCGTTTGATTTTTTTTAAGCCACCTGATCTTTAAACTTACAACTCATCGAGAATCGCTACTATATCGCGCTCAATCCGCCCGGCCACTTCAAGCATTGTCCCGGATCCGAATAAGCGGGCGAAAGACGTTGGTTTTAAATATGATATATAAACTTTTTTATCGTTGAGCCGCTGATACATGGCAAACCGCTGTGGCATGAAAACGCCCGCTCTCAAGTCAGCGGAAATAATTTCGTTGCAACTAAAAAGGTTGCAAATTTCTATTATTTTGTAGCGCTCAAACCCTACTTTCAGGTCTTTTACAAGGTTTGTCCGGTTTTTGACGTTATCGACATTGACGATTTTGACTACCCTGTAATTTTTATTCTGGATCTCTTTGATAAAAATATCCAGCGTGTCGCTAAAATCGTCATCGTCAAAACTCCTCGTAACGATATCGGAGTTTACATCCATTGCAATAACCTGCTATTTCAGGATTACCAGTTTTTCTGTGCGTTCGTTCCATGAGACTATAATATACCAGATTAAAAATATTGCTCCCAACAGCAGAAGGGAAGGCAGATAGCCGTCGAGCTCGTCCGGTAAAAATTTCCTGTTAACATATGAAAAACCAAACACTATATTTAGCACTACATATGTCCCGCCGGAGAAAATAGCAAAGCTAAACAAGGAAAGCATAAGCTTTACCTGACCTTCTCCCGTGCGCCACAGCGAGCCGGATGCGCAGCCACCGGCAATTGTCATACCTAAACCGAAAATGATCCCGCCAACAATCGCAGGCCATCCAACCGTGGAGCCGACTCCCATCAACGGGTCTCTGATCTCCAAAAACTTGATGACCGCAAACCCAATTACAACTACAACCAAAGAGGTGATAAGGCCTTTGGTCATCTCTCCATCACCCAGCATAAACGGGTCGCGAAGGGAGCGCACGACGCAGAATCTTGAACGCTGGTTTATAATACCAAGCGCGAGGGCCAGGGCGAAAATCACGCCAAGCTCATTGTAATCCGCCAAATCGTAGCTATATGGGATATATATAGCGCCCACTCCCAACGCGATAAGCCCTATGGGAGCCTGGACAAGCTTGGGCACGGCTATCACAGAGCCGCTTTTCCCAGGGCCGGATTTACCTCTTTTTTCCCACAGAAGATATTTAAGGCCAATGATAACCCCGATGAAAAGCCCAACCAGCATTAATAACCCGCTCACGGACATTGACGCTACCGAGGAGTAGAAGCCCCCGATGGTGCATCCTCTGGCAAAATTGGCTCCGATACCCATCAACGCGCCGCCTATCAGGCCTTTTATCGCTTCACGAAGCGGAGGGATGCGGAGAGCGAACTGACCCGCCAGCAAAGCCGCCGCAAACGCGCCCAGGAGAAAACCAAGATTCATAACAGAGCTTGTATGTTGCAATGGCGATACGGACGCCACGTCCCCGACGCCAAGAAACTCCAGTAAGTGCAATCCCCAGTTGCGCACACCGGTATATACAGCCCATGGACTGTCGTACGCAAACATCATGGTGTTGAAAAAGGCTATCATTACTCCGCCGGTTATAGGAGTCCATTGCTCCCTGAAAAGCTCTTGCCAGGTCTTCATATCTGATACCTTTTGTTATTTTATCTGTTTGGAGCGCCAGTTTCCGTGAAGCGCGCCGCCCTCGCATGGTTGGACAAAACCTTTGTGGCGCCACAGGATGACTAGATCACACAATATAATATTTGCCTGTTCGTTTTAAATAGTTTATTTGAATAAAAGGATAGACCAAACTCTATTTCATTAATGTTTTGCCCCTGCAACGTTTAGCGTTATCTTTACTTTTCATAAGCTTACAGGCTATTCCAGTTTCTTTTCTAGCCATTTTCAAAAAAATAAAACCTGAAATATGGCTGACCCGAGGCTCTTTAACGGCAGTGTAAAATCGCCTATAATATGCATGTTTGTTTCATGGGGCTTAAGGTTTCGCTATTTGAATAGCA
>CAYNDB010000098.1:0-9510 GCA_964395915.1 uncultured Nitrospinota bacterium | reverse complement strand
GGTTAAACGTTATCAGCCATGCGAGACACCACCACTTAAGTATATGATAAAGGCCTGAAAATCAATATTTTTTAGTAATTTTAGCTTTGAAATCTAATATTTCTCCAAAACGCCTTTTTCAAAGTCAAGTTTGCGGTAAAAACAGCTCAACCTGGCGTCGCCTGTATCAGGATCCTTGGTATGGCATGCGCCTTTCCCCTGAGGCTCAACGACATAAACGATGGCGTCCTGGTCACAATCAGTCAATATTTCAACAACTTTCAGGTAGTCTCCGGAAGTCGCTCCCTTTTTCCAAAGCTCGTTGCGCGATGTGGACCAAAACGTCGCCATTTTAGAGCGGATTGTCTCATCAAACGCTTCACTATTGACATAGGCGAGCATCAAAACACGTCCATCGCTAGATCTCTGGACAACGGCAGGTATCAACCCGCCACGTTTCTCGAAATTTATTTTGAGGGAAACCCCTTCTTCAATTTCTTTTTTATCCATTGCTCGAGGGCTCCATTCTATTTTTAATCATATCGAGGGAGAAAAATTTCGGCGCTGGTATAGGCACTATGCCGTCAACGCCAATACGTAAAAGTTTCGGCGCCAGCAGGTTAAGCTCCGATTCACGGATTACAGCGGAAACCGAAAGCCATCCCTCTTTTTCCACTTCGCTTACGGTTGGAGCCACAACAGATGGAATTATGGCTTCCACCTGCTTAAGCTTACCTTTAGGAACGTCCATAAATACGAGGTAGATCGGTTCTTTCTCCGCCAGCAGGACAGAATCTATGCCGATACGGATATCCTCCATCTTTTCAAGCTTTGCTTTATCTAAAACCGCCTTGGGATTTGCGATAAGTTGCGGATTCGATTCGAAAAGCTCCGCAATGATGATATTGCCGTTTTCCTTCAGGGTGCGACCTGTTTCCGTGATATCGGTAAATACGTCTGACTCTCCCATAAACACTTTCGCCTCGGTTTTTCCTTCACTTGGCAGGATGTTTATATCCGTCACCCCGAAAAGCTTCTTCATCATGCGACGCGTAAGGTTAGGAAGCTCGGTGGCTATTGTTTTGTCGGCGCACTGCTCAGGCGTGGAGACGCCGGTCTCCGGTCTTGTGGCAAGGACCAGTCTTGATGGTTTGTTTGTGGTTTTGGAAAATATGAAGTCTCCAATAACTTCAACGCTATCCTCCATACCGGCCTCGTAGATATAGTCCTTCCCGGTGATGCCACAGTCCACGATGCCTTTAGCCACTTTAGCCGGCATCTCTTTTCTGTCTAACACACGGAATATAACTTCCTTGTCAAATGGGGTGGGAAGCTCGTATTGTCTTCCTTTTTGCACAGGGCGGCCAGAAGCGGCCAGCAGACGCACGACCTGATCGTGCAAACTGCCTGACGGGATTCCCATATACAGGACACCCTCTTTTTTACCGTAGTTCATGTTGTTACCATTAAATTCTTAATATGTTTGAAAATCTGAAAGAAGGAATAATAACCGAAACCTTTGTTTCAGGCAAACAATCATATCTCCTCCTGCTTTATATGATCCACTTTTTTAAGCCACTCCTTCTGGTGGCGTAACTTTATTTCCGTTTCGGCAATCTCTATTTTCACTTCGTCGGCCATCCTGCTTTTGGAGCCTATTCTCTTTTCAATATCAGCCACTTTTTTTTTGAAAGAAGATGTTTTATCGCCGTTTTCCAGGGCTTTGGCAAGCTTGCGCCGGGCTACTTTCAGCTTTGATGTGACAAGGCCGCCGGAGTTCTCCAATCCTTTGAGGTTTTCGTACAGCTTGCCGAGAACAAGCTCAAAGTGATGATTGCTTTCTATAAATTTCACCTTCAACGCCCATAGATCATTTTTTGAAGACGTATCGGGGTCTAAAAATTCTGGTTCGTTATTCAAAGCTGTAACTCCTTTCCACATTCAGGCCATAGGTGTGCGGCAGGTTTCCATTTACCTTGATTAGCGACATTGGACATTACAACCCATTGACTTGCGTATCGCCACAACTATACAATGCGGCGGAAACATGAGGCACAACTGTTAAATTACATCGGTTTAGCATTATAGCTATCTTCCCTGTCATCATATTATAAAAAAAGACTGGCGCGAGCGCTGTTAACCTATATGAGTCATTTTCGACGCTTGTTTGTTATATCAATCAGCTATTACCTTAGCCTTGGGATATGGGCGACTCCGGCCTTTCCCGCGGAAAACAGTGAACCTGCAAAAGCCTCTTCACAAAAACCTGTGGCGACAGGTGAAAGCCCGCAAAGGGGAATAGCGCCTCCAATAAATGAAGATGAAGAGAAAAATGAAGAGTCGGCAATACAACCAGGTGGAGTATTGATCGAAGCTAAAGAGATATCCAGCAAAGGAGCCACACAGGATGTGAGCGCCTCGGGAAATGTATATATAGAATATAAAAACAAAGTAATAACCGGCGACAAGGCGGAATATAATCCTAAAACCGGCGACGGCAAAGTGGAGGGGCGTGTCATGTATCGAGATATAGACATGCAGGCGCACTGCGACGTTCTGGAATTTAATTATAAATCCGGTCTTGGAAAAATGAGTAATTCCAGGGTGGACTTCGAAGGCCAATATTTCCTTACAGGGGAAAAGATAGAACGAACCGCAAAAGATAAATATCATCTGAAAAATGGAACGATAACCACCTGCAAAGAGTTCAAGCCTCATTGGCGGATCGATACAAGTGATGTCAATCTGACTTTGGAAGGCTACGCGTTTATGAAAGGGGCTGTTTTTCGGATCCGGAATGTACCTGTGCTTTACTTTCCATACTTTGTCGCCCCGGCAAAAAATAAACGGGCCACAGGCTTTCTGATACCAAGCGTCGGCCAGTCCAGCAAAAACGGATTGCAGGTATCTCAAAGCTTTTTCTGGGCCCCTGCGGAAAATATGGACGCCACTTTTACCTACGGCTATTATGGGAAAAAAGGCAACAAGTATTCCACCGAGGCGCGCTATATTTTATCCCCAGAAACCTATGGGACTCTGATCGCGGAAATCCTCAGGGAATCCGACCCGAATAAAGAAAATAACCGCGACCTGTGGAGGGTTCGCTATAACCATCGGCAAAAGTTGCCATGGGATGTTTCCGGCGTAGCGCGTGTGGATATCGAAAGCGAAAATAGTATCAGCCGCGAGTATGGAGATGACGTAACCGCAAGCACTCGAACTTATACTGACAGCTATCTACACCTCAATAAAACGTTTTCACACAGCGCATTGAGTCTCATCGCGCGAGAACAGAAATCAACCCAGCTGGGGCAGGAGGATGCTGTAGGCCGTTTCCCCGAAATTAGCTTTGTCAACCAGTCGCAAAGATTATGGGGATCGCCGCTTTACGGATCCTTGACTTCCAGCTATATCGCGTACAGGACGGAGACCGTGGTTAACAATGTGCCCAGTCCTTATGATGTAGACCGTATCGACATTTTCCCTACTTTCACATTACCCTTTTCGGTAGCTCCGTGGTTGAGCCTTACTCCCTCAGTCGGTATGCGATATACGTCGTATTCTAACGGTATTGACGAAAACGGCGATGAGCTTAATAAAAGCTTCAGCAGAGAGTATTACACCGCCGGTATGGTTATGGCCGGCCCAAAGTTTTTCAGGATATTTAACACAGATTCGAAATCAAGACCAAAGACTAAACACCTGATAACTCCGATACTAAGCTGGACATATGTTCCCGGCTATGATTTCGACGGAGATGATCGCAAGAAGGTGCGTGTTTTGGACGGCGTCGATTATAGCTCCCCTGTAAACGTTGTCAGCCTCCAGTTATTAAACCAGGTTCTGTTGAAAAGAATTACAGGGGCGGAAAGCTCGCAAACCATCGAAGTTGTAAGGTTCAATTTGTCCCAATCGTATAACATCAGGGAAGCTACCCGCGATGATATCCCGGACAACGATAAGCGTCCTTTATCAACCATTTTATTTGACCTTGATACGAAAATATTTCCATGGCTGATGTTAAACTATGATACGACCTACAACGTTTATGATGGCATATGGGAAAGCTCGAACCTGGAATTGGGATACCGCTACCAAAACACTTTCCATCTGGCCCTGGACCGTCGTGTAAAGTATCAGGGAAAAGATGTGGAGGACTCTGTATGGGATACGGTTTATGTAGAAATCAACATGCCGAAAAACCTGTCGATGGACTATTCGGTAATCTATAACGAAACAGACGGCGAAATTTTTAATAATATTCTACGAATGCGTTATAAAGCCGACTGCTGGAGTTTCGGGCTCAACTGGTATGAGCGAAAAGTGAATGTGACGACAGACAGCGGGGCAACGGAACTGCTAAATGAGACAGGCGTGCTGTTTACAATCAGGCTTGAAGGTTTGGGTAATCTTGTAGACGGCGGGAAGCCGCCTATAGCCAATAGAAAGTTGTAATAGACCAATGGATTTACAAATCTCTCTTATAAATCTCAGCATCGTTATCTTGCTTGTGATGTTCCTTACGCCGCCGCTGTTCATGACGTGGTTATATTTCAAGAACCGTGGTCAGAAGCAGCACTCGCTTCTTCGTGGAAGATATTGGTACGTTGGCATACTCCGGTACATGATAGAAAACGTCGGCCCGGAATTCCGGTTTTATATAACGGACGAAGACAATTCCGGAAAGCCTATAAGCCGGACAAAGTTTGTGTCTATCGTAAAAGCTTCAAAATATCTTAAAACACTTATCAGCTTCGGCAGCAAGCGAGACTTCACCGCCCCTGGATTATTTATAAAAAACACAATGTTCCCCCTGCTGAAAAAGGAGCTTTCGGTAGATAATTCTTTGACCCTAAAAACGCAAAGATACATCACAGAAAAGGAGACAATCTTTTTCCGGCACGAGAAAGTCGGTGGCGTTAATGTTCAGCCATGGTACCTGACCGAAGACAATATCGTGACAGTTGGCGAAAAGAGGGCCAACCCATGGCGATTAAAAGGGTTGATCGGGATGAGCGCCATGAGCTATGGAGCGTTGGGTCCCAATGCTATTACCGCTTTAAGCAAGGGAATCGGAATGGCCGGAGGAGCGTGGATGAACACCGGAGAAGGAGGACTCAGCGACTATCACTTGACCGGAGGATGCGACATCATATTCCAGCTTGGCCCGGGCCTTTTCGGAGTGAGAAATGACAATGGTGATATCGACTGGGACAAGCTCAAGCGCGCCGCGGCCATTCCACAGGTAAAAGCCGTCGAACTTAAAATGGGGCAAGGCGCAAAAATACGCGGCGGACATGTGGAGGGCGCCAAGGTCACACCAGAGATAGCCGCAATCCGCGGGGTGGAGCCGTGGAAAAACATCGATAGCCCGAACAGGTTTGAAATGTTTCATGGTATTTCAGGGCTGTTCGATTTTATTGAAGAGATACAGGCGCAAACCGGACTTCCAGTGGGGGTGAAGATAGTCATGGGAGATAGCGACAGTCTCGACGAACTTTGTGATGAATATGTCAAACGGGGCGGCGGGCCGGACTTTATCACCATTGACGGAGGCGAAGGAGGCACCGGGGCCACATTTAAGGAAATGGCCGATAGCATGGGCCTGCCGATATATTCCGCTATTACGCTGGCGGATAACGCTCTTCGCAAAGCAGGAGTGCGCGACAAGGTAAAGATTATTTCGGCTGGAAGGCTTCACTTGCCGGACGAGATCGCCATGGCTCTCGGGTTGGGCGCGGATCTTGTGGCGATCGCCAGGGGGTTCATGATATCGGCAGGGTGTATCATGACAGAGAAATGTCACACTAATGAGTGCCCTGTTGGAGTGGCTACTACGAATCCCGAAACTCAAAGAGCGTTATACGTTGACGAGAAAAAGTATCGCATAATGAATTACATTATCACTTTGCGGGCAGGGCTTTTCTCTCTTTGCGCGGCATGCGGCATCTCTAGCCCAACACAGCTGGAGCGGAAACATCTGGTTTATAAAGACGCAAAATATGGCGTTACCAACTGCTCGGAGTTGTTTCCGTATCCAAAGTAGATTTAGCGCTAAACTGAATTATTTTCTGTTTCTGGTACGCCACTCTTTTCAATCATCTAAAATCATCTGATGAACCTTAAATTCATTGTCGAAAAAACTGACCCGACAAGCAAGGGAAGAATCGGCAGATTCGTTACTCCTCACGGCGTGATTGAGACGCCTGTTTTTATGCCGGTCGGCACGGCCGCTTCTGTAAAAACGCTCGACCCAAAGGAAGTGTCCGATCTTGGTTACGGAATCGTGCTTGCAAACACATATCACCTCTACCTCAGGCCGGGCCATGAGACGATAAAGAATCTTGGCGGTTTGCATAAATTTATGGCGTGGGACGGGGCGTTGCTGACGGACTCCGGCGGGTTCCAGGTTTTTTCTATGCGAGACCTTGTAAAGATCACAGAAGAGGGTGTCAGGTTCGCTTCCCATATCGACGGCTCAAAACATATGTTGACCCCTGAATTTTCCATAGAGATACAGGAGGCTCTGGGCGCGGATATTATCATGGCTTTCGACGAACCGGTTCCACCAGACAGCCCGAAAGACTATGCCAGGCTGGCGCTCGACCGCACAACACGCTGGGCCAAACGATGCCTTGAAGCGCGGGCAAGAAAAGATCAGGCCCTTTTCGGAATAACTCAAGGCGCTTTCGATACGGGCCTTCGCCGGGAAAGCGCGGAACAAATAGTGTCATTGGGGTTTGACGGTTACGCCATCGGCGGGCTTAGCGTCGGCGAGTCGAAAGAGATCATGGCGGAGATGATAGATTGCAGTGAGCCTTTGTTGCCAAAAGACAAACCAAGATATCTTATGGGTGTGGGGACCCCGGACGATCTTGTGCGATGTGTGGCCAGAGGTGTAGATATGTTTGACTGCGTAATGCCGACGCGTAACGCGCGCAACGGAAGCTTGTTTACATCGCAGGGGAAAGTAAGCATACGTAACGCGCAATACGCCAATGACGATTCGCCACTAGACCCTGAATGCGACTGCTCCACCTGCGCGCGTTTTTCGAAAGCGTATCTTCGCCACCTTTTCATGTCCGGTGAGATTCTTGTCTTGCGGCTGAACACTATCCACAATCTGAGATTTTACAAAAGGCGGATCGACGATATCCGTGAAGCGATACGCAACGGAACATTGGGCGCATGGGCCAAAAGCCTGGAAGAGTGATGAGCGACGCCATAGGGCTGTATATACACATACCGTTTTGTCGCCATAAATGTTTCTATTGCGACTTCAATTCTGTCGCAGGGCAGGAAAACAGGATCGACGAATACGTCGACGTCTTGATACTTGAAATAGAATCCCAAAAAAAGCGCGTTGTTGGCCGTAAAGCGTTGTCCATATTTATCGGCGGCGGGACGCCATCTTTGCCAGACGTTAAACATATAGAACGCATAGTCGACGTATGCCGCAAAAACTTTGATTTTGAGGGCGAGGCGGAAATCACTATCGAGATGAACCCGGAGAGCGTGACTACCGCAAAACTCAAGGACTATATTTGCGCTGGAGTGAACCGCGCCTCCATCGGCATACAGTCGCTGAACGACGATGAGCTTAAGTTTCTTGAAAGGGCGCACACGGCGGACGAAGCGAGACAAGCTGTTGAGACTACTATAAACGCTGGGTTTAAAAACATCTCAGTAGATATGATGTTCGCTTTGCCAGGCCAGACTACTAAAAGCTGGCTTGCGCAGCTCCATGAAATAACCGGCTGGGGTCTTAACCATATATCGTGCTATGAGCTGACACCGGAAAAGGGAACGCCTCTTGGGCGGCTTGTGGAGAACGGCTCGGTAACCTTGCCGGATAACGGCGTGGAGATTTTTGATGAGACGGAAAGACTGCTGGAAGAAAAGGGGTATGAGCATTACGAAGTGTCCAACTATGCGAAACCGGGATATGAATGTCTTCACAATCTTGGATATTGGGAGTATCGCGATTTTTTAGGTTTCGGAGCGGGGGCCCACAGCTCTATCGGAGGCAAAAGGTGGGGAAACGCAAAATCGGTCGAAAATTATATTACAAAAATCTCAGGATCAGGGTCCGCTATAGAACGTGAGGAAGTTTTGTCACAAGATATGATGGCGACAGAGCGGCTGATGCTTGGGCTAAGGCTGAAGGAAGGCGTTCTGTTTGATAAAGCGTTGGTCTCGCCTGCGATGAAGGCGTTGGAAGTTGATGGCCTGATACAGATAGCCTGCGGGAAAATCAAGGCTACAAAAAGAGGATGGAGATTGCTGGACACTGTTCTTGCCAGCCTTTAGGAGGATGAAATCTACTTCATTACGGCGACAATAATATCGGACTGGCTTATGCGGGGATTTTTTTCCTTGAGCGCTTTCAGGTCCCTCTCTTTCATATCAAACACCATCATTTTGTAGTTGCTTCTCGAGAGAGCTATATGAAGGTTTCCAAGATAAACCACGCTTCCGGCAACAACTTTGAAACGTTTGGAAAAAGCGACCCGTGGCTTTATCTTGTTTCTATCGCCTCTATCTATTCCATAACCTTCCCAGCCGTAAAATTCATATATACCCTGGGGAAGCTCGAACACCGCCAGACGGCCGGATAATTCTTCCAATGATTTCAGGAGGTTTTCATCGTAACCAATGGATTCTGAATATATGGGTAGAAGAAAATCGTATTTGTTGTCCACGCCACGCAGGTTATAATAAAGACTGCAGTCCATGTTTCCCGAGCGAGTCAAAGAAACCACCGCAATTCCATTTTGTTTCACCCCGCTTAATTTGTAGTCCTGCGCAATATTCTGCCCAACACCAGCGCAACCAGCGACAAAGACGGCAAAAAATAAATAAACAGATAGTGTTGTTAACTTCAGGCTGGAAAAGCTCATTTGTGTCTGTATAAAATAAACGTCTTTAGATATGAATAATTGTCTCAACTTGGCCACACTGGCGACATGCTATATCATTTCCAGGGAAAGCGCATCAGACATTTACACTATAAAGCATAAAGCGAAACAATTTCGAAAACACCTTGTCATATTATGGGGGATAGTCGCTTCAAAATTTTTGTAGCTTAGATATTTACAGCAAGGGCGGTGTAGATATCGCCCGTTTTTCCGCTCTAATATTCCTTCGTCAATATTTTCAACGCGCTTGACGGAACAACAGTATCCATCGCCCGCACATTATATTCGACTTGTTCAGGCCTGTTTGCGCCGATAATGGCGGCGGTTACCCCTTCTTGTTCAGTCACCCACTTGATAGCAAGGTCGGTAAGCGGGACTTCTAGCTCGTTTGCGGTTTCTTTCATTCTTTCAAGTTTTCGCATGGCGCCGTCCAGCTTTTCTTCCCTGAAAATGCCCAGCTTGCCTCTCCCGCGCCATCCTGTAAACTTGCTGTTTCTATCGTATTTACCTGTCAGCAAGCCGGAGGCCAGCGGGCTGTATGCTATTACCCCAACACCCCGTTCAACGCAGAAAGGGAGTAGAGAGCTTTCGATATCCCTTTCAAGGAGATTAT
>CAYNDB010000097.1:0-9629 GCA_964395915.1 uncultured Nitrospinota bacterium | reverse complement strand
TCGAGCAGAGTCCGCGCCACTTGCTCATAATTGTGTACGTCCACATCCGGGTCCATAGCCAATATCATTTTCGCAAAGCTCATCTGCCCCGCGCCCCACAATGAGCTCATCAGTTTGTTCGCCTGCGCCGGATATCTTTTATGGACGGAGACGATCACACAGTTATGGAACACTCCCTCCCATGGAAGATCATAATCGACAATCTCGGAGTTTATCGTTTTTAGCAATGGCAGGAATATCCGCTCGGTCGCTTTGCCCATGTAGCAGTCCTCCATGGGAGGTTTGCCTACAATGGTCGTAAGGTAAACAGGGTTTTTCCTGTGCGTTATGGCTGTGATATGGAAAACCGGATATTTGTCGGTAAGCGAATAATATCCGGTATGATCGCCAAATGGCCCTTCGATACGCACATCGCCAGGGTCGACGTATCCTTCCAGCACGATCTCTGCAGTCCGGGGGACTTCAAGATCGACAGTGCGGCACTTTACAAGCTCCACGCTCCTGTTGCGTATGAACCCCGCGAGCAATAGCTCGTCTATGCCGGGAGGCAACGGCGCTGTGGCGGAAAATACCGTCGCCGGATCGCACCCTATAGCCACGGCCACTTCCATCCTGCGGCCCTGCCGAACATATTCATCGAAAAAACTTGCGCCATCTTTATGTATATGCCAATGCATGCCGGTTGAACGAGGGTTGAACATCTGCATCCTGTAGACGCCGACGTTTCGCCTGCCCTCAACAGATTTTGTAATAACACAAGGCAACGTGATGAACCGCCCTCCGTCGTCCGGCCAGCATTTAAGTATCGGTAGCTTTCCTAAATCTACATCACCACCAAGGCGCACAACTTCCTGGCACGGCGGATTCCCGTCGTGAACAATCTTTGGCGGAAACTTCGATATCCGAAAAAGTGTGGGCAAGGCGCCTATTCTTTCCGCCAATGTTTCTGGCGTTTTCATATTGATAAGCGATTCGACATCTTTTGCAATATTCTCAATATCGTCAGACCCAAGCGACATCGCCATTCGCCGCACACTGCCGAACGCGTTTATCAAAACCGGCATGTCCGACCCTTCGACGTTTTCGAACAGTAAAGCTTTCCCCCCGCCTTCCGATTTGCTTGCGCGATCCACAATCTCGGTAATTTCAAGTATGGGAGACACTTTTTCTTTTATTCGCACAAGCTCACCTGCATTTTCCAGGTGTTGTATGAAATCGCGTAGCGATTCGTATCGGAAACGATCAGTCATATAATTTAGCTCCCGCGGCTCTCAAGACTTTGCCGCCACACGTTTGGTTTTAAGTAGTGATACGCCGGTCATTTCGTCCGGTTGTTTTATGCCGAGGAGGCTTAATATTGTCGGAGCGATATCCGCAAGTCTTCCGCCATCGCCGCGCAGTTTAAAAGAATCATCCCCCACGTAATAGAAAGGCACAAGGTTTGTCGTATGCGCGGTCATGGGTTTTTTGTTTTCATCAATCATTTTTTCGATGTTGCCATGGTCGGCGGTGATTATTAAATGAGCCCCCGCTTTTTCGCAAGCCTCAATTATGCGTCCCACGGCTGTGTCCACAACGTGGACGGCTTTTAACGCCGCCTCCCACACACCGGTATGACCAACCATATCTCCGTTGGCTATATTCGCGACTATCACCTGATATTTACCAGACTCAAGCGCGTCCACTACGGAATCGGTAACCGCAGCGCAGCTCATCGCAGGTTGCAGGTCATATGTAGTCACCCTGGGCGATGGAATCAGATTGCGCGTTTCACCTTCAAATGGCTTTTCCACCCCGCCGTTAAAGAAAAAAGTCACATGGGCGTATTTCTCCGTCTCCGCCGTGCGGAGCTGCGCGAGGCCATTTTCCGATATAACCTGGCCCAACCCATGTTCTGGAACTATAGTGTCGAAAGCGAGCGGCAGATTGAATTTTTCGTCATATTCAGTCATGCATGTTATGTCGACTTTAGGAAAATCGCCGCGCGAAAATTCAGAGAATGAAGGATCGCTTAGCGCGTGGACGATCTCACGCATCCTGTCCGCCCGAAAGTTGAACATGATAACTTCGTCATCATCCTTGATAAACCCGACAGGATCGCTGTTGTTATCTACGATGACAACAGGTTCTATAAATTCGTCCGTCACGCCATTTTCGTAGCTGGACCGTATGGCGTCTGTGGCGGATGTATGCTTGCGTCCCTTTCCATGCGCCAGCAGGTTATACGCTTTTTCAACACGGTCCCATCTTTTATCGCGATCCATAGCGTGGAATCTACCCTGCACGGTCGCAATCGCGCCAACTCCAATGCGCTTGATCCCGTTTTCAAGCTGTTCGATATAACCCAGCCCTGAGTCTGGAGGAGTGTCTCTTCCATCGGTGAAAGGATGGACGAAAACATTCTTTAGTCCATTGCGCTTCGCAAGCTCAAGCAAAGCTAAAATATGGTTCATATGGCTATGCACCCCGGCGTCGGACAGAAGCCCGCAAAGATGCAAGGCCACGCCTTTTTCTTTTACCTTGTTTACCGCATTGAGCAGGGCTTTATTTTCGAAAAATGAGCCGTCCGATATAGCGTGCGAAATTCGTGGCAGGTCCTGATACACCACCCGGCCAGCTCCGATATTAAGGTGCCCCACCTCCGAATTGCCCATAACTCCGGCTGGAAGCCCGACTTCCTCACCAGAGGTGTGGATCAGCATTGGCGGGCGCTCTTTATTGAGCTTGTCGAGAGCCGGTGTGTCGCCCTGAATGATAGCGTTACCTTCCGATTTCTCCGAAAAACCCCATCCGTCCAGAATGAGAAGCGTCAACGGTTTTGCAATCACTTTAGGTAACTCCAATTAATATCCTGTGATTTCAATCTACACGTGGACAAAGCGGTCGTCAACGAGTTATATATGGCTGAAAATCGCAGGAGGGGCATACGCTAAGTTTACACGTATTTACGAGTCGTTTTGAGCAGTTCCTTTTCGGTATTTGTTTTTTCCAGGAAGTCGTCCGCTCCAAGGGTTTTCATCTTTTCGAGCGACAGAATGTCTCCCTCCTGGGTGATGGCGATTACAGGCACGTCTTTTGTCTCCAAATCCTCTTTAAGGCGTTGCAGGAGATAACGCCCGCCAGACACGGAAGTCATCGTGTCCGTGATGACAAGGTGAGGCTTCGCCTCCGCCATGATGGCCAAAGCCTCTTCACCGCTATTAGCTTCTATCACAGTAGCGTCAAGACCCTTTAGCTGGTTGTTCAGTGTCATGCGGGTTGTGTCGTCCCCCTCAACCAGAAGAACTAGTGGACGAACAGCAGGGGTCTCGGCGAAAAATACGCTACCCTTGTCGGGCCTCGACTCAACACTAAGCAAACCGCCTTGGGCCTTCATTATGTCGGCGCACAATGGAAGGCCGAAACCGCTACCACTTTCACCTGCGGTTCCGGTGGTGCTCGTCTTCTCATCGTGACGGAATATCCTGTCAAGATCAGTGCCCTTGATACCAACACCAGTGTCTTTTACAGCTATGACATTCGGGCGACCTTCTGGAACAAAAATCATCACAATGTCGTCCTGCTCCGAAAACTTCACGGCGTTGGAAACGAGGTTATGAAGAACCTCAACAAAAAGATCGGGATCGGCGTATATCTTGTGACCTTCGGGAATCTCGTTGAATATCATTATCCCCTTCCCCGAGGCTATATGCGAAGCGGCCCCTGCGGCCAGAGCCGCCAGCCTCCGCGCGTGGGCAAACCGCAAGTTTGGCTTTATCATGCCTGTCTTAAGCTTGCCGATATCAAGAAGCTTGTCGATCATGTTCACAAGGCCATCACCAGTTTTCATCATATGCCCGAGAAGAGCCTTCTGATCGTCATTTAAAGGGGTTACCACATCGGCGTTCAATACACGCATAAGGCCCATGATCGAGGCTAGCGGGGAACGAAGATCGTGTGATACCAGGGAAACAAACTTGTCCTTCAAAAGTAAGGCCGCCTCCGCATCCTCCTTGGCAAGGCGAAGCTTCTCCTCGGAGCGTTTCTGTTTTTCTATATATTTCACCAGTGGCTGAACGACAAGGAAGTAAATAACAGGGGAGACAAGAGCTACAAGGAGAAGAGAATCAATAAGCCATTCCGCCTGAACCGATTTGACAGGGAAATATGTCATAAACATCATGACAAATGTTTCGGCAATAAATATGGAGGCAAGAATTATCGCCATCAAACGCAAGGGCGAATACTCGTATCCATTGAATTTTTTTTCCTGGTTGTCACGGGACGGATCCGCAGAAAAGACTTTCTTTCCATAAGCGGTTTTGTTGTCAGGAAACCTTTTATCCTGTCCGCCAATATCTGTAGCGTTTGCCATATTAAAGGAATTGTCTGTAAAGACGCAAAGCTAAATGACCCCCCTATATACCCCATTGCTTTTTCCAGGAACGGGAACCAACCCAAGGGGAAAGTTCACCGAGCGAGACTTCATCCATTTGAAGCGAGAGTTGGCAAAAGTATAAGAACCAGAAAAACCGGATGGCCCTAACTTATGTACATCGCCGGAAAAGCTATTGGCGATGCGCCCCCACCTATTAAGGATATGGAAAAATGTGGCTTCATAATATATGCTGACGAAAACCGATGTCAACAGTGTAAAAAATTGTACAATGACCGATGACAATCTGACGGAGCAGGCAAAAATTTCCGCAATTATCATGACGCGAGAGAAATATTTCATCTTTTTCAATACATTTTGGCTCTTGTTTACATACTTAATTAACCATCAAGCAATTGAAATGCCAGAACCTTTGTAAAGAAACCGGAATCAGGTTTTTACTGGTTTATAAGCCTCCGAAATTGAAATAAATTTTAGTAATGGCAACATTACCTTCATTGCCCGCATAATCCAGCATTTCGAAAAACTCAAGCTAACCAGCCTTATTTAACCAGACTTGCTGCAAGTGAAAATGTGCTAAAAATGAGCCAAATAGCCGTTTTTTTTACAAAATAGGCTGAAATATGTGTAAAATAGCCATTTTTCGATAACAAGCAATTAGCTCGGACATTAAAAAAGGCAAGATAACGGAATGAATCTTTCAGAACTAAAAAAGCTTATCCGCCTGTTTGAAAACAGCGAAATAACTGACTTGGAGCTGGAACAGGATGGCGCCCGTGTACGGATGAAGAAAAGGAAAGTTGTTCAGGTTTCATCTGTTTCAAACCATGAGCCAGTGGCAAAAAAGATTGAACAGCCACAGCCCAAATCAAAAGAGGCGGAACCCGCTTCTACAGGCTATATCATCAAGGCGCCTATGGTGGGATCGTTCTACAGGTCGTCAACCCCGACGAATCCTCCATTTGTAGAAGAGGGTGACCTGGTTCGAAAGGGGCAGGTGTTATGCATCATAGAGGCAATGAAGCTGATGAACGAAATCGAAAGCGATGCGAACGGAAAAATTGTGAAAATATTCTCGGAAAACGGCAAACCGGTGGAGTTTGGGGAGCCGTTGTTTGAAATAAGCGTTTCTTAAAACTCTTCTGTTACAAACATAATCTATATTTTGCAGGTCCAATGTTCAAAAAAATACTGATAGCCAACCGCGGTGAGATCGCTATACGGATAATCCGGGCATGCAAGGAGCTCGGCATCGCCACCGTGGCGGTTCATTCCACAGCGGACGAAAGAGCGTTGCATGTTCGGTTTGCGGATCAATCGGTGTGTATCGGTCCTCCACAAAGTGAAAAAAGCTATCTGAATATTCCGGCGATTATAAGCGCCGCCGAGGTGACGGACACAGATGCGATCCATCCAGGCTATGGATATTTGGCGGAAAACGCGCATTTTGCCGATGTGTGTGAATCAAGCAACCTTACGTTCATTGGCCCCTCGCACGAGCATATAAGCAGAATGGGAAACAAGTCCGCGGCCCGCGACCTGACAAAATCCCTCGGAATTCCTGTAGTTCCAGGCTCCAACGTAAACCTCGATTCACTGGAGAAGGCGTCTTCTGTAGCCTCAGATACCGGTTATCCGATAATGTTGAAAGCTTCTTCTGGCGGAGGAGGCAGGGGCATGCGTATATTGTGGTCTGAACACGAGCTGGTCGCATCTTTTGAAACCGTTCGCACCGAAGCGGCTAACGCGTTCGGTGACCCAAGCGTTTACATAGAAAAATATATAGAGAATCCAAAGCATATAGAAATCCAGATCATGGCCGACACGCATGGAACCGCCATACATCTGGGAGAGCGGGACTGCTCCGTGCAACGCAGACACCAGAAACTGATCGAGGAAACCCCGGCGATTAACCTCTCATCTTCATTAAGAGATTCCATGATCGAAGACGCTCTGGCTATAGCGCGTAAAGTCGGATATTACAGCCTTGGCACAGTTGAATTTTTGTGTTCCTCCGATGGAAATTACTATTTCATCGAGATGAACACCAGAATACAGGTGGAGCACACTGTAACCGAATGCGTGACCGGTCTTGACCTTGTAAAAGAACAGATACGTATCGCCGCTGGTGAAAAACTCAGGTTTGGACAGGAAGATATACGTATACATGGCCACAGCATAGAATGCCGTATCAACGCCGAACATCCTTATAAATTCACGCCTAGCGCAGGTGTAGTGACCGGGTTTAACATCCCCGGTGGGCCAGGGGTGAGAGTGGATACGGCCTTGTATAACGAATCTGTAGTTTCACCTTATTACGACTCGCTGGTGGCAAAGCTCGTTGTGCATGGGATTGACAGAGCCGAGGCTTTAGCGAAGATGAATCGAGCCTTGTCGGAGTTTCATATTGGCGGGATCGACACCACCATTCCATTAAATCAGGATATTATTAATTCCGAAGCGTTCCTCTCCGGCGATTTTCACACCAACAGCCTCGAACAAATTCTCTCCGGCAGATGATGGAGCTTACCCTCCTCGGAACCGGAACATGCGCGCCCAATCCCAGCCGAGCTCCGGCATGTTATTTCCTTGCCGCAGGTCCGACAAAATTTCTGATCGACCCTGGGCCTGGCGCTTTGCACAGAGCCGTATCCGCCGGAATAGACCCTTTTGACGTGGACGCTATTATTTTATCCCATCACCATTTAGATCATTCATCCGATCTTATGTATTACTTTTTCAGCTATAAAAACTGTTTGAAAGATATCCCGAAACGCGAGGTAAAGATTCTGGCTCCTGAAAGGTTTGCTGAAGTTTTCGAGAAACTGATGGAAGTTTACGGGCAATGGGTTTATTCCGAAAAGTTCGACATACGCATTGAAGAAATGATAAACACTACATGGGAATGCGCAGGGGTATCTATACAATCCATCCCAATGACGCATGGCGCAAACGCTGTCGGTTATCGTTTCGGTAAAAGAAACGGCCCTGTTTTCGCCTATTCCGGCGACACCGAGTATTGTGACGAGCTTGTAGAGCTTGCTGACGGCGCGGATCTTTTGCTGGTGGAGTGCTCTTACCCCGACGATATGGAAGTTGAAGGTCATATGCGCCCATCAGACGTCGCAAAGGTGGGCATGCGCTCCGGTGTTGAGAAAATAGCTCTCACTCATTTTTATCCATCGCTCGACACGTCGACTGTAGCCGAATCTATTCGATCCGCAGGATACGAAGGTGAAATAATAGTTGGTGAAGACGGAATGAAAATCAGTATCTAAACAGGCTATAGCCAATGGCTCATACAGTATTTGTCATATTGTCCTACGCTGTTTTAGCGTTTGGGATAAGCTCGAATCTCGACCAAAGACTGCATGAGGCTGTAATAAATGGGAACGTCGCCCAGGTTAAAGAAGCGCTAAGAAAAGGCGCCGACCCCAATACGTTAAACAAAATGGGGTCGACCCCTGTCATGATAGCGGCGGCATATGGACATATAAACGTTGTGGAAGTCCTTCTTGAAAATGGCGCTGATATCAACTTTGTAGACAGAAACGGCTTTACACCCCTGATGGCGGCGACACATGTGGGAAAGACGGCTGTGCTAAAGCTGTTGCTGGAAAATGGCGCAAAACCGGATATCAAAGATAACAAGGGATTTACCGCGCTGATGAAAGCCGCAAAAAAGGGGTATGCGGAAATGGTGAAGGTATTGATTGCAAAGGGGGCCGACGTTAACGTAGCGAATAACAGCGGCAGGACTGCGCTGATGTTCGCCGCGCATAATGGCAGCAGGTGGATTCTCATCGCCCTGCTGAAAAAAGACGCCAAGGTGGATTCGCAGGATGAACATGGCAGAACGGCTCTGATGAGGGCGGCGGCGTGGGGACGGTATGAAATTGTGAGAATATTATTGGACTACGGCAGTAAGGTCGACTTAAAGGACAATAAAGGCAATAACGCCATCTATTACGCTGGTAGAAACAGGAAAATAAGAAAACTTTTGGAGGAGGTTTTGCGCGAAGAAAGGTTTATCTAGATTTCTTTCAACAAAGAAACAAAAAGGTTATACGAAAAATTATATTGTTTATCGTCCGTCCTGGAAGGTTAAGAAAAAATATGCTTTTTCAAATATCCCGTGAAGCAATATTCTCAGCTTAAACATAAAAGGGAGACGCAGCCATTTCAAAAACTCGGTCTCTCCTGCTTTAAATCCCAACTCATTATGTTTGGAGCGCATAGGAGCTTTGCGTTCTTTTCGCCGCTCCTTGTCCATAATGACCAACGGAGGGTTAGCGAATGCGATTAATTCTCTTTTTACGTTGGCCGATATATCTTGGCCAAACCCCACCTCGCTGTTTATATCGTCCCTGAAGGAGTGGCGGAGGTTAACGTGAAAACCGAGCGCTACGAACACTTTATGGCCTTCAGCTTCCAGAGAAATATCCCCCCCGGAATCACAGGAAATAATAAGAACAAGGAGGCAGACTACGGATATTTTTTTAGTCACCAGGATTTGACGAGATTGAATTGGAAATATTTTTGCAAAACTTGCAGGGCTATTTTGAATTGGCGGTTTGGAAAGCCGCGAGTTTTCTGTAGTTAGGTTTTTTTCGTCCGTTGAAAAAATCGCAAGCTCGATAATAGCGAAGATCATTAAGCCAAACCTTCATATTTTCGTGATCGTTCCATAACCTTGCGATAAAAGAAACCGGGGTTGCGAAAAGCTCCTGCAAAGGGCCGAAAAGCTCTGACGGATCCCTGAAACACTCCCAGTCGCAGTCGCGGCATGAGGCTTTGTGACCGTTTTTACTGATGTTGATATCCGTAAAGTTTCCCAGCTTGTTATTGCCCTTGTAGCCACAGGGGTATGCGTCTCCGTTTTTAGCGTCTACAAAGAAAAAGTCTATCCCGCCTCTGCATGGAAACGAACTATTGGGTTCCCCGGAATGTTGATTCGAAAGCGAGTTCAAAGCTGATCTTGGAGAAAATATTCTGATCTTATGCCGATATTTCGGAACCGTATCAGACAGAGCTTTGTATAAAAGTGATTTTTCTTCAGGGGTGAAGTTAACTATTGAAGCCTCCGATGCGGCGGCGTAAACGGCGTACAGACCAGACCCGTTTCCCCGCTCAACGCTCATGGGATAGCATGCGTTTACAATCGTGAAACCCAGATCGATCGCCAACTCAAAAAAATTGTTAAATGCCGTTTTGTACCCTTTATAAAAGTTGGCCGGATCGCGAGCTGTTATAC
>CAYNDB010000096.1:0-9715 GCA_964395915.1 uncultured Nitrospinota bacterium | reverse complement strand
CTTTTCGTAGTCCACAGGCGAGAGATTTTTATTGTTACCATGCCTCCGTTTCGGATTGTAGAACATCTCGATGTAGTCAAATATCTCCACCTTTGCTTCATCTCTCGTTCGGTAGACCTTGCGCTTGATCCGCTCCCGTTTGAGCAGTTGGAAGAAGCTCTCAGCGACCGCATTGTCGTAGCAGTTACCACGACGACTATGGCTGGCAACAAGGTTATGCTGCTTTAAAAAACTCTGCCAATCATAGCTGGTGTACTGGCTTCCCTGATCAGAGTGGATAGTTACCGGCTGTTTTGGATTTCTTCGCCATACAGCCATCATTAAAGCGCTAATGACAATATCTGTTTCCATCCTGTTTTTCATTGACCAGCCGATAACTTGCCTTGAGAAGAGGTCTATCACAATAGCAAGGAATAACCAGCCCTCAGCTGTTTTAATGTAGGTTATATTGGTCACCCATGCCTGATTCGGACTACTACAGTTAAACTTTTGCTCCAAGAGGTTTGGGGCAATATGCGAAGGCGTTCCAGACTTTATGCGAGGTTTGCGTTTATACCCGATCTCAGCTTTAATGCCGGTCTGCCTCATTAATCTAGCTACCTTATGCTTTCCGCAGGGCTCTCCAACACTTAGCAAGTCTTCATGTATCTTTCGATAACCATAAACAGAACCGCTCTCCAGCCAGCACTGCTTAATCAGCCCAACAAGTCTCTGGTCTTCATAATGTCTTCTGGAATGTGGAGATTCCTTCCATGCGTAAAAACCGCTGGGATGAATATTTAAGATTTTGCATTGTCTACGTATGGAGTGGCTGTCTGCATTGGCTTGGATGTAGGCGTATTTCACTTTGACTCCTTTGCAAAATACGCCGTAGCTTTTTTTAATATATCGCGTTCCTCGGTAACACGGCGGAGCTCAGATTTAAGCTTCCTGATTTCTGCCTGATGGTCGATAGTTTGTTTATGATCACTGTCTGCATCACCATACTTCTTTAGCCAGTTGTAGAGGCTGTTCGACGTGATTCCCAAACGCTCGGCTACTTCCGATACCGCATAGCCCCTCTCTGTTACCTGCTTAACCGCCTCAACCTTGAATCCTTCCGTGTATCGTTTGCCACTCATAGTGCACCCCTTTCATATAACTCGTAGAGGTGTCTATAGAACTAGGGGCGATTCAATATTCCAAATTTTCACCAAATGTCTCCTTAAAAAAGCATGTATTCACTTTCGTACCCATCAAAATGTGTCTTACTGGATTGGACTTAAAGGGTCTAGGTGGCAATAAAAATGCCATTTAAAAAAATGGAGCAGGAATAAGTCGGACGAGCGGGCGGGTTTACGCTGTTACCAATACAAAAATTCGTTTTGAAATATATGACAGGAAATGAAAATCGATAATACGTAACCAAATAATACTAATGTTTGAGTAACATTTATTGGTAACAAAATAGCCGGGCGTGGACAGTTTCTGTCCATTGGCTTATTGGGTAAATGTATGTGAGTCTTTTCCCTGATACATATACAATAAAGTGTAGCATCCAGCCGCTGTGCCGCAGTAATAATTTAGTATTTTAAACTTCGCATAGCGCCCATCCGCGGTTCTTATCACAAATACATTTTTCTTCGGTTTCAGGCGATGAGTCCAGAAATCATACTCATACCACTTGTCTATCGCCGGGTTTTTAGGCTCATATAGGTTGTCATCGGTGTTGTCTTTCATGAAAAGCTCTTCATCCGGGACAGATACAACAGAATCAAAATCAGCGGTATCCATTAAAGCTACAGCCGCCATACCCTTCTTGTTGGTCTCCCCGCCATTGGTTATGATTTTAGCCCGCCGGAATGCTATGTCCCAGTCAAGAGAATTCTTGGCGAACTCAGCCCGTTTGAACGAAGTTGCGTTCGACAATTTGAAATGTACCCAAGCGCCGCTGTCTGTGGCGTCAAGGGTAAATAGCATCTTGTCGCCCAGTTTCCCTGTGAAATCTGTAACATCCGGATTTTTTGCAATAGCCGCGCTAATATCTTCGATTTGGCGTACTTGCACTTCCTTCAGCTTTTCTTCGCCCAACCTTACGGGGCCAGTCGCTTCCCAGATAAACAGACCGATAAGAAAAGCCAGGTTTATGGTTAAAAACAGCTTAAGCCACTTTGAGGGAGGAGTCCGCTGGTCGGAGCTTTTTTCTTTATAATCGGACATTATTAACTATGCATGGGTAAATAAGTTAGATAGGGAGCCGTTGAAAACAGTTATCAATATGCATGAATTTGAAGAAAATAACAAGCGCCTAGGAACGTTCACGCAGTCAGGCTGTTGTCGCTCTATTGCATTGGCGTTCATTTCCCTTACAGCCTTTAACAAACCTAGAAGAACAATAAAAAATCCCAACGGACATAAAGCCCGCCGGGATTTCTGTACTTATATTAAAACTATTTTTTGAACTGGTGATTCAAGTCAACCGACTTTCCGGCTTCAATCTTTATCTTTTTCTTCATTTCGCCTAGCTCCGAATGCCAAACTACGACTTTATATTCTCCCGGAGGAATATCGTCGATAGAGTATGATCCATCAGGCGCAGATATCGCGTAGTAAGGGTTTTTAAGTACCTTGATATACGCATGCCCCGCTTTATAGTTCACCTTCAGCCTCCCACTAAACAACAACCGATATAGGTTTGATGGCCTCTGGAGCTGGCGGCCTGACAGTATTATACTCTACTCGCCATCGCTCGATAAGAACCTGAGCTTCCAACAACGTGTCGAAGATCTCTCGATTCAGCAACTCATCCCGCAGCTTGCCATTGAAGCTCTCAACATATCCGTTCTCCCAAGGGCTTCCCGGTTCAATAAATAACGTACCAACACCAAGTCTGCTTAGCCAGGAACGAACCGCTTTGGCGGTAAACTCGGCTCCATTGTCCGAACGTATATAGGTTGGAAGCCCTCTTGCAACAAAAAGTTCGGCTAAAGCTTCTAAAACTTCTTTTGATGTAAGACTCCTCTCCACCATGATACTCAGACACTCGCGGCTATACTCATCGATAATTACCAGCAGACGAACCGCTCTGCCATCATCTGTCTGGCAATGAACAAAGTCGTAACTCCATACATGATTACGATAAAGCGGACGAAGCCGAACACAGGAGCCATCCGCCAACCATAGGCGTTTGCGTTTCGGTTGACGGGCAGGAACCTTCAGCCCTTCACGACGCCATATCCTCTCCACCCGCTTATGGTTTACATGCCACCCCTCACGCTTCAAAAGAGCGGTGATGCGACGGTAACCATAACGGCCATAGACGCTTGCCAATTCAATTATGCGCTTTATCAGACGTTCCTGGTATCGCGATCTTATAGGACGATGCCGTTGCGTTGAACGAGGCTGGTCAAGTATCTTGCATGCCCGGCGCTCAGAGACGTTGTGCTTATGACACATAGCCGTTACAGCGCGACGTTTTTTCACCGGGCTCAGAAGTTTCCCCGGGATACATCCTTCAAAATGGCGTTGTCCAGTGATAAGTCGGCTACCAGCTTCTTCAGGCGAACGTTCTCCTTCTCAAGGTCCTTGAGCCGTTTGGCCTGGTCGACCTTCATGCCGCCATATACTTTGCGCCACCGGTAATAGGTGTGGGCGGACACCCCTATCTGACGACAGACCAGGCCTGCCGAATCACCACGGGCAAGTAGAACCTCCGCTTCACGTAGCTTGGATATGATCTCTTCAGGTTTGAAAATCTTTCTCTTTCCCATAATCTTCCTCCTTACCAAAAAATAACGAAAATTATGAGGCAAAGGGTGGATTAATTTAAAGGGAGAAGGTCACAGGCTGGCGGCGAGGAAGCTCCAGCCGCCGAAAAAGAAGCGGCGGTAAGTGAAGGCGCATCAACTAAGGTGGAAGGGTAAGAGAGGTCATTATGGAAGATAAACCAAAAGTTAAGGGACAGTTCCTGAGGGTCGTTATAACCCTCGTGATCATATTCCTGTTTGTTAAATTCGGCATACCAGCGATATCGAGATGGCAGGCCGGGCTGGACTTCCCATTAACAGTTCCGGGGACACTTTTCCTGTTCTATACGGTTCTTACTTTAATTGGAACGTTTGCTTATATTTCGTCAGACGAAGACAGCTTGGAAAGTTTCCTCGAACCGATCAGGAAAACATACAGCGGAGAATACGGGTCGGCTGTAAAAATTATTATTTCAGTTTCGATTCCAATTATTGCCGGCTTTGCTGTTTTTTCCTGGGTGAAACCAACTATAGCCTCACCGGTCGCTTTGCGGATTCAGCATCCGTCTTCGAACTTTCCAAAGAAGTTCGAGGCGATGAATAAT
Organism: uncultured Nitrospinota bacterium; assembly: GCA_964395915.1. Taxonomy (GTDB): domain Bacteria; phylum Nitrospinota_A; class UBA7883; order UBA7883; family JAJRTC01; genus CAYNDB01. The sequence goes on along the minus strand of CAYNDB010000096.1, from coordinate 5,385 downwards.
CCGATGGCGAATCCGTCCGACGCGGAGATAGATGAGTTTATCGAGCAGTCCAAGAATAATAACGTACAGTTCTTCCCGCAGGTTCATCAAGCGGGAAAGAAGTTTACTAATGTCGACCATATACCGAAAAAATCTGTTCAGGATTTTCTTGCGCAAGTTAAGGCTGGAGGAGAGGTGGACAAAGCGGTTGCCAGGGAAGCGCTTCTGGAAAAACGCCTTTTTGAAGGACGCGCTCTGTATCAGATCAACTGCAGGCCATGTCATGGCGCCAGGACAACCGGTGACGGGCCGATGGCTTATGGCTTCAAGTTGCGACCGATCAACTTCACCGATAACGGTACAATAGAGACGATAGTAGAAGGCTACACTTTCTGGCGGGTTAAAATCGGTGGGCTGGGGCTGCCGATGGAGTCTACCCCGTGGGATTAGGCCATGCCAGTATGGGCGCTGGATCTTTTGGAAAAAGAGAGGTGGACTATTATACTTGGCGAATATAACCTCGCGGAGAAAACACCGCGTATACCGGAGAAACTGGGATGATAAAAACAAGAAGAGTCATCGCAGGCGCGTTAGCGGCGACATTTACATTTGCATTGTTTGCAGTCCAGGCAAATGCGGCTGACACGCCAAAAAACGCGAAACCACCGAGAAGTAAGGAAATTCTGGAACAAGGCCGCGTTATATACTTTGAAAAGTGTAGCTTCTGCCACGGAGTTGATGGCGGCGGCGATGGGCCTGCGGCTGAATTTTTAAGCCCAAGGCCAAGGAACTTTAAGACAAACGTTTTCAAGCTGAGAATAACGGCAAGCGGATCGTTGCCGACAGATGAGGATATGTTCCGGACTATATCAAGAGGTATTCCCGGCACAGCCATGCAGTCTTTTGACAGAGAAATTATTAAAACGGGTCTTACCGAGGAACAGAGATTCGCTGTAATTTATTGGGTCCAGACGTTCCGTGAAACACCGGACTTCTCACTTTGGGATCTGGATAATGAATATGCGAAGTCTGAAGATGAAGACGACAGGGCCGATTATCGATATAACAAGGTTATTAAAATAGGCGACCCTCCAGCCGCCACAGAGGCGCTTATCGCCAGGGGTAAAGAGGTCTTTAAGGAAAACAAATGTTTCCAGTGCCACGGTAACGAAGGCCGTGGCAACGGTGTTTCCGCAGAAGGAATGAAAGACGACTGGAAATTTCCGATTCTTCCACGAGACCTTGAAAAGTCCTGGAGGTATAAAGGGGGAGACACGGTTAAAGATATCTTTACAAGGCTCACAACAGGCATAAACGGAACTCCTATGCCAACATTCGCTAATGCGATCAAAGAGGATGATCGCTGGGCTTTAGCTTACTATGTTAAGAGCATTCAGTTTAAACCGAGCGATAACAATATCCTCGAAGCGCTTCCCCTCGAGGGGGAGCTGCCCTCTACGCCGGACGATAACGCCTGGGGAAATGCGAGCGAGATCGATGTATGGCTCACTGGGAACGTACTGATTAAGCCCCGCTGGCAAAACATTAATATAGATATGGTAAAAGTCAAAGCCATTTTCAACGATAAGGAAATCGTGTTTCGTCTTGAATGGAACGACAGGTTTCCGAACACTATCCATGAAGGTTATGATGAGCTTCATCAACTCGATAAGAGCAGACCCGGGGACAAGGGTAACCTGCAGACTTACGTGCCGATTTATTCGGAGGAATATAAACCGAAAAAATATCGAGACGCCGTGCTGCTTCAGTTTCCGAAAAAACTTTTGCGCGGGTCGGAGAAGCCTCACTTCCTTAACGGCGACAACAGCCATGCTGTGAACATGTGGATGTGGCGAGCCGATTATGACTCTGTTAAAGCGGAGATAGCCGATGCCGTCCCTAAGGACAGCAAACTTAAGACTATCGAGAAATACGTTACTGACAATAGCGGTGTGGAGAAGACGGGACCTGCGGTTATAGAGATGAACGCCAAAGGCTTCAAGAAACCGTTTACAATACAGCCGGAGGCGTCACAGGCGATTACCAGTAAAGCTGTGTTCAACGACGGTAAATGGACTCTGGTCATGAAACGCGCCCTTACCACTGATGACAAGAACGACATCCAGTTTGCCAGGGGCGAGTTCATTCCATTGGCGGTAAACGCATGGGATGGCTGGAACCATGATATAGGAATGATGAAATCCATATCATCATGGTATTTTGTATACCTTGATAAACCTACACCGGCCAAGGTATATGTTATAACCCTGGTTGCGATCCTTGCGTTAATAGGGCTCCAGGTCTATCTGATTCGCTTATGGAAGAAGTCCTGATGTAGTTAGTGGCCCCTTTCCGCGAGAGCTATGGTAAGGGGCCGGAGTTACAAAAAACAAGATTTGCGTTTACAGAAAGGTGTCTTCTGGTCTTTTTAAACCTTATGCAGTAGTCATCGCGAGATTGCCGCATAGGGCTAGTAGCCTTTCTCGCAATGACACCAAGTAGTTCCTATGTCGTTTATTCCCCGACGGCGCGATAGGTTGTCATCTCCGAGGACATAAGGTTGCCCTTGGTGTCGAAGCTTTCTATCACGCTGCCGATTACAGTGTCGCCAAAATACCATTTTATGACCAAGGATCCCTGGCTTGTTTTGTTTTCAAACATTAGCGCGTTTCCGGTAACTATTCCTTTTGCATATTCAGCCAGCCTTGAGCCTCTGCTATCGTAAACGCCAAACCCTCCTGTATTGCCGGAAATAGCTACGACCACTTCCGTGTCTGCGAGGTTGGTGTCCTTAGCGAAATGGTTTTTAAACCTGTAGCTTTTCATACTGCCGCGGATAGATATCTCCACTGCGCTCATAAACTTGCGTTCAATGACAACAGGCGCCGGGGTTCTGTTATAGATAATTGACTGGGCCGAAAACCGCGCGTTTCTGACACCATTGGATAATAACAGCGAGTCGCCTTCTTTAAGCGCCACGGAGCCGCCGGTGGCGCAGCCTCCCATGACAGACAAGGCCGCTAAAAGAGCCATGGACAGCAAACGGATACGCATATCATTTCCCCATAAAATAGATAAAAAGGTCGCGATAATTCTAGCATAGTAAATCCGTTATGCGCATATGCGTGTATCTTATGGAATTATAATGAATCATTGTCAAATTGTGCGTTACTATATTTAGTTGCAATGCAAATTATTCAACATAATGCAACGTGGGACATAGCGCCCATACGTGATTAATACTGGAGGAATTCTGATGAAAATATCTGCAAAGTTCTGCGATGCAAACAGGCTTAAGACAGACGGTCTTGTGGTTGGTGTTTTCGAAAGCGCCGCGCCTTCCGGCCTGATAGCGGAAATAGATAAATCTCTGGGAGGGCACATAAAAAAAGCTTTCAGAGACAAAGTGTTCACCGGGAAATCGTCGCAGATATTAAACGTGGATAGCCTTGGCAAACATCCTGCCGGAAAGATAATTCTCGCAGGGCTTGGTAAAAAGAAGGAAGCCAAGCTGGAAACAATCCGCAAGGCCGCCGGCAAAGCGGCTCTTGCCATGAAAAGCGCGGGGATCAAAAAATATTCCTCCACACTCTCCCTGGCGATAGTAAAAAAGGAAAACGCGTTATCGACAGCTCAGGCGGTGGCGGAAGGGACTGCGCTGGCTTTATACTCGTTTGATCTGCTTAAATCGGAAAAAGATAAAAAGATAGTCGAGCAGGTCACACTTGTCGCCGGATCAGACAAGGAAGAGGCCGATATTGGCAAAGGCGCTCGCAAAGGGCTTATCCTGGCGGAGTCCGCCTGCCTGACCCGCGATCTTGTAAACTCGCCAGGCAACCGCGTCACGCCGACCTTTCTTGCTAACGAAGCTAAAAAGGTCGGGCGTAAACATAATATAAAAATCAAGGTTCTCGATCCTAAAGCCATAGAGAAGCTGAAAATGGGCGCGCTCATGGGTGTCGCCAAGGGAAGCCACCAGCCTGCGCGTTTTATCATCATGGAATGGATGAAAGGGCCTAAAGGAAAAAAGCCTATCGTGCTTGTCGGCAAGGGGCTTACTTTCGACACCGGCGGGATATCTATAAAACCAGCCGGCAACATGGAAGAGATGAAGAGTGATATGTCGGGCGGCGGGGCGGTGATCGGAGCCATGAAAGCGGCGGCGGCGCTCAAGCTGAAAGTGAACCTTGTCGGCCTTGTTCCGGCTACGGAGAATATGCCGGGCGGTTCCGCTATCAAACCGGGCGACGTTGTCAAAGGGCTTTCCGGCGTCACCATGGAAGTGATAAACACGGACGCTGAAGGGCGGCTCATCCTTTCCGACGCTCTGGCCTACGCAAAAAGGTATAAGCCGGATTGTGTTGTGGATATGGCCACGTTGACCGGAGCGTGCATGGTGGCTTTAGGTTCGTTTGCCACAGGACTTTTCGGCAACGATGAAAAGCTGATGGAGCAACTAAGAGAAGCCGGTGAAGATACCGGTGAGAGATGCTGGCCTATGCCATTGTGGCCGGAATATGAGGAGCAGATCAAAAGCGATGTGGCCGATGTCAAAAACGTCGGCCCTCGATGGGGCGGGGCGATCACTGCGGCGGCGTTCCTGAAAAAGAGCGTGGATGGCCAATGGGCGCATCTCGATATCGCTGGCACAGCGTACAACAATAGCGCGCGCGGTTATATCACAAAAGGCGCCTCCGGCATTGGTGTGCGCCACATGATACGGTTCATAGAGAAAAGAGCGGGATTGAAATAAATAATAATCCGGTTTGAATTGACGGGTTTGAACTTGCCATAGGCGTCAGGCGAGACGATATTATGGTCTTTCATTCCGGCCGCTTACGTTCGCAAACAAGGACGTTTCGTTCATCAAGCGACAGTTCACAGGCCGATTCAAGTATCGTACGCAGCTTTTTTCGGGCGCGGCAAAGGCGTGTCTTTACGGAATTTGCTGTGGCGCCCTCCATCTCAGCTATTTCCTTTATCCTAAAGCCTTCGATGTCGCGCCGGATCAGCACATCCCGGTATGATGGCGGAAGGCTGTTGACACGCTCTTTGACGCACTGGCTCATCTCGCCGTGTTCCGCAAACTCTACGGGGTTGGTTTTGGGAATATTGACGGTAGTCGATGATTCTTCAAGCGGCTCGGCGGCATGTCTTTTCCCTGCTCGAAAATGATCTGCGCAGACGTTTGACGCGATCTGGAAAATCCAGGACGACAAAGCCGAGTCTCCCCGGAACCGAGTCCATCCGCTCGACACTTTTATAAAGGTCTCCTGCACAAGGTCGTCCACATCAGCATTATTTCCCATGATACGGGCTACGAACGCCGCCACGCGCGGACGGTATGCCGCGAGAACCTCATCCAGATCGTGACCGGATATGTTATGACTAGTCTTTTTCAAGGTC
>CAYNDB010000095.1:0-9773 GCA_964395915.1 uncultured Nitrospinota bacterium | reverse complement strand
GCTTGTCGAACAAAACGTAAAACGCTCACTTAAAATCTGTGACAGGGCGTATGTGTTGGAAAACGGGCGAATTGTACTAAGCGGAACCGGAGAACAGCTATCGGAGAACGAACACGTTAAAGAAGCGTACCTTGGGATATAGAGTATAAGCTCGAGGTCATTAAACTTGTATCGGTCGTTGTTTACGGCGAGGCTTGCGCTTTGGACTATCAAGCGGGGTATGTTACCTCCCAAAAAAATGGTTTGTTTGGTTTAATATGTGTCAATTCGACATATGAGTATTTTTATGCCGCTCTTGACAGTCGATCGCCTTTTTATGCTAATATCGCGCTATTGGTGGGCGAATAAATCGCCTGCTGGTTGATAGGCAAGGGGAGCCATAAATAGATAAAATCCATTGATGGCAATTTAAAATAATAGGGGCAGTAAATGAAACGGGGGGGGGATGATGATATGTGTTCATCAAATCGTTTCCTTTTAACAGTAACAGTCACACTCGCTATTTTTTCCATAACACTCACTTCCTGCGGTTCTGGCGGACCAAAGCCGGAAGGAAAAAATTTCCTTACTCAAGAAACAAACTTTGGGAAATCGGGAGTCGGCAGGGGGAGCGCTTTTGTAAGCCCGGACGCTAACAAAAAAATATATAGAAAAGTTGGCGTGATGTCGTTTAAGGCTCCAATTGAGCTTGCGGGAGCCAGCATCTCGGATATGTTCACCACCGAGCTTTTAAAAACATATCGATACAAACTTATTGAAAGAAGCCAGATTGAGCAGGTGTTGGAGGAACAGGCCCTCGGTCTTAAAGGGGTAACGGACTCCGCCCTTGCTTTAAAGGTGGGGAAGATGCTTGGCGTGGATGCGGTGATTGTCGGCACGGTTCCCGAATATGGAATGCGCGCCGTGGGCAAGTATGAGCTACCCGCTGTTGGCATTAACGTGCGTATGATCGACGGAGTTACGGGATCGATCATATGGAGCATTACGGATTCCGCGATAGCTGGCGAACCGATAAGCCTGTCTGTCTTTGCAAATCGTATGGTCGAGTCTATGGTGTATCGGCTGGCAAGGGAATGGGTAAGGGCTGGCGATACGGTAGCGGTTCATATGCCGCACCCTAAGGTTGTTTCACACAAGGGGCATATCCGGTCGGCTGTTATTGAAGTTATAAGCGACTCACCAAGCACATTTACGGCGTATAAACTTTCCAGGAGCAGGACAAGGAAAGGCCCGTTCCAGGAGATTGCCACAAAGGGGAACACAAAATTTGGTCAAGTTATAAGATTTGAAGATAAAGGGCTTTTGGATTCCGAAGCCTACTACTATAAGGTCTTGGGCGTGAGCTCCACCGAACTGACCAGTCCTCCCGCCGGGCCCTTTCAGGTGACCACCACAGGCCCACCATCCCAGGTTACCGGCCTGAAAGCCGAGAGCAACCTTCCACGGCAGGTGAAACTTAGCTGGACGCCTTTGAATGAACCAGAAGTCAAAGAATATGTTATCTACAGGTCGACAGAAAAGTCCTCCGGTTTTAAAAGGATCAAGGTCATCGAAGGTAAAGAACAGGCGCAATACCTTGATGAGGGTGAAGGTGAAGGGTTTTTCAGCGCCGCCGCCTCTTTGGGTGATCACACCACTTATTATTATAAAATACAGGCAGTTAACGTTGTAAATGTGCCCGGGCAGGAGTCCAGGGTCGCTTCCGCTGTCACCAAGCCTGCGCCAGTGGCGGTTAAAGGTCTGGCGCTGAGCCAGAATAAAGTGAAAAAGGTGTCTGTTAAATGGAAGCCCAACCCTGAGCGTGATATTGAAAAATATGAAATTTTTCGGGGGGATAATATCAACTCAGTGGAAGATAAAATTAAAAGCGTTTCCGGCCTGGCCACGGGCTATGTTGATGAAGATTTGGAAGATGGCAAAAGCTATTATTATAAAATTCGCGCTGTCGATAAGGACGGATTGAATAGCGAGTTTTCAAAGGCTGTGCTTTCAATAACAAAGCCCATACCGACAAAACCTATTGGGCTAGTGGGCAAAAGGAAAGCCGGAAGCATAGTAATCAAATGGCAGGATAACCCTGAGCGTGATATTGCAAAGTACGAGATTCATCAAAAAGGGTTTTTTATGTTTAGCAAATCCGGGGAAAGTTTATCTCCATCATACATATTTAAAGGTGAGATGAAACCTGGGAACACCTTATCTTTCAGGATAATAGCGGTTGATGAAACTGGTTTGGTTAGCGAGCCATCTGATGTCGTAACTGTATTTATCCCGAAATAGCGTCCTTGTTAAAGATGAAACTGATATTATTAAAGTAGTTGTTTGGGGGGGGGCGCGGTAAGTCATGCGTAGCTTAAAAATAAGATTCCTTTTATTGGCGTTGGTTTTGTTCACTTATGGCCATGCGGTAGCTGGCCCTCATGCCCCCCGTTTCATGATTCTCATAGACGAAAAGAACATGGGAACTTATTCCATGAACGACGCCGAGCGGATCATCACAGATTTTCTCTCTGCAAAAGGGGCGGAGGTCGTAGACGCGGAGCTTGTGAAAACCAACGTTAACCGCAATAAAGCTCTTCACGCAATGACCAGCGATCCACGCGCGGCGGCGGCTTTGGGTTTGCAGTTTGGGGCCGACATAATAATTGTTGGAAAAGCTATCGCCAAAGGCTCCGCCGAGCATGTGCGAAATAGCTCCATGCGTTCATACAGGGCGTCGGTAACGTTGAAAGCCATAAAAACGGATACCGCCGAAGTTCTGGCTACTGGCACAAACACGGTCGCCAAGCTTCATGTGGATGATATTGCAGGGGGCTCTGCGGCTATTCAAGACGCCACAACGCCTCTGATAAAGAAACTTGGCCGAAATCTGTTTAACAAATTACAGAAAGTCGCGACAGCCAAATCAAGAAACATTCACTTGCTTATAGGGAGTGTAAGCCAGATTTGGCAAGTGGCGGCGCTGAAAAAAATGTTACGGGAAAACATCAGCGGCGTGGAGGATGTCGTCCAAAGAAGCTTTGTGTCTGGAGTGGCGTCATTCGATGTTTACTGGAGAGGTGATTCTCAAGCCCTTGCCGAAGAGTTGACATTGGCCAAGCCTGGCTATTTTAAGGTAAAAGTGGTGAGTGTTTCTCCAAATAAGCTTGACGCAAAGCTGGTTCAAAGCGGGCCATGACAAATGAATCGTTATTTTGTGATTAATTGTGCGCAAGCCAGATATTTCACGGCCTCAACTCTGGTTCTGTTTTTTTTCATAAGCTTTCTTTTTTCAGGCGTTGGCAATGCGGCGGCGCCTCAAGAAAATGTCAAGAAGAAGTCCGTTCAAAAAATTGATCCAAAACAAAAAAAACGTCTGGAAAAGATTATCGCCGCCGGATTGGTGTTTCAAAGCCTTGTGGTGGTCGATTATGAGAAGGCTCTTGACGCTTTTGCCAATAAAAAAACGAAAGAGCGCTTCGACAAATTTAATAAGGATATTTGGGAACCGATACCCCCTGCAAGCGGTTGGTCCTATTTTATGAATGTATCTGTTCCGACGCTTGCCAACGCAAAAGGAAAGACCCCTCTCATAGCGTACTACCATCCGTTGACAGATATATACCTGATAACGGCGTGGGAAGAGACCAAAGACGGGGCGCGGCTTGTGGATGCGGAAATAATGATTGGCGATCTTGTTCGAAACAGGGACAATCCACCGTTAAATCCAGCGCCGGCATGGTTACGAGGCGACACCTTTAAACCGATAGCTCTTGGTTTGGCCGTCGCTCAATCGATGAAAGCTTTTGAGGACTATTTCCCAAATACAGACAATGTAACTAACTGGCGATCCAAAATATCTCTGTTCACGAAAAAAGAAATTCTCGAAGACTATAATTACGCGGTAGCTTCACATAACCTGCTTTTTAATATAGTGAATATGGGTAACTTTCGTGAACCTGTGGATGATGAAGATTCCAGGCTTTCATCATTAAGAGCGGCCACGGCGAAAGCGATGCTGATGGCTATTGAAGGGAAGACAAAAAATCTTGTCGAGTCCGCCGATGAAACTCCTGAGCGGACAAAAAAAATCCTCCTCAAATTACCTCCCGACGTTTACGCTGGTTTTAATGTTATTCACTATCTTCTTTTCGACAACGCAAGCATTGTGTTTCTCGCTCCGCGTTCCGGGGAACACTATTACTTAAGTTTTCTTGTCAGGAAAGACGGGGGCTATAAAAAAGTCAACCGTATCGATCTCGTTTCATATGACGGTCTGTACACCAGCCTGTCGAAAGGGCTTTTTTCTGATTCAGGAATTTCCAGATGAGCAGGGCGCCAGTTTTTCTTCTGATACTTATCCTAATAGACTCTCAAGCTATTTTTGCCGAGGAGAAAAAGTCCGACGACTCCTGGGACAGGTGGACATGGGCCGATACCCTTAACCGTGGAACCGAAGAGGCGGCGGAAACTATGGATCGGAGAGGGTTTGCCGCAACCGAGAGGGCCGCTGTTGGTAGATGGAAAAGAGCATTAGGAACTTCTGTGGCTACTGAATCCGAAGCGGGAAGAGCCGCTCAAAACCTTAGCGAAGCGGAGAAAAAACTTAGAGCGGCCCGTAGTGGCTCAGGAAAAAAGGGAGGGTCCGCCGCCGCCCGTCGTAGAGCGGCAAGAACAAAGAAACAAGGTGGAAAAGCCCGAACTAGGGCTATTCGCAGCGCTGAACATAATGTAGGAAGAAATTCAAATTTATTAGAAAACGCCAGGGGTAGGGTCAAAAGAGCCGCTGATGAGTTGGACGACGCGGCGAAGAATCTTGGAAATATTGGCGTAGAGACTGCAACTGAAAGGTGGGCTGGCAGGCTTGCTGGAGCCGGAAAAGTTGTCGGTTTTGGTGTAGATGCCAAAGGGGTATACGATGCGTATGGGAGGGAAGGGGTTTCGGGCGCCGGTAAGGAAATAGCCCACAATGCCGGCAAAGATCTATTCAGCTCCCCGATTGCAGCAGCCGGGGCTGAAGCCGGATTTTGCGTGGCCGGGCCACCGGGGGCGCTGGTTGGCGGTGTTGTGGCAGGAGTATGCTCAGCCGCAGTGTACGAGTCTGAACTTAAGCCGGTTCTGGATAGAGAGGTTTTTGATCCGGCGATTAAAAAAGGAAGAGAGACGTGGGCGAGAAATCCGTTTAACGTAGCAGGCAACACTATAGGCAAATCGCGTGAAGACTATGAAAAGGAAAGATGGGCGGCGTGGGTAAATGCTGTCCAATTCTGTCAAGGCTCTGAAAGAGCGCTTAGGGAAGCGGGCAACCTCGCCCAAAATGCTTTGGATGACGCTTTTATCGCTTCCTTTAACGCCGAGAACGCCCTGGATAAAGCGAGGGCGATCAGGGGGACTATCGATAGCGCCGTCGGTGAATGTAACGCCGCGCCTAAAGACCAGGATATTTTTGATCTCGGCGCCTCTCTTGAAGCAAGCGCTCAAGCCGTTGAGGCGCTAATTAATGGCGTGATGAGCTCCGCCAACGCTGTATGTGGCGTGGTAGACGCCAAAGCGGGGGATAACCCCGCCCCACCAGATATTCCGTCCGCTCGAAGTAAACTGGGCGGAGCCGAGGAGCAGGCGGGGGAGGCAAGAAGCGCCTTTGCGAATGTGACAAGCGCTTCGGCCAGGCTCAGGAGTGAAAATGGGATCAGAAATAGCGCGATACAAAAAGCCAAAAGCGTAAACAGCGCATATACCGACGCTAAAGCCTCTGTGTTAATGGCGATGCAGAGATTGGGCGCTAACACAATGGCGGTTCAGGGAGGAGTCGCGGCAAGGATCAGGGAAGCGCAAAGCTTGCATGGGAAATGCCAGGGCCAGCAGAATATTGCCATACCGAGTTCTCTTGGTAAAATTAGAATGACCGTGGATTTGAGTTCGATACCAGGTATTTCGAAAAAGCTTTCCGACGCTCAAGCTAAAATAGCCGAAGCGAAATCGAGTGTAAGCGCCGCCATGTCGGAAATTGAAGGAATGGGTGGAGACCTTTCGGGATGCGCCGCTCAAACTCCTATAACCATCGATTTTTACTTAAGCAAAGCCGATGCCCTGAATATCTCCGCGCTTGACGCCGCAATGGCGAACGCCAAAACTTGTTTGGATACTCTCGTGGCCATGGCCACTCCCGCTGATGATAGCGGCGACGGTGAAAAAGATGACGATGATGGTAAGGATGATGGTGGGTCAAAAGGAGAGAGGGACGTTGACGATCTTAGGAGCGCGGAGGGAGAAGGCGATCAACCAAATCAGGAAGGAACCCAGATCGCCATTGGCGCAAATACCACCGGAGACGCCATGGATAATGTCCGTTCAAGAACATCCAGCCAGACAGATGACGCTCAAAGGGATATGGGGGCTGTGCAGGATGAGAGGGCGACTTCCGCTCAGAGCAGGCATGGCAGTGAAATGGAAGAGATCAACGAGCAAGGCCGTCAGGCCGAGAATGCTGTAAGCGCGGCTCAGGAGCAACATGCGTCCGCCGAAACGGCAAGGCAGACCACCAGGGAGGAGGAAGACCAGATCGGCGGCGCCGCTGGCAGAGGAATGATTGAAGGAGGATCCGCTCTGGGCGCGTCACTTGGATCTGCGGTCGGCATAGCGGCCGGGACAAGAGTCTCTGAAGATACCGGCATGATTGTGGAGCCGGACCGGGATCGTCGGAATAACCCACCTACAGGCGGGGGGGCGTCAAGTGGCGAATGTGGAAGAGTGCGCGCTTTACTATCCGACCTTGAGGCCAGAATAAAAGAAAACCCCGGCGACGGAGCCGTCGCCGCCGCTTTGCAACCCTACAAAAAAGAGGTGGAGAAAGCTTGCGGCCAGGACAGTAGCGGTGAAAATAAGCCTTCCGGCAAGCTGGAAGGCTGTACAGATATTGAAGCGGAAAATTATGACCACACCGCGAAGACGGATGATGGCAGTTGCGCTTACAAGAAAGGTTGCACCCATAAAGACGCTACTAACTACGATAGCTGGGCGCTCGACGATGATGGCAGCTGTAAATATCCCCCACCCCCCGCGCAGCCGGAGCCTAGCGGTGGCGGTGGTGGCGGTGGGGCGCCCCCCTGATGATGATAAGTCAGGGCCAGGTACTGGCCCTTCAGGTTTTGCTCTGGAAGGAGCTTTGATTTTCGGGCGGGGGTGAACTTTGCGCGAGGCGATTACGCAATAGGCTCCGAAACAAGAGGTTCAGGTATTTTGCGGTTGTGCCGGGAGTCGCGACATTACCACTGTTTTGGGAAGATTTTTTCGAGACGGTATTTATAAATATTTGTAGTTTGTTAAAGACAGCTTTTAAGAACGTTAAAATGAAGCCATATGGGAATATCAGATGAAAATAAGATGTATGCTGATACGGGCTGTATTGTCATGAAAGTCTTGCTTGGCATTATCGCTGTAGCCATATTCCCGCTGACGCCCGCCATCTCTTTTGCCAATCCGGATACTAGGTACAGAGTTTTGCTGAATCAATATGAAGCGGCGCGGAACGGGCTTTCCGCAAGCAAGGGCGCCCAACGATATATGGGAAAGCGCGCGCCCAGCCTGTACAGGTATTATGCGGCGGCCGGAACGTCCAGCAAAAAAAGTCTCGTAGACGAAGGGCTGGAAAAATCGGACAAGTTTCAAAAATTGCTCAAAGAAAGAAATGCGCGCATTGAAGCTGAGGAGCAGCGCAAATGGAATAATCTATCCCCGGAGGAGAAACTAGAGACACAGCGTGAGATTCGGAGAAAATGGGAGAAGAAAAGGGCTGACGACACTATAAAGTTACTAAAGGCGGACGAGGCAAAGAAAAAGGCTGAGGCTGATAAGAAAAAAGCCGCCAAGCGCAAGGTCAAAGCTGACGGGCGAAAGGCTGAGCGAGAGTGCCGAAATGACAGGTTAAAGGCCCGGAGTGAGTGGCTAAGGGCCAAGCGAAAGGAAGACGAGGCAAAGGCTATGCTGAAGGCCTGGAAGGCAAAGGGTGTAGACTCCAACTTGGGAAAAGATGGCGATGACTCGGGAATCATAAGAACCAGCGACTTCATTGAGAGTTCTCCCTCTATCACAGATATCAAAAATTCGGAGATCAATACGAATAAAATAGATGGCGGTGGAGCGCCCAACGAAAAAGGAATGAAATATGCCCTGGACGCTAACGTCACTGATAATGTCATGAACAATATATATTCACAAACATCCAGCGAGACCAATAGCGCCCAGAATGATATGGGGACTGTGCGGGATGAGAGGGGGAATTCCGCTCAAAGCGATCATGCCAGAGGCATGGAGCGCATAAAGGCTCAGGGCAGGCAGGTTGATAAAGCCATCGCCACTGGCAGTGATCAGCATACCTCCGCCCAAGCGTCGACGCAAACCAGCAGGGCTGAGAGCGATGTGATCGGCGGAGCTATCGGCAGAGGTATTTTGGAAGGAGGCTCACAAAACCAACTCGCCACAGCGCGTCTTCAGGCGTGTCTGGCGATAGTGATGGCAAGGATGATAGGGACGACTCCGACCAAGAAGGGGCAGGGTGTACTAATATTGACGCGGAAAATTATGATCACACCGCGATGAAGGATGATGGTAGTTGCATATTCAGGAAGGGTTGCACCGATAGTAGCGCGACAAACTATGATAGCTGGGCATACGACGATTGATGGCAGTTGCAAATATCCTGAAGAGCCAAATCCGTACCCATCAAATCCGTGTGGTGATATGCATGCATGTACCGGGCCCACGGATCGTGATTGTTATCTCGACTCATCAGTTTGGGACTACCGGAAGTAGTGATGAACCACTACCATGACGCCGATAAATCGGAGCCGGGCACAAGCCCTTCCGGTTTGTTTTTATGAGGGTTTTGCATTGCGTATTTGTGAATTTTGTCAGGTTGATAACAATAGGTCTTAGGTATGCGCTATGAATTTTAAAAAACTAAAAATAACTGCGATATTCGCTCTCGCTCTGTTGGTATTCACAGCGCCGCTTTTCTCCATTTCGTTTGCGCAAGCCAGCGGCGAGACGTCCTATAAAGCCGCGGTAAAGCGATTTCGCGCGGATGGGTTTAAGGGGGTGGACAGAGCTATTGACAGTTTTAAAACGATAATCATTTCCGATCCTGATTATATCCCCGCCTATATAAGCGCGGCGGACGCCTATCTTTTAAAGTACGAGTTTTCAGAAAATAAGAAGAGAATTTTGATTGAAAAAGCTTTAGAGCTTCTTAATACCGCAATAGAAAAGAATGATAACAATCATGTGGCCTACTTTAAAAGGGCGATAGTTCTTCTAAGCCTGGAAAAGGGTGATATGGCGGAAATGGATATCAGAAAGGCGATGAAGCTCAGGCCCGATTTCCTTGATGCGCGAATTCTGTATATCCAATATCTCCTCGCATTGAAAAACAACGCGCAAGCGCGTAAGTTCGCCGAATCTTCCCTTAAAATATTTCCAAACGACCCTGCGCCGATGAAATTTTTTGGCGACGTTTTCTTCCGTGAAGCGGCATATGAAGACGCGATCTTTTTTTATAAGAAAGTGTCAAAACTAGTGAAGAAAGCCCCTAACACCCATATGCTAATGGGAGAATCGTATCATCGTCTTAAAAAATACAAATTGGCGATAGAATCTTATAAAAAAGCGATCGATCAAAAACCGGATCTGTATGAGGCGAGGTTTTCTATTGCCAGGACGCTTACCGACGCTGGAATGCTAAAAGAGGCTATCGGGCAATTTAACATCTATCTATCCAAATTTCCCAAGCATGTGTC
>CAYNDB010000094.1:4464-9786 GCA_964395915.1 uncultured Nitrospinota bacterium | reverse complement strand
GCGATGGATTGCGCGACATGCTCGATCCTAAACGAAAAGTTTCAGGGAAGGTGATTTAAAACCTTTCTAGCGACTGCGAAAGCTCAGCCTGCCCTTCTTGATTTTTGCTTTGACGCGGTCTATCTCTTCTTTCCAATACGATATGAGATAGTTTTCATCTTGATATTCGATAACGATTTTTGGATCATCGTCCAGCCACGCTTCGATTTTATCCGCCAACGCATCCGCCTGATCCCAGCGCCGACGCTCAATCTCGCCACATGCGTCCGCCATTTTAATCGCCATCTCCACATCTTGAAAACGGGACTTGTCTATACCTATATCTTTGTTGATCTCCATCGTCCTCCCGAACCACAGCTTTGCGTCAGAGCAATTTCCCTTTATAAGCGCAACTCTTCCCAACAGCCAGGTAGACGTATTGTCACGCGGATAGCGGGATGATATTTCCACGGCAAGGGTTTTGGCGCGGTCATATTCTTTTTCGTAAAAACGCATCCACATGAGAGATGAACGAGCGTATTCCTTGGCGAGCGATCCATCGTGTATGGCGCGCTCTGTCATTTCTATTCCTTTTTTGCGCAGATCCTTGCCATGGGTTATAAGCTTTCTCACAAGCCACCCTTGCGCCCCACCCTCCTCAATCGCTTTCCTGCTGGAGAAATAGTAAAGCATACCAAGCCCAAAATACGCGTCAGGGATATCGGGCCGTTTTGAAATAACGTATTCCAAACGTTTTCTGGCCCGCACTCCATCCATAAAGGCCCGGACCATTTGCCGCCTCCTTACCTTCACGAGACCCATGTAGCCATATATGCCGCCTAAAAAAAGGCTTGCCTTGATGTCTTCAGGGTTTTTATCAAGCCTTCTCAAGCAAAGGTTTACGCAGATATTTGCGTATGTTAAGAACCTTTTTATATCCTTGGGATCGTTATACTTCTGAACCTTTTCCTGGATACTGGCCGCGTAGAAAAAATATCCGCCAGGGTTGTTTGGATGATCGGTTATATATTCATCTATGATCCGAAGCCCATTTTCATAATCGAGGTTGGCGATTTTTAAAAGAGAAAGCTTGATCCTCTCTTCCCATCCATCCTCTATCAGGCCGAAATGGTCCGCATGAGATATTGCGGGAATAAAAAGAAAAGCGAACAGAGCTAAAATGAGGATATGTCGATGTAAAACAGAACGCCTTGGCGAACGCTTAATTTTGGCTGATTCAAATAAGTATATTTTCACGGGATTATCTTTATAAGTTTACCAATGGCCTCTCTTCTTTGCAAGAAACCAACCTCGCAAAAAGCATTTACCAGGCCTGCGTCAAAATTAAGAATATTGATAAAACACCAGACGATTCAATTAATTAGAAAATAGTTGCCTTGGACATATAGACCATTTTGCTATAAAATAAAACAACGTATTAAATTAGTGGAAGCACACCGCACAATATTTCTATGATTCGCCAGGAATTCCTTATACTCCAGAAAATACGTGTCCGTCTTTTCCTCAACACAACGCTTTGGCCCGGCAAGAAAAATTTGACGCGGTTTCTGACATTGGGCGCGCTAGGGTCGCTTTTTGTGGCGGCTGATTACCTGTTTTTCAGACGTATTCTGATCTATTTCAACGACCTGCCTTTGGATGTGGGGGAGATACTGATAATCCAGCTGCTAAACCTTTTATGCCTTACATTTTTCTCGATGCTTGTTTTCTCAAACGTCATCGCCTCCATATCAACTCTGTACATGTCCAGAGACCTCGATTTCCTTATCTCCTCCCCTATCCCGATTGCTGACGTATTTCTGTCAAAATTCATTCTTACTCTTATAAATTCATCGTGGATGGCGCTCATCTTCGGTCTGCCCATTTTCATCGCATATGGCAACGTCTACTACGCTTCATGGATGTACTACGTTTATTTACCGGCATTGCTTATTCCTTTCCTCTTGGCTCCTTCCGGGATCGGGATTCTTGTCACCATGACCCTTATGCGCTTTTTCCCTGCCAGAAAAACATACCAGCTATTGTCATTTGTCGGCATTTTCTTCATAGCCGGAATCGTTATGTATTTAAGGTTCCTGCAGCCGGAAAAATTTCTCGGCAAAGATGTTTCCGAAAGCCTGATAATCGAGTTTGTTGAAAAACTGAAGGCTCCTGACTATGAATGGCTTCCTTCCAGCATGATGGCAAATGCGCTAAAAGCAAGCGTTGTATCAGATTGGGAAATTTTCATGTCGGAGCTTTTCTGGTTGTGGGTAGTTGCGTTGGCGGTCTCGGCTATCACCATAGCTGTGGCGTCCAGAATATATTTTTCCGGCTGGGTCTCATCTTATGGCTCACGCTACACTGCGATGCCGGTGCGGGAACGGCTTTTCTACAGGATTATCAGAATGTTTATCGCATGGGCTCCATCCGACGCGCGCGCGCTTTTGATGAAAGATATGAAGCTCTTCTGGCGCGACCCTGCCCAATGGTCCCAGCTTTTCATGCTGGGAGCGCTGGTGATAGTTTATATTTTTAATATCAGGAACCTGCCGCTGGATACCATTTATCTAAAAAACGTGGTCTCCGTAATGAACATAGGCCTTGCAGGGGTGGTATTGGCGGCGGTGGCGGCCCGTTTCGTGTTTGCGGCGACGAGCATGGAGGGGCGAAGCTTTTGGGCTATACTTTCGGCTCCCGTGGGCTTTCGCCGTTTTCTCTGGACCAAGTTTTTCCTGTATGTTTTCCCACTGGCAATTCTTTCCGAGACGCTGGTGGTGGTCTCAAACTTTTTCCTTGGCGTCGACAGCTATATAATGGCTGTATCAATAGGAACAATAGCGGCGGTTACCATAGGAGTAACCGGCCTGGGCGTGGGGATGGGAGCTATATATCCAAAGTTCGATTTCGAAAACGTCGCGGAAGTGTCGACAACTACCGGCGCCATAATGTATATGATAATATCACTGGCATATATAGGGTTCTGCGTCAGCCTGATATCCGGGCCGGTGTACGTTCATCTGAAAAACTCTTTACTTGGAGCGGGGCAGGACGAATCCGGCATGTGGATATACTTTGCGGCGCTAGCTTTTGCAACTGTTTTGTTCGTGGTTGCTCCGATCAGAATCGGGGCCTCATCTTTGAAAAAAGTGGAAATTTAACCTGAACATTTATTAAAACGTAAATTTCAAAATGCTGCTGGATAAAAATGAACTCGACAAATGGCGAACCCTTTTACATGGAGTGCGCTTTTTTGAGTCCTTTGAACAGGATGAAGTGGACCAGATGATTAAGGCAGGCGAAGTCCACCATTACAAAGCTGATGAAAATATTTTCAGAGAAGATGATATCGACATGTCTTTTTGCGTTGTTCTCAGGGGGTCGGTGAGGCTTTTTAAAAAAATACGGATTGATGTTGAGAAGGAGCTGCCCCCGCTGAAAACCGGCGACTGTTTTGGAGAAATGGGGCTTTTACTGAAGGATAAAAGGACTGCTAGCGTTCAAGCGGCGAAAGAGTGTTTTCTTTTCAAAATTAACGACAGCCATATAGAAACCATGCCGATTCAAACTAAAACCCATCTATATCACCGGTTTGCGGAGTTTTTAGCTGAGAGGCTGAAAGCCACCACGGAATCCATAATGAAACCTGGATAGCAAGATACCAATCGCAACGAATGTATTAAAACTTACAAGAATTTGAATCATGAAGATATCAGCGGACACCCTCAACTCATACAAGGCTCTTTTACGTGGAGTAAGATTTTTTGAAGGTGTGGGTGTTGATGACCTTGAAAAACTTCTCGAAGCGGCTGAAATAGTCTTGTACAACATGCATGAATACATTATCGAGGAGCGTGATGTCGACTTTTCATTTTTTGTGATACTGAAAGGAAAGGTCAAGCTGATAAAAGGCTCTGAGGATCAACATAATAAAAAAGAATTGTGGTATTTGCAGCGAGGAGATTGTTTCGGCGAAATGGGGCTTTTGTTAAAAAGTTGCAGAACAGCTAGTATTTTAGCGGCGGAACAGTGCTATATATTTAAAATCAGCGGCAAGGCGATCAATAAAATGCCGGAGTCTACAAAAGGTGAGTTATATAAAAGGATAGCCATGTCGCTGGCGGAAAAACTTAAGGCCACTACGGAATATGTCGTTAGCCCATATTTTTTTTAAATGCTTTTTAGCCGGCGAATTTCTTATTATAATAAATCATTAACGCTGTAAAAGAGAGGTAAGGGATGCAAGAAAAAGATATCACCCAGTGGGCAGACCTTATGAGCGAGCTGAAATTTTTCGGCGGGCTTGGAAAAGATGATCTCGAATATATCATGAAGGCTGGTGAAATCGTTTGTTACCAGCCAAAACAATACATCGTCACTGAAGGCGAGGTGGACTCATCTTTCTTCGTCGTTCTAAAGGGGGCCGTACAAATATTAAAACAGAGTGACGACAAGCAAAAACGATATCTGCGAACTCTTGGAGAGGGCGACTGTGTAGGTGAGATGGGTATATTGCTGCTTCATGACAGAAGCGCCAGCGCTATTGCCGATGATGAATGCCATATCTTCAAAATGGACGCTGACAGCATAGAAAATATGCCGGAATCCACACAAAAAAAACTATATAAAATATTCGCCATATCCCTTGCGGAAAAACTGAGGGCGACCATCGAACATGTCGTCAATCCGTATCTCGTGTAAAAGAGGCCTCAGCTCAATTGAAATGGCATAGACGTTACCTTGAATCCCATAGTAACTTTACAATATTTTCAGATTCCTTATCGGCGGTGATTGGTGGCGCAAGAAAAAGCCCTGGAACCCACAACACTTCGCTGCCGACGGCAAGCAACGGCATAAAGTCTCTTATGCCAGACGGGATCTTCCTGTCTATCAGAAAAGTCTTCAGCTTTTTTCTCCCTTTAAAGTTTTTGGGCCGTAAAAAATCTCCGGGCCTGCGTGTCCTGAACAGAGCGTCTTCCGGAGTTTTTCTGGGGTCAAGCGCCGCCGCGTCGCCAATCTCTCCTTCTTGCGTAACAATGAGCTTTCTGTCGCCTATTAGCTTTTCGAACGGATATGAAAATGGCGCCTCGAACAAAGGCTCCCTTTGCTTTTGAACGCCAAAAGCAAGTCCGCCATGGTCAATCCTTGCCGTGTAGCCGTCTGGCAAGTCGTAGCTCTTACCCAATGCTCCTCGTGTTACAAGGTCATCGATAGCGGCTATATGACATAGCTGAAGCCGGGCCACATCCAACCCGGCGCCCTTCAAAGCCATTCTGTATATCGCAAACCGCACGGCCTTATGCTCTTCCGCCACGGATTTGGCCTCAACCGTGACCATCCCTT
>CAYNDB010000094.1:1325-4364 GCA_964395915.1 uncultured Nitrospinota bacterium | reverse complement strand
GACTGGAGGAAGGCCGCCAAAGGCGGACGGGCCGGCTCCACGAAGCATCCACATGATCGATGTCTCCACGCTGTCGTCCATGGTGTGACCTGTGGCGATCAGATCCGCATATCCGGTGTCAAGCAACCGCTTAAAAAAATCGTATCGCATGTTTCTCGCTTTTTCCTGAAGCGCGCTTGAAGGTTTGCCGGATTCGTTTTTTTTCGTCACAATCGTAACCCCCAAACGGGTGGCTGTGTCTGTGGCGATAGTAGCGTCTTCTTCTGAATCCGGGCGAAAAGCGTGGTCGTAGTGACATGCCTTGATATTAAAACCATCCGCCTCGGCAAGCTTATGTAATATAGCAAGCAATGCCGTGGAATCCGGCCCTCCGGACAGCGCTACGCACACAGTACGGCCAGGGGAGAACATATGAAATTTTGAAATTGTGGATTTTACCCTGGCAATAATTGGGTCCATGATCAAAACGAGCTACACCACTGAAGTTTCGCTCCCTTTCCACGCTTAAGCCCGGTTAACCGGCGGGCTCAGCTACGCTCATGCCCCCATTCAAAAAAAGCGCGCCCAGATTCATGCCATACGCAAGATTCTTCCGGAGTTGAATTGCGGTAATGCATATCTGACGTTAAAAGCTCGGTGGGAACCCTTGCTATCTGCAAATAAATATCCACCTGCTCATTACGCTCACCAAAATATTCACTAACAAGGTCTATCACATCTCTGCGGGTCTCTGCGTTCAGGTAGAGCGTAGTATAAAATCCTTTTGCCGACTGATGGTCTCCTGATGACTCCGGCTTGTAGCCACGAAGCTCCACACGCCAGCAGTTTACCCCAAGCGGCTGCCCTTCATCGTCTGTGTTTGTATCGTCATCAAGGTCAAGAAAAAGCTCGTATCTGTCGGCCAGATCCTCAAAAGCTGTCAGGTAGTCTTCATCATCAGATTTTTCATCCAATGGCAGCGGCTCATGAAAATGCGGCTCGTCCCAGAAAAACGCAAGATCCATCACAAAAGGTATTCCCTGGTTTTCCAGAAATAGCTCCATGAGGTCAGGATCGCTATGATATATGTGAATGGTTTTATGCTCGTCAATAAATACTTCAACGGTTTCCTCTTCCGCAAACATTCCTATTCCGAAGAATCCGTCATCCAGCACAACTTCACCCCACTCCTTCGCCCACTCAATGACTTCGTCCCTGTCTACAAGGTCGTCGCTGATATGAGTGTCGAAATCGCGATAAAAATCGCCTGAATGGACTTTCGCCGCCAGCCTGGCGGTAGGTGGCAACAGCTTAAATGAAGCCGAAAGCATTTGTTGCAGACGTTCATGTGGCAGGACTATCTTGTAATAGAAACACTGTTCATCCGTCAGGTATTTTGCGTCATACCCAATCTGCTGGAAAAATTCATCTTCGGGGTACGATCCATACGGATACGTGAATCCAAAACTTTTAATCCTTTGGGCGATATTTCTTTTTAACGGGACGCTTTCCCCGCCATGCCTGATTTCTCCCATACGTTATTATGAAAACATTCCACCTTTTTTACAAGCCGGAAAATAATATAGGCAAAGGTTTCTTTTCCTGGACCCGTTGAAGAAGGCCCCTTGCTGGTATACTATTACCTTTTTTTGTTTGCAGACATAAGTTACTAAAAATGAAATTTGACCTTAAACATCCAGCCGCGTGGTGGCTTGCAGTAGCCGTTATCTCAATGGCTTGCACGGGTCTTTACGCCTTTATGATTGTGCTAAGCCGGGCGCCTGGCTTCAACCTCCTTTTCACTGAACAAGATTTTTTCCGCACGGCGCTGGTCACCCATGTGGTGCTTTCGCTGGTAATATGGTTTTTGGCCTTCATTCTTTTCCTTATCTACGCCGTTACGTCGGAAAAAGAGGGTGGGAATGTGGACCGGATTGCCGCGGCCTGCGCTCTGTTAGGTATTTTCATGATCGTAGCCACCCCGTTGACAGGCAATGCGGCGCCTGTGCCAAACAATTATGTCCCAACGCTAAATCATCCATTATATTTCGCCGGGCTTTCCATTTTCTTCGGTTTCGCCACGGTTGGAGTGGTTTTGCGCGCTCCTGTCCTACTCGGGGCCTTAATATCCGGAAAAACAAAACTTCCGCTTATAGTAATCGGATCTCTTTGCGCCTCAGGGCTGTCTATCGTGGTAGGCATAGCCTGCATGGCGATAGCAAAGTGGATGCTTTCAACCCAGCTTGTCGCAGACACAAATCCAAGATACTATTTTGAGCTCTTGTTCTGGGGAGGCGGGCATGTGCTCCAGTTCGCCAATACTTTCGGTATGATGGCAGGCTGGGCTTTAATCACAAAAAGGCTCACCGGGGAAGAAATTGTAACCGATAAGGTAGCCGGCGCCATACTCCTTATAATGACAGGGTTCGTGCTTATTGCCCCTACTCAGTATTTTATAAATCCTGTAAGCTCTTATGAACATCGACATTTCTTCACATTGCTGAAAGGATGGGGTATCTCCATCGGGCCGATAGTTCTTGGAATCGCCGCGATAAAGCTTAGAAAAAAAATGAAAGCTGATCCGGTGGCGAGGCAAGGCCTGTATCTTTCGATCATGCTATTTGCCATGGGAGGAACCATTGCCTTAACAATACAGGGGAGCGATACAAGGGTGCCTGCCCATTATCACGGTGTGATAGGAGGCGTTACCATTTGCTATATGACGATCGGCCTCACCTCCATGCTGGACAATGGCTGGTTTTCTTCCAGCTCAAAGTGGCTTAAAAGACAGGTAACGCTTTACGGGGTTGGACAAGCGGTCTTTGTCGTTGGCATGTTTACAGGGGGGACGCTTGGGCTGGCGCGCAAAACCTATGGGCAGGCGCAAGTTCTGGACACTATCGAGAAAGTATTCAGCATGGGCGTCATGGGAATCGGTGGATTCATGGCCATCGCAGGTGGTGAATTGTTTGTGATCCTTATGGCTATAGCGCTTATCCACGCGTATAAAAAGATGGAAACAGGTGGATAAGACAGCGCAAAAGAATCTATCATAAAAAG
>CAYNDB010000094.1:0-1225 GCA_964395915.1 uncultured Nitrospinota bacterium | reverse complement strand
TTTCGTTAAAATCCCCCAATGGAAAACCTTTCTGAAATTATAAACACAACGGTATATGGCATAAGCTTCAAACAGCTTGGGCTAAGCTTTCTTATACTTTTCATCACGCTTGTATTCAAGCGGTTGATAGTAAATGTAGTGATCCGCGCTTTTGAGAAAAAAACCGAAAGCACCAAAACGGAGTGGGACAACGCTCTTTTAGTCGCGCTTAGACCCCCGCTTAACACGCTGATCCTGACATACGGGATCTGGCTTGCCGTAAAAGTCCTCCCCCTGCCTAAAAAACCTGTAAACATAGAACGGTTCGTGGAATCTTCCGGCCATATGATTATACTGGTGCTTGGAGCGTGGCTGCTTATCAGGCTCGTAAACGTTGTAAATATCGTGCTTCAAAAAAAGGCGGCCGACCCGAAGCATTGGCTCGACGTGAGCCTGGTTCCTTTAATCAGCTCGTCCCTTAGAATCCTTGTGGTCATCACATCCGGCATTGTCATCGCCCAGAATCTCGGCTATTCGGTCAGCGGCCTTGTGGCGTCTATCGGATTGGGTGGCGCGGCTCTGGCGCTGGCGTCCAAAGACACTTTGTCAAACCTGTTCGGCTCGCTGATGATAATAGTGGACAAACCTTTCTCGGTGGGCGACTGGATAAAAGGGGGCGATTTTGAAGGTGTGGTCGAGGAAATTGGTTTTCGTTCGACAAGGATAAGAACATTCGGAAAAACCATCGAAAATATTCCAAATAACCTGCTGGCCAATATCAAGGTCGAAAACATGGACAGGCGCAAAGACAGGGGGCTGAACGTACGCAGGATAAAAATGACCCTGGGCGTCACATATTCCACCACGGCCGACCAGATGGAGCGGGCGGTGGAAGCCATACGGGAAATTTTAGAACATGACGAGGGAGTTGATCAGCGAATGACGACGCTTGTCAACTTTACCGACTTCGGAAGCTCATCGCTCGATATTTTTCTTTATTTTTTCTCCAATAACGCAGATTGGGCATACTACCTTGATGTCCGCCAGCGTGTTAACCTGAAAATCATGCGCAAGCTGGAGGAAATGGGGCTTGAAGTGGCATTCCCCAGCAGCTCCGTATATATAGAAAGCCTGCCGCCGGAATGGCAAGGAAAAGGATAATCACACCATCAGACCAAGCTTAGGCTTCGGTTATGCTAATATTGGTTCAGCTTTTTTCGGGGCGTAGCGCAGCTTGGTAGCGCAC
>CAYNDB010000093.1:0-9800 GCA_964395915.1 uncultured Nitrospinota bacterium | reverse complement strand
CATTTGCCGGTTATCGTTGTTATTCTGAACAACGGGTTTCTCGGGATGGTGCGGCAGTGGCAACAGCTTTTTTATGATAACCGCTACGCTTACAGCTGTACGGAGCATCAGCCGGACTTTGTGAAGCTGGCCGAGGCGTACGGCGCTCTTGGCATCAAGATTACCAAGCCTGAAGGTGTGGCCCCAGCCATTAAAAAAGCTATTAAGGCGAGAGTACCTGCTATTCTGGACTTTCGTGTGGATAGGGAAGAGAACGTATATCCTATGGTGCCGGCGGGGGCGCCTATTAACAAAATGCTATTGGCGTGATGATATGAGACATACTATTTCGGTTTTGGTTGAAAACAAGTTTGGAGTATTGTCCCGGATATCCGGTCTTTTTTCGGGACGGGGGTTTAATATCGAGTCGCTTTCGGTGGCTCCTTCGCTAGACTCCACCACTTCGCGTATGACGATAATTACGCGGGGGGACGAAGCGATAGTGGAGCAGATTACAAAACAGCTTAACAAGCTTGTGGACGTTATAAAGGTTATCGACTTTAAGGACGAGGATTATGTCGACAGGGAGATAATTCTCGTAAAGGTAAACTCCGAGCCGTCCAACAGGGCGGAAATCTTGAGAATGACCGAAATATTTCGTGGTAAGGTTGTCGACGTTTCGTCGAGAACGTATACGATCGAAACGACCGGATCGGAAGGAAAGATCAACGCTTTTATAGAGATGATAAAACCGCTTGGAATTATAGAGATGGCGCGAAGCGGTAAAGTGGCGATGGCGCGAGGTAAAAAGACGCTGGGATAAGTTGAGGATATCCTTCACCGTGTTCAGGATGACAAGCTTATGCCTTTTTTGGCAAACAGCGGGGCAGGCAAGGCGGAGTGAAAAAAGAGACTGACAAATTTAATAAAGGGAATAGGTAAAGAGAGATGGCGACAGTTTATTACGATAAAGATTCTGATCTGAAATATCTTGAAGGAAAAACCGTGGCGATAATCGGCTACGGAAGCCAGGGACACGCCCATGCGTTGAACCTCAAGGACTCCGGCATAAACGTGGTGATCGGGCTGAGGGATGGCAGCGCAAGCGCCAAGGCCGCTGAAAAAGACGGGCTTAAAGTATTGTCCAACGCGGACGCCGCCAAGGCCGCCGATATCATAATGTTTCTTGCGCCAGACACATCGCAGGCGGATATATTCGAAAATGATGTTCGCCCGAACCTTACAAAAGGTAACGCAATAGCTTTCGCCCACGGGTTCAATATACATTTCGGGCAGATTACGCCCCCTGAAGGCATTGACGTGTTCATGATCGCTCCCAAAGGCCCGGGCCACCTGGTGAGAAGGATGTATACGCAAGGAGGCGGTGTGCCCGCTTTGCTGGCGATAGAGCAAGACGCGACAGGGGAAGCTAAGCATCTGGCTTTGGCCTATGCCCTCGGCATTGGCGGAACCAAAGGAGGCGTGATATTAACCACGTTCAAAGAAGAAACCGAAACCGATCTTTTTGGCGAGCAGGCTGTACTTTGCGGTGGTGTGTCGGAGCTTATCCGCGCCGGGTTCGACACTCTTGTAGAAGCCGGATACCAGCCGGAAGTCGCGTATTTTGAATGTCTTCACGAAATGAAGCTTATAGTCGACCTTATATTTGAGGGCGGAATCGCCAACATGCGATATTCGATATCCGACACGGCGAAGTATGGCGACATCACCCGCGGCCGCAGGATTATCACGGAAGAGACACGGGCGGAAATGGCGGATATCCTGGAGGAGATTCAAGGCGGAGAGTTTGCCCGTGAATGGGTGCTTGAGAACAAGGCGAACAGGCCCGTATATAACGCGCTTCTTCGTAATGACGCGGAACATCCCATTGAAGCGGTTGGTGAAAAGCTCCGATCCATGATGCCGTGGATAGGCAAGAAGATTAAGGATTAATTCGATATGAAATTGCCCGTAGCCACCGATGCGTTCATGTTCCTTATCCCCCTGTTGGCGACCACCGTTATATTCGCCGCTCTGGGGTTAAGCGTTATTGCATGGATTTGCGCCGGACTTTTTCTCTTTGTCTTATATTTTTTTCGTGACCCGGAAAGAATCGCTCCCGCAGATGATAATCTGCTTGTGGCCCCGGCCGACGGCAAGGTTATCAAGATTGACACAGCGTATCAGAGCGAGGATCATCCGGGTGGCGCTATATGTATTTCGATATTTCTGTCAATATTCAACGTACATATCCAGCGTGTCCCTGTGGCAGGAACCATTACCCGTAAGTTTTATAACAAGGGCAAATATCTCGCCGCGTGGGATCATAAGGCAAGCATGGATAATGAGCAGAATATGATTGTCATGGACACCGGCATTGGGCCGGTTGGAGTTAAACAGATCGCCGGCCTTGTGGCGCGCAGAATAGTCTGCTGGAGCTCCGTTGGAGACAAACTGGAAAAAGGAGAGCGGTTTGGCCTGATAAGGTTTGGCTCCAGGGTAGATTTGATACTTCCTCCCGATGTGGCGATATTAAGCTCACTCGGTGATAAAGTTAAAGGTGGAGAGACTGTCATGGCCCGTTTGACGAGTGGAAATTAAATGGACGATAAAACTGAAACCGATGTGGATCCGTTTGACGCTACTGTAAAAAACGTGGAATCCAACGGCAAGGCGAAACTGGAAAGGTTTCACAGGATGCGGAAAGGTATTTTTATTATCCCAAGCCTGATAACGTCCGCCGCTTTTTTCTGTGGGTTCTATTCGATTGTAGCCTCCATAAACGAGCAATACTACGCCGCGGCATGGGCTATCGTGGTGGCGGGGTTCCTTGACGGGCTGGATGGCAGAGTCGCCAGAGCCACCGGAGCGACTACGGAGTTTGGAGTCGAATACGATTCTCTCTCCGACCTTATAGCGTTTGGGGCGGCTCCCGCCATATTGATGTACAACTGGGTGTTACAGCCGTTTGGACGTATCGGATGGATGGCCGCGTTTCTTTTTGCGCTTTGCGGCGCGTTGCGTCTCGCCAGGTTCAATACGCAGTCGTCGGAGATTCGGGCGGATCGTTTCGTAGGACTGCCGATACCGGCCGGCGCCGGTCTTTTGGCCGCAATTGTTCTTTTAACACGAGGGGCTCTGGAGATGGCAAAAGCCCCGACCGTGATAATCGTCATAACGATATATACGCTCGCGTTGTTGATGGTGAGCAATATCCCATATCGCAACTTTAAAAAGAGCAATATTGACAGGCGCAAATCGTTCCATATCCTTTTGGGGGTCATTCTTTTTGTTTTTGTCGTAGTACAGTTTCCTCATCATATGCTTTTTACCATAGCCGCTATATACGTAGCGCACGGCCCGGTGGAATGGCTAATTGATAACAAGGATAAAACATGGCGCGAAAAAGGACTTTTTCTTATCGGCCTGGAAAAATAACCGCATTATTATAATGTATAACGAATCGGCGATAAACCGACTGGATATGGTGGTGTCATGCTTGAAGAAGGAAAAGCGCAGGAAATTCTCCAAAAACTGGAGGCAGGCGCGGAAAATCTCGCTCACCTTTCTGAAAAATACCATCCTGCCGACATAGCCCTTGCCCTCGACCAGATACAGGACGATTCTCTTGCGGTAGACATTTTCCTCAACCTCGAAGTGGATGTTGGCTCCGAGGTGTTGCCAAACCTTTCCGATCGCACAAGAGAGCTTATTCTCGCAAAATCTCCCGCCGCCAAACTCGGAGACATCATCGAGGAGATGGACAGCGATGATGCGGCCGACGTGTTGGCGAATATCGATGATGAGCGGGCCGAAGATATTATGGAAACGGTCTCTGACAGTGTCGATTATGAGGTCCACCGGCTTATGGAATATCCGGAGGATACCGCCGGGGGATTGATGCAGACGGAACTGCTGGCCGTTCCGGGAGATAACACAATCAACGAAGCTATCGAAGAATTAAGAAAAGTGGCTGACGAACTCGGTGATGTGCACAACATTTTTGTCGTGGATAAAAATAATCGCCTGATTGGAGTATTGCCGTTGCGCGACCTGCTGTTGAATAAAGGCGACGCTGTCATCAAAGACGTTCTTGAGGCCCAGGCGCCTGTGAGTGTTATGGCCGCCGCCGACCAGGAGGAAGTGGCGGAACTTTTCAAAAGATACGACCTTGTCTCCTTGCCGGTGGTAGATGAAAGTGACAAGCTTATCGGACGTATTCTTGTGGATGATATAGTGGACGTTCTTGAAGAAGAGGCCAGCGAAGACATTATTAAAATGGCCGGTGGTCACGAAGAGGCGTTGACGCAGACATATTCGGCTATGGAAATGGCCCAATTCAGGTTGCCCTGGCTCGGCGCGTCGTTGATCGGAGGGCTTGCCACAGGCGCGCTTCTATGGCAATTCAAGATTACCCTTTCCGAAGCCCTGGCGCTGGTAGCTTTCATTCCCGTTGTAATGGGTCTTTCCGGCAATGTAGGGTCTCAAAGCTCGGCCCTTGTCATCCGCGGTGTCGCAACGGGCAGGATCAGCGTAGCATCGTTTGGGTGGTATCTGGTAAAAGAGCTGAAAATCGGATTGGCGCTGGGCCTTATCTGTGGAGCGGTCGCCGGTCTTGCGGCATATGGCTGGCATGGCTCCCAAATCCTTGGGATTATCGTTGCTGTGTCCCTTTTTGCATCTATTGCTTTGGCGGCTCTGATGGGCGCATGCATCCCGCTTCTATTTCGATGGGCGAATATCGACCCCGCAATCGCAGGGGGGCCGATCGTGCTGGCGATAAACGATATTTCCGGGCTTCTTATTTTCTTCGCGGTGGCTAACGCGTTGCTTGGCGCCTTGGACTAAAGGGTAAAGTCTATTTTACAAGCCTCAGGTTGGGCTTTGTTTTCTTCATGTCCCGGGATGGTTTGACATCTTTTGCGAGCGGCGCGCTACGGAACTGTATCACAGCGTCTTGCGAACTCATTTGCACTATTGAACCCCATGGAAAATAGCAACTGTATAAAGCTCCGGAAAATCTCATGGGAACTTTAACCCCTCCTGTTTCGGTCGAAAGTTTCGGAGTGGGGGTAGCGCCTAGAATAAAGTCGATCGAATCCTGACGGTTAAGGTGCGCTGGAATATCCACCCCGTCAAAAGTGGTATCGACTGTTATCAGCACATCACCGCTCGAAAGAAACCATTCAAATATTGGAATTTTATCTACCACGTAAGTCCCCCCGACTTTTCGTATAATGACGCAAGGCCAAATCGCCTTCTGTTCTCATTATACTCCACAATAGATTGATTGGCGGACGTTCATTCCAATTTTCAGAATTATTTTTTGTTTTCAAACAACTGTTTCCGAAAAACTTCTTTAATTACAATTGAATTGAGCGCATAAGAGAATATCTGTAATTTTGAGCGAATCTATCCCCGTATTTGATAACATCGCCATTCGAGAGTGTTATCTTGATTCAGCTTTTCTTGCAGGTTGAAATTCCCAACATCGCGTATGGAGGGCACCATCCGATAAGGCCAGTCACAAGCGGAACAAGCCCAAGCCAGCCCCATGGTGTTTGCGGGCCAACGAAAACAATTGAAATAAGGCCGATTCCCAGAACTACACGTATGATTCTTTCAATTGGGTGGACGTTGTTTTTCATGTTTACCTCAAAATAAAATGTTTATTGCTTAAGTCGTTTGTAGTTAATGCGTTTAACTCATGTATCAGATTATAAAAAAGATGAGAAATTTTCTACAAAATAAAAGTATAATACTATTTGCATGGTTGTTGCAGAGCTTTCCGATATAGGCGAATTCACTTGACTTGTCGGTTGTATTTGTAGAGAATCGCATACTTTGAACAGGCGCGTAGCTCAGGGGGAGAGCGCTTGCTTGACATGCAAGAGGTCGGCGGTTCGAAACCGCCCGTGCCTACCATATAAAGGTGTGCATTTAATAGATTATTGTTTTAATTGTTAATATATAAGGAGGCGATTGTAAAAAAAGAAATGACAATTTCGCTAAAGATGTCGCATCCTCTAACTTCTGGGAGGTAGCGGTATTTCTAAAGCATTGCGTGTAAATGGCCGGATTCGTGTAAGTGAAGTTATGGTCATAGGCTCTGACGGGAGCCAGTTGGGTGTTCTGCCCTTGGAAGAAGCGATAAGTCATGCCGTTGAGGAGGAGATGGATCTTGTAGAGGTTTCTCCTAATTCAAAACCTCCGGTTTGCAAGATCATGGATTTTGGCAAGTACAAGTATCGCCAAAGCAAGAAAGCGCATGACGCCAAGAAAAAGCAGAAAATAATAAAACTTAAAGAAGTAAAGATTACACCTAACACGGAAGAGCACGACTACCAGTTTAAGCTGAACCACGCCAAGCGCTTTTTAGCCGATGGTGACAAGGTAAAGGTAACTGTATTTTTCAGAGGCAGGCAGATCACCCATTCCGAGCTTGGCCTGAAAATATTAGATAGATTTGTAAAAGACCTTGTAGGCCTTGCGGTGGTTGAGCAGGAGGCTACAAGAGAAGGAAGACGAATGGCGCTGGTTATGGCTCCTTCCGTCGAAGAAAAAAATAAGAAAGATCGAGAGGCTGATATGCCTGTCGAAAAAATCGAAGAATAAAATAAAGGTAACGAGGAGAGTTCAATTGCCAAAACATAAGACAAACCGTGGGGCCGCCAAGAGATTCAGTAAGACCGGGTCTGGCAAGATCAAGCGGAAAAAAGCGTACTTGCGTCATATTCTCACCACCAAATCGGCTAAAACAAAGCGTAACTTGCGCAAGCACGGGCTGATAGACCAGGCGGATGAGAAAGGCATAAGGAAAATGCTTCCGCATCTTTAAGCCTATCTTGTAATGCCGGACTTGCGTGCCCCGAAAGGGTTATGATCCGCCGCCCTTAAGCCAGGGTGAGTCATTTTGAGGGGTTATACGGCAAAGACCGCCGACAAACAATTTACGTCTTGTCATAAGCCGCGGTTTGAGTTATCATTTCTCTCTTGTTCCGGCGATCTATGTCAGAAGCGTCGTTGTTTGGCAGGCTGATCGAGGGGCGGTAAAATATAATTTTTCTGGATTGGATATCGATTAATGCCCAGAGCAAAAAGCGGTACAGTAGCGAAAGCGCGCCGTAAAAAAATACTGAAACTGGCCAAAGGATACAGAGGCGCGCGTAGCCGTCAGTTCCTGAAAGCCAAGGAAGCCGTTACAAAGGCTTTAAAATATGCCTATCGCGACAGACGCGTTAGAAAACGGGATTTTCGGGCTTTGTGGATTGTGCGTATAGGGCTTGCCGCCAGGGCGGAAGGAATGCCGTACAGCAGATTCATCGACGGCCTTAACAAAGCCGGAGTGGAGATCGATCGCAAGATCATGGCCGACATTGCCGTGACTGATCCCGACAGTTTTAAAAAGCTTGTCGAAATCGCAAAAGAAAAAGCCAGTTCGGCGGCAGCGTAATACGGGCGAAATGCCTTGGCCTAATGATGGGAAGGGCGTAATAACAGTATACGCCCGCTTTTCTTCCGACCATTCAGGTGGCGGGGAGCAACTATAAAATCTCACCTTGTCTTGCAATGAACGACCTTGAACAACTGAAGTCGGACGCGCTTGAATCTATTTCCTTAAGCGTCTCAAGCGATGATGTGGAGAAGCTTCGCGTAAAGTTTCTTGGCAAAAAAGGAGAGCTTACAACCCGCATGAAAGGGCTTGGCAAGCTATCGAAAGAAGAGCGGCCCAAAGCGGGAGCCGCCCTTAACGTGGTCAAGGTAGCGATAGAAAACGCGATCTCTAAAAAACTTGCTCTAATAAAAAATCGTGAGCTTACAGAACGGCTTACGAGCGAGACTTTCGACATAACCGTTCCAGGCCGCAAACCAGGCGACGGCAGGCTCAATCCGGTCGGCGAAGTTATGGAAGAGCTTATCGATATTTTCATGGCCTTAGGGTTCATGGTGGAAGAGGGGCCGGAAGTTGAAACCGACGAAAGTAATTTCAAAAAGCTTAATTTCCCAGCCGACCATCCGGCGCGTGACATGCAAGACACGTTCTACATACAAAACGGAGCGCGGCTTTTGCGCACGCACACATCGCCCGTACAAATACACTCCATGATAAAACATAAACCTCCTTTGTCGGTGATCGCTCCTGGCAGGGTATACCGGTGCGATTCTGATATTACACATTCGCCTGTATTCCATCAGCTCGAAGGATTTCATATCGACCGCAACGTAAATTTCGGGCATTTAAAAGGCATACTGGAGCTGTTCGTACACAGGCTGTACGGCAAGAATACAAAGCTTCGTTTCAGGCCCAGCTTTTTCCCTTTCACAGAGCCCAGCGCGGAGATAGATATCAGCTGCCATATGTGTAAAGGGAAAGGGTGCCGTGTCTGCAAGCAGACCGGGTGGCTTGAGATTTTAGGGGCCGGAATGATCGACCCTAACGTATTCGAGGCGGTGGAGTACGACCCGGAAGAGTGGACAGGCTTTGCTTTCGGCCTCGGAATAGAGCGGATAGCGATGCGTAAATACGGTATCGACGATATACGCCTCCTTTATGGGGCGAACACAAAATTTCTTTCACAATTCTGAATATAAAGTCATGCTCGTTTCGTATTTGTGGTTAAAAGAACTGGTCGATTTCGACCTTGAGCCGGATAAACTCGCGGAGACCCTGACCAGCCTCGGACTTGAGTGCGCCGTTATAGATAACAGGCTCGGCTGGTATGAAAACATTGTTGTCGGCAAGGCGCTGGAGGTTACGAAACATCCAAACGCGGACAGGTTGAGGCTTTGCAAAGTCGATACGGGTGAAGATGTGCTGGATATCGTTTGTGGAGCCTCGAACATCGCGGCGGGTCAACTAGTCCCTGTGGCGCTTGTGGGGGCAAAGCTTCCCGACGGGATGAAAATAAAGAAAAGCAAGATTCGAGGTGTTGAGTCGCATGGCATGATCGCGTCGGAATCTGAGCTTAAACTCTCCGAAGATCATGACGGGATCATGGTTTTAACCGACGACCCAAAGCCTGGTGAAAAGTTTTCCGAACGATACGAGGTGTGCGACGCTATCCTTGAGGTCGACCTTACCCCTAACCGTGGCGACTGCTCCAGCATGATCGGTATCGCGCGGGAAGTGGCCGCCGCTACAGGATCGAAGCTTAAAAAGCCTGCGACAGATATTGAAACAGATTCAAACGAAAACATAGCCGACCTTGTAAAGGTGGTTATTGACGCGCCGGACCTTTGTCCGCGGTATGCCGCGATGGCGATCAAGAACGCAAAAATTGGCCCTTCTCCTTTCTGGTTGCGGCGAAGGCTTGCGGCTGTCGGTGTTCGGGCGATCAATAATATCGTCGATATCACCAACTATACGCTGATGGAAACCGGACACCCTCTGCACGCATTCGACCTTGCGAACATCGAGGGGAACAGTATCGTTGTCAGAAGGGCTTCCGATAACGAGGAGTTTACAACGCTCGACAGTAAAACATATAAACTTACCAGCGAAAATCTTGTTATAGCCGATGAATCCAAGGCTGTGGCGTTGGCCGGAATAATGGGCGGACAAAACTCGGAAGTTACCGAACGAACCTCTGATATATTACTCGAAGCGGCGTATTTCGACCCAAAATCTATCCGTCGTTCCAGTAAGATGTTGAACATCTCATCCGAGTCGTCATACCGTTTTGAACGTGGAACAGATGTTGAAGGATTAATCTACGCGCAAAAAAGAGCCGCAAAACTTATGACGGAACTTGCTGGAGGGCGTCTCCTTGGCGGAAGAGTGGACGCCTATCCTGAAAAAATAGAAAAAAGAAGCGTCACGC
>CAYNDB010000092.1:0-9951 GCA_964395915.1 uncultured Nitrospinota bacterium | reverse complement strand
GGGAGATGGTGCCGGCGGAGTGGGGAGCCCAACGGATAAAAGGGCTGTCGGTGACAAAAGCCTTGTTGGACGCTGTTAAAAATCTTGGCTCCAAAGAGGACGATTCTATCGATCAAAAAAACACTGAAACAAGCCTTATAAAACAGTTTCTATACCCAAAACATGGCCCGGGACAACTGTGGGAAGAGGTCGCCGCTCAGATTGTGAAAATGGGAGGTGTGATTCATTTAAAAAGCGATATTAAAGGGTTGAAATTCAGTGACGGGAAAATCGTCGGGGTTGAAATAGTCAACGACGCTGGAGAAAAACAAAGCGCCACCGCGGATTATTATGTTTCGACAATGCCGGTAAAAGACCTTATCCAGGCTTTCGATAACGATGTTCCTGATGATGTGAAAAAAACCGCCAGTGAGCTTATGTACAGGGATTTTATGACTGTCGGACTTCTGCTTAACCGACTGGAGGCTAAAAACGACACCGCTGAAAAAACCATCAACGGCATCGTGCCGGATAACTGGATATACGTACAGGAAAGAGATGTGAAAGTTGGCAGAATCCAGGTTTTCAACAACTGGAGCCCGTACATGGTAAAAGACAAAAGCAAGGCGTGGATAGGGCTGGAATACTTCTGCTATGAAGGGGACGAATTGTGGAACATGGAAGACGGAGATTTGATCGAGTTCGCCAAGGATGAGATGGCGAAAATTAACTTTATAAAAAAAGAAGATGTAGTGGACGGAGTTGTGATACGCGTTCCGAAAACCTATCCGGCGTATTTTGGGAGCTATGAGAATTTTGATGTTGTTAAAAACTTCGTGAATAAAATCGACAACCTGTTTCTGATAGGCCGAAACGGCATGCATAAATATAATAATATGGACCATTCGATGTTGTCTGCAATGGTAGTGGTCGAAAATATAAAAAATGGTGTGACATCCAAGGACAATATCTGGACTGTCAACACTGAAAGCTCTTACCATGAGTCAAAATGATAAAAGGTTATATGGATTAAACTCATATTTATCATTAGGCTTTTTATTTATCGCGACGTGTTTTTACACATACTATTCCTCCGTTTCTGTCTACAACGTTACGTTGACAGGTTCGGATGGAGCTTCTAAGAATATCGCTCTTCCATTTCTTGAAAACTCCGGCCCTGTACAAGATTATGTTTATAAGGGTATTTTTAAACATAACTTCCTTAAACAAACCACAATACGGATCATTCCGGACGACTGCGTCAAAAGTGTTCTGGTTAATGGTAAAAGCGCAGACTTGGGCGGTATTGATGGCAAAGCTCTATGCGACTACAGGCAGGGGTTTGCGCTGGATATTGGCCGGTTACTTGTTTCTGGCGAAAACTCGATTGAACTTACGATAAACGACGGTGGTGGGAAGTTCGGGCTTTTTATAACGAACTCGTTCCATGATTCCAGGTATTTTATATCGATCTCACTGCTGATTTTTCTCTCATTTGCTTTATTAGCCAAGACTCTAAGAAACCGTAATTTTGGTCATGTGACGATCTTGATTCTGTTTGGTGGCCTGCTGATAAGAATCGTCTATTTAAGCTACACTCCGTTTGAAGTTCGCGCGCATGATGTCATAGGACACATACAATATATGGATTTCATTTTGGAGAACGATGTTCTTCCGGCAAAAGACTGGTGTTGGCAATGTTATCATCCGCCATTATATTATCTGCTGTCGGTCGCTTTCCTCAAGGCCGTGTATTTTATTGGCGGTGTGGATAAATATCTGAGCTTGCAGATATTGTCGCTTATTATGTCGTTTCTGCTCACGATATACGCTTCCCTGATATTCAGGAAAGTTACAAAAAGCCCTGTTTATTACAACCTGATGCTGGGCCTAACCGTGTTCTGGCCTTCCATGGTTCTTCATTCGATAAGGATAGGGAACGATAGTCTTCTATACCTTTTTTATATCGCTGGTTTGTATCATCTATATAGCTGGAGCTCCGACAGGAAGTGGACGCAACTTGTATTATCAGCTCTTTTTATTTCGCTGGCGCTCGCGTCGAAAACCAATGGAGTTGTGTTGTTAGGAGTTTTCCTTGCAACAATCGCCTGGAGGGTATTAAAAGATGACAACAAATCAAAGATAATAAAGCAATCACTAATTGCGTTCGTAGTGTTATTGCTAGGTTTTTCATCAGTCTATTACAATAGCTTTATTCGGACGAAAAATGATAAACAGGCCGACTGGCTGGTGGGCAATTCTCATCAATTGCCGCAGAGAATTATGGTTGGCAACAAGATTGGCAACTACTTAAAGTTCGATGTGAAAAACTTTGTAAGCGAGCCGTACACAGACCCGTGGAATGATGGTAAGGGGAGGCAATATTTCTGGAGTTACCTGCTTAAAACCAGCCTTTTTGGAGAGTGGTCTTTTGACCAGAAAATAAACAGACAGGCGGCGCATATCATGAGCTTTCTGTTGTTGTGTATGACGGCTTTCTTCTTGTGGCGCCTGGTTCCGGCCATCAAAAAAGACCTGGACGCCAATATTGTCTTTGTTTTGAATATTGCTTTGCTGGTGACGGCTTTATTATTTTTAAGGATAAAAGTCCCGGCGGCTCCCAGCAACGATTTTCGTTATATTTTACCGGCGATAATTTCATACAATGTGTTTTTTGTCGGGGCCATAGAGCGTCTCGGTGAGAAAAGGCGTCATATCCTGAAGTATGCGGGATATTTGACAGGCCTGGTTTTTATATTTACATCCATCGTGTTTATCGTGAACCCGTTATTTGGCTCGTGACAGCGCCCCGGACAAAGCTTTAAAGAAATAAAACCGGTATGACCGCGTGGGGCCGTAAGTTTATAAAACAGATAATTTTACGGCAATCAGGCGGACATAAACTCAGGCAGAGTTTTATCCCATGCTTCCATTAGTTTAGGAGAGGTAGTCGCAAGAACGAGGTCTCCATTAACGGACACTTCAACCGCTTTGAAAGTTGTTTCCCCAACGATTCCCGCCGGCACACCGTAATTACGCGCTTCGTCAATAATCTGAGCTGCGTTTGAAGATGGGCACGATATTACAACTCTTGACTGGGTTTCAGAGAAAAGGAAAATATCCGGTCGCAGCGATGTGTTGAACGAAGCCTTGAACCCCAGCTGCGATATCGATCCGGTATCGAAACAACATTCCGCCAGGCACACCGCAAGACCGCCATCCGATACGTCGTGCATGGATGACACCATACGTTTGTCCGCAAGGTTGACGAGCAGTTTTTGGAGCGTCGCCTCTTTTTCAAGGTCGACAATCGGCGGGTTTCCTTTTTCAAGGCCATGTATTACAGAAAGGTATTCAGAACAGCCAATATCAGCTTCTGTCGTCCCAAGCAATATGATAGCCTCCCTCTCTTTTTTGAAATATTGGCTTACAAGCTTTGAGCTGTCTTCAAGAAGCCCGACGGCTCCGATGGTTGGAGTTGGGTGGATGGCCTGTTCGCCTGTCTGGTTATAGAATGAGACGTTACCGGACACTACAGGGGTGTTAAGAGCCTTGCAGGCCTCGCCAAGGCCTTGCAGGGCCTGGGTAAATTGCCACATCACCTCTTCTTTTTCCGGGCTACCAAAATTAAGGCAGTCGGTTATGGCTAGTGGTTTCGCTCCGGAACAGGCCACATTGCGCGTAGCTTCCGCCACTGCCTGTTTTCCACCTTCGTAAGGATTGAAATAGCAGTATACGCTGTTGCAGTCGACACTCATGGCAATAGCCTTCTTGGTTCCCTTGACACGTATTACCGAAGCGTCTGACCCGGGCCGCTGGATGGTATCCGTTCGGACCATATGGTCGTATTGACTATATACCCATTCACGTGAGCATAAGTTGGGCGAGGACAGAAGTTTTAGCAACGATTCAGAGAGAGAGTCTGGGGGGCGAATATTATCAATATTCAAAGATTGGCGTTTTGAAAGATCTTCCGGGGGCAGGGCGAGCCTGTTGTACATCGGCGCTTTTTGGGCCAGCGGCTCCGCCGGCATTTCCGCCACAACTTCGTTATTATGACGCAACCGCACATAACCGTCGTCCGTCACCACACCCACCACTTCGGCCGCCAGGTC
Organism: uncultured Nitrospinota bacterium; assembly: GCA_964395915.1. Lineage (GTDB taxonomy): Bacteria > Nitrospinota_A > UBA7883 > UBA7883 > JAJRTC01 > CAYNDB01. The sequence continues at coordinate 5,857 of CAYNDB010000092.1, read as the reverse complement.
CCATTTTGCAAAAATTTCTTTTACCTTGTCTTCCACGCCTTTTCTACACACCAGAAGCATCCTCTCCTGCGATTCGGAGAGCATGATTTCATATGGAGTCATTCCCTCCTCACGGAGCGGAGTCTTGTTAAGATCGAGATCGACCCCTGTCCCGGAGCGGCCCGCCATCTCAAAAGACGACGATGTCATTCCCGCCGCTCCCATGTCCTGAATGCCGACCACATAATCGGTTTTGAAAAGCTCCAGACACGCTTCCAGCAACAGTTTTTCCGTAAAAGGGTCCCCCACCTGGACAGTGGGCCTGCGCTCCTCGCCGCCACCGCCAAATTCCGCGCTGGCCATCGTGGCGCCGTGTATGCCGTCCCTGCCCGTTTTCGAGCCGACATACATAACAGGGTTGCCTATGCCCTCAGCTTTTCCAAGGAAAATCTTATCCGTATGTACCACGCCAAGGTTGAAAGCGTTAACCAGGCAATTGCCGTTATAGCTTTTGTGAAAGACAAGCTCTCCCCCTATGGTCGGCACGCCGATGCAGTTGCCATAGCCTGCGATCCCAGCCACCACGCCGTCGACCAGATATCTGGTTTTCGGATGATCCGGTTCGCCGAAACGGATTGAGTTAAGGGAAGCTGTCGGCCTTGCGCCCATTGTAAATATGTCTCGCAATATCCCGCCGACACCTGTGGCCGCCCCTTGGTATGGCTCTATGTAGGACGGGTGATTGTGCGACTCCATCTTGAAAACCACGGCAAGCCCGTCTCCTATGTCGACGACACCCGCGTTTTCACCAGGGCCCTGAATGACTTGCGGTCCCTCGGTCGGCAACTTTGCAAGGTGAAACTTTGAGCTTTTGTAGGAGCAGTGTTCGCTCCACATAGTTGAAAAAATACCAAGCTCAACCATGCTTGGCGGGCGGCCTAAAATTTCAAGAGCGAGATCGAACTCCTCAAAAGTCAGGCCATGCAGGGTTATCTGTCTGGTGTCGAACATCGCGCTATTATAAACTATCGTCAGGATACTGCAACGTTTGCATATATTTTGATTATGTTTGTCGTAAAACCGATGTTTTCAGCCTTCTAACACATTGTGATATAGTTTGATTTAATAAAGGGTAAAAGCCGATTTGGCATTGGTTATAAAGCAACTGATTTTAAACAAATAATAAATAAACGATGGTTACTTTAACTGAAATAGAAGCGATAATAGAAGCCGACCCAGGCTCGACGGGAGCGGATTTTCATAAAAGGTTGCTTAAGCGGTTAAATCAGGCTCTTGAGAATACCGGTATGGACCCAGATGAAATCGACCGGATGAACCTGGAGTTTTCAAGTAAAAAACGGTTGATGGATGGAACGTTTTCAGATACCTACGAGCCTCAGATAGAAGAGATGGAAGACCACCTCTGCCTGAGCGTTGATTATAAAATACCATCGCACAGATCTGGATTTTTAGGCGCTTTGAACAGGTTTGTAAAGCGGTTGGTGATGATGATAAAACTCAAGGCGGATGTACAGGTCAGCCAGCAGGCAAAGTTCAACCTTGCCTCACTGGTTTCGTTTCAGCTTACCAGGAGCCATCTCGATTTTATAACCAGCTTCCTTGAAGGGGTCAACGAGAGGGTCGATCGCGAAAAGGCGGATCAGGCCGAAAAGATGGCTGCGCTGAAAAAAGAGATTGCCGAGTTGAAAGAGCGGCTTGATGAGCGGTAAGGCTATTCACCAGTTCACCTCTTTCGCAAAGAGGGGGGACGCTGTGTACGACCATGCGGAACAGTTGCGAAAAGTGTTCCTCTCCTGGGGTTGCGGCTCGAATATTTACGTTCTGGACCCTGATTCCGCGCAATATGACGGCGTGGCGTATTACAAGAGGTATAAACCGAAACCGGACGACATTCTTTTATATCATTTCGGGATTGGCAGTGTTCTTACGAATTTTCTGATAAGCCAGCCTGGAAAAAAGTTTCTTGTTTATCACAATATGACTCCTGAGGAATATCTTCTCGGTGTAGACAATCAGACCTATCTGCACATACGAAAAGGAAGGAAAGAGCTGGACAGGCTGAAAAGTGAGGTTGAAGGAGTTTTCGCGGCTTCAGAGTATAGCGCCAACGATCTTAAAAAAGATCATGGCTACGAAAATATAATGATATTGCCTATTCTCAAGGATTTTTCCGCGTATGAAGGAAAAAAGCTGAACCCTGATAGTGTCAAAAAATGGAAGAGCGACAAAAAGACAATATTTTTCATTGGGCGAATAACATCGCACAAGCGTCAGGATGAGCTTATTAAAACGTTATACGCTTATACCAGGCTTTATGGGCATGACGTAAGGCTAGTTATGCCTGGGTCATGGAAAAACTCCGAAACGTACAAAGACTACCTTATTGGGTTGGTGGATAAGCTGGGGCTCAATGACAGTGTTGAGATACCGGGCTTTATCGATGATGACGATTTTCATACGCTTTTTAAAACAGCGGATGTATACCTGAGCTTGAGCGAGCATGAAGGGTTTGGCGTCCCGATACTTGAGGCGATGTGGTTTGGTGTTCCGGTTATAGCGAGCGGTGTCTGTTCCATTCCGGAATTAATGGGGGAAGCCGGGATAAAGCTGAACGGGAAAAACAGCGTGATAACCGCCACAGTATTGCGTGAACTGTTTGAAAACGGGGGAATGAAACAAAAGATTATAGAGCGTCAGAAAGAGCGGTTGAAAAACTTTTCTGTTTTGGCGATAAGTGAAGTATTGCAACGGGGCCTCGGGCCATATCTTAAGAATACCTGAAAAGTATCGGCGGCTATGAAAACAATACATATGAACCTTTCCCGTCCTTCCTATAAGTCGCTGCGCGAGGTGGCGGATATAATGCTTGCTGGCGGGGTGGCGATCTATCCCACGGACACTGTATACGGCCTTGGTTGCGATATTTTTTCTAAAAAAGCGATGGAACGCATATCCAGAATAAAAAAACGTGATCCGGCAAAGCCGTTTTCTATCATGTGCGTTAATATCGAACAGATAAGCGAGTTTGCCCAGGTGTCGAACTGGGGTTTCAGGCTGATGAACAGAACTTTGCCTGGGGCGTACACATATATATTGGAAGCTCGGAAAAGCGCGGCTCCAAAAAAGATGCTCGGCAAGAGGAGCACAGTGGGTGTGCGTATCCCGGATAACCAGATATGCAACAAGCTTGTTGAGCTTGTTGAACGGCCGATAATCACAACCTCGGTCAACCTCTCGGGTGGTGAGCCGTTCTCTGATCCCGCCATGTTGCCGGAGTCTTTTGAGCGTTATATTGACATCGCCATAAATGTCGGCCCACTGGTATCCGAGCCTTCGACAGTGGTTGACCTTACCGGGGATGAGCCTGTTGTTATACGTCAGGGTAAAGGTGGCGAGTTGTTATAACGCTCTTTATAATCACCACGACTGAAATTTTTTGGAAAACGCCATAGCAAAGATTATTAGTACAATTTCATTTGCCGGCGAACTATAATAGCCGATCATATTTTAACTTTTATGGAGCAATAAATTAATGTCGGATCTTGTAGCCGTTCGTCATTCAGCCGCGCATGTTATGGCTGAGGCTATTCAACAGCTGTATCCGAACGCGCAGTTCGCCTATGGTCCGGATATAGAGGACGGCTTCTATTACGACGTGAAGATACCGGACGGGTCGATCACTGAAGAAGACCTGCCGAAAATCGAAAAAATCATGAAGGGGATAATAAAGTCCCGTCACGAATTCAGGCATGAAGAAATTTCGCGCGATGAGGCTCTAAAGCTTTTCGCAGATCAGAAATTCAAAGTCTTAACGCTTGAAAACCAGCTTAAAGACGAGGAGAAAGTTTCCATATACAGGCAGGGTGAGTTTGTCGACCTTTGTCGCGGGCCGCACGTGGAAAACACTCGGGAGATAAGAGCCTTTAAGATAAACAGGATCGCAGGCTCCTACTGGCTGGGGGATTCGCAAAATGAACCGCTCCAGCGGGTATACGGCCTCTGTTTCTCTTCCAAAGATGAATTAAAGTCGCATATAAAAATGCTGGAGGAGGCGAGGAAGCGTGACCACCGCCTCTTAAGCAAGCAGTTGCAATTATTTTCCTGGCACGAAGAAGGCCCCGGCTTCCCCTTCATGCTTCCCAAGGGGCGGGTTCTTTTCAACCTTCTTCTGGACTACATACGCGCAAAGAATGTTGAGCGCGAATATGTCGAGATACACACACCGCAAATGCTGGTTGAGGACCTTTGGCATATATCCGGTCATGCCGATTATTATCGTGAGAATATGTATTTCTCCGAAGTGGACGAGCGTCAGTTTGTCATAAAGCCGATGAACTGTCCCGGCGCCATGCTTGTGTATAAAGAAGACAAGGTCTCTTATCGCGACCTGCCGATGCGTGTCGCCGAGTTCGGACTTGTTCATCGTCACGAATTGTCCGGCGTTTTACACGGCTTGTTCCGTGTGCGAGCCTTCACCCAGGACGACGCTCATGTCTATTGCGATTTTCCAGACCTGAAAGCCGAGATTCAGGACATGGTCGATTACACCTTGGAGGTTTACAAGGATTTTGGTTTTGACGAATATGAGATATTCATCGCCACCAAGCCCGCAAAGGCGATCGGCGAAGACGATGTGTGGGATAAAGCGACGATGGTTCTTAAGGAGGCGATGAACGAGAAGGGCATTGAATACAAGATAAAGGAAGGGGAGGGCGCCTTCTATGGGCCGAAAATAGAATTTAACGTTAAAGATTGTATCGGACGTCATTGGCAGCTTGGCACTGTGCAGGTAGATTTTTTCCTGCCGGAACGGTTTGGTCTGGAATTTATCGGAGCCGATGGAGAGGCGCATCGCCCTGCTATGGTTCACCGCGCTATATTCGGATCGCTGGAAAGGTTTATAGGTATATTAATCGAACAGACAGTGGGAGCGTTCCCTGTATGGCTTGCGCCGACGCAGGCCGTCGTTCTGCCTATTACCGACGACCAGAATGATTACGCGCAAGCTCTGCGTGACAGGCTCAAGAATGAGGGCGTTCGTATCGAGGCCGACTTAAGCTCTGAACGTGTGCAGAAAAAAATCAGGAACGCGCAGTTACAGAAAATCCCTTACATGCTCGTTGTGGGCGCGCGCGAGATGGAAAGCGAAAAAGTGGCGGTGAGGCTTCGGAATGGCAGGGACCTTGGCGCTATTGAGGTCGAGGAATTTTTGACAGTTATGAAAAACATCGAAACTTCCAGAGTGTCCAACCTCTGGACGGAGGATTGAACAAATGGCAAAAGACTGCTCGTTCGACATTGTGTCGAAGGTAGAGATACCGGAAGTTGTAAACGCGGTTAATCAGGCGCTGGCGGAAATCAAGCAGCGATACGATTTTAAAGGCTCGAAGTCGGAGATCAAATTCGACCAGAAAGCCGGAACGCTGACCGTGTTGGGTGATGACGAGATGAAGCTTAAAAGTGTGATAGACATTCTCCAGTCGAAGCTTATCAAGCGCGGTGTCTCCATCAAGGCGTTGAAGTATGGCGCGGTGGAACAGGCGTCTGGCGACATGGCGCGGCAGGTGATAACGCTCCAGCAAGGCATACCGACAGAGAAGGCGAAAGAGATCGTAAAGCTTATCAAGCAGACAAAAATAAAAGTTCAGGCGTCGATACAGGAAGATCAGGTTCGCGTGTCGGGCAAGAAAAGGGATGACCTGCAAGAGGTGATGTCTATGCTCAAGGGAAAAAATCTGGATATCGATATGCAGTTTGAAAATTACAGGTAGGGATGTTGAGTCGCCTTATCTCTCTCCTGGAGCGAGAGGGCAAAGGGGGTTCGTTTTGTCATGCCGGATTTAGTCCGGCATCCCAT
>CAYNDB010000091.1:3756-10091 GCA_964395915.1 uncultured Nitrospinota bacterium | reverse complement strand
CCTTCTCAAAGATTAAGGAACTATGAGCAGTTACACAATTTAATTTACAGGGTCGCAGGAACAGCGGCCTGAGCTTACCTTTTGTCTTCGAGCTTCGGCAAATTCTCACCAAAACCGTAGAATATCCTTCGCAACACCTTTTTTTGCGACGGTATAGCAGGATAGGGATAAAGCTTCTCTTCACGATCCAAGATTTGCCCTATGATAGCGACTACTTTGTCCGCCTTATCATTAATGTTGTACACATGTGAATTAGAGCCTACCTTGGAAACAGCGCCGCCCCACACCATATCGAAGGTTTCAAGGTCATATATATTCAGCTGAACTGTCATTGACCGCGATATCGCAGAGGTAATTTTCTCTCCGACTACCTTTTTCTTATCGTCTTTGTCATACTCCCTTTTACGGCTACGTTTTTTTTTGACCACATCTTCTTCTATCCTCGCGATAACGGCGTACTTTGTATCTTTCAGCTTGGATTTAATCCTTGAAAGCCATTTTTTATCCAGAACGCCAAAATCGTTAAATTCCTTTAACATGGCCAAATACTTTTTCTTCCCCAGGCTTTTGATAACCACTCCCGCATCAGCTATTCTGTACATTTTGCGCTGTTCCAGAAAGCTTCTTTGCAATATGCGGGAAAATGCCGTGATATCGTTTATTTTCAAAGGATAGAGATCGGACGTAACACCAACCACCACCATATTGGAATCTACAATAGACCCGTAGTTGAAGCTGGGATCGTGTTGGAGACCTTTAATTTTTGTGGCGCAGGAAACAACGCTGAGGCAGGAAAAACAAATTATGGCGGCTTTAACAATATCGTTCATTTACAATGTTTCCCCTATCTTTCATTAGCAAGCAATCGCTCCACCAGGAGATAAGCTTCCTCGCGGTTTTCGATCTCACCCACAGCAAAAGCTTCCTCTATTTCGTACAGAAGCTTCCCAACAAGAGCCCCTGGAGCCAGGTTAAATTTTTTCATTATATCATGCCCGTTCACCAGCTGTTTTTGCGGTTCTATTTTAGCTGAAAGAGCGTCAAGGTAGCGCAATACTTCAACAATGGCGACTCTACAATTTTCCCGATAAGCTTTAGTAACAGCGGAGCCACGCGTGGCATTACTGTCCGCCACACCAAGCACAAGGGCGGGAATCGCATATGAGCCAAGGTCGCGACAATATCTGTAAATAGCCCGCCGGGTAATCGTTCCATTTGATATAGCGTTGAATGGTCTTAAATGATGACGAACAAGAAGCGCAAGCCCTTTCCCGACACTGTTTGGGAACCTCAACCGGGTGGCGGCCCCTGCGGCGAGATTGGCACCTGCTTTTTCATGCCCGTAAAAAGTCACTTTCCCTGTTTCATCCACGCGCCTGCATACAGGCTTTCCAACATCATGATAAAGAGCCGCAATTTTTATAACGATTAACCGGCTAAATCCGGACGAAACTTCCTCGTCAAGAGCTTCGTCGATAACCTGTTTCCATGGCAAAAGCCATGAAGGCGGATTTTGAACGGTTTCATCAAGACATCTCAAAGTTTCCAGAGTATGGTCGAAAACATCAAGGTGGTGCCATTCGTTCTGGGTGACACCTCTCATAGCGGTTAACTCTGGGAAGATAACATCGAGAACCGCGTCATCGGCCATTTTACGAACAGCGGTATAGCTTTCCTGATGGTTAAAAATATGGATAAGCTCAGGGGCGATCCTCTCTGCTGGCGCCTCACTCAACATATTCCGGGCATTTGATATTAAACCTGTAAGCGATGCGGAAACGGACAGACTGTATTCAAGCTGAAAACGGTAGGCGCGTATAATTCGCACTGGATCGTCCGCAATCGCGCTGGATAAAACCGGGCGCAAGATTTTCTCATTGAGGTCGCCGATTCCGTTTAGCGGATCGGTAACGGTAAAACCATCATCTTGCCAGAGCGCGGCAATCGCGTTTATCGTAAAATCCCGGCATAGCAGGTCATCATTTATCGAGGAGCCCTGCGTCAAAGCTATATCGATGTTCATTTGGGGAGTCGATTTTATCGCAAGCCGAACGATCTTGCGTGTATTATCCAGAATGACAAAACCGAGTCCCAAACGTTTGGCGAACGATCGCGCTTTTGATATAGGATCGCGGTCTACAACCAGGTCTATATCCGATAACGCCTTGCCCAAAGCCGCGTCACGAACAGCTCCGCCCACAAACCAGATCGTAAACCCTGACCGGTGGAATTCACGCATACATTCGATAAGGATGGAATCGGCTTTTGTTAGGACTTCAACAAGGTTAAGACTGACTGTCTTTTTAGTAATCACGGGAGGAAAAGGTAGCGTCTGTTTGTAATATTTACCTCACGGGTATGGTGGCCAGGAAAGCTTCGTTAGATTCCGTCGCCTCCATTTTTTCCAGCATGGCCTTGTATTTCGCAAAGCTTTTATCGCTGGCCAACACTCTTACCAGCGTCCATATTTTCTGCAGATCCTCATGGCTTTGCAGTTTTTCTTCTTTTCTTGTCCCTGTCTGAGATAAGTTTAGCGCAGGATAAACCCTTTCGTCGGAAAGACGGCGCTCCAGCACGATCTCGGTATTACCTGTGCCCTTGAATTCCTGGAAAATAACCTCGTCCATCCTGCTGCCAGTGTCGACAAGGCATGTGGCGATAATCGTCAGGCTTCCCCCATGTTCGATATTACGCGCCGCTCCGAAAAATTTTCGCGGGAACACAAGAGCGTTGGAGCCTACACCGCCAGACAGTGTTTTACCGCGGCTCTCTGTAGCTTTATTAAAGGCGCGCCCCAACCTTGTGATGGAGTCTACTATAAGAACTATATCCTGTTCCGCCTCAACGAGCCGCATCACCCTTGCCAAAACAAGCTCGGAAGTGCGTATTTGCTCGTTTAACGCGGTGTCGAAACTTGTGGCGACAATCTCACCGCCAACACTCCGCTTGAACTGGGTGACTTCCTCTGGCCGCTCGTCTATAAGAAACGTTATGACATGAGCGTCCTTATGGTTTTTATTTATGGCTTTCGCTATATCCTCTATAAAGGTGGTTTTACCGGCCTTGGGAGGCGACACCATCAACGCTCTTTGTCCTTTGCCAATAGGAGCGAAAATATCCACAACACGCGTCGTCATCGGTTTGGGCCCAGTCTCCAGAGTGAACTTTTCCTCCGGGTCGATAACGGTAAGCCTGCTAAATTGCTGACGCGCCATCGATTTTTCCACCGAAAGGCCGTCTATACTTTTTATATTTTCAAGCGCAAGATTTGGTTGTTTTGAGTTTTTGCGCGCCCCCTCCCCCTCAATAAACATACCGGAGCCAAGCTTGAATTTACGTATCTGGCTCTGGTTGACGTAAGGGTCTGTAGGGGTGATTGCGTAGCTGTTATCAAGTGAGCGTAAAAACCCATATCCTTTGTCGGTTATCTCCAGAACTCCGGAGACAGGCTCATTTTTAGACATCTATAGAAACACCTGTACGAATAATGAAAGTTATCAAGAGTCAGTTTTAATGCAAGGCTTTGAAAAAGATTTTCACCCCAAAAGGGATATGCGAAAATTAAACAACGACACATCGACGATGTCAATCGATTATAGTGTCATGCAACATCAAGCTTATCTTAATATCGGTCTATATTTGGAAATACTCTTTTTAAGAGTGATAGACAAAAAGCTGTATTGCGATGAAACTGCGCTAATTGTATCACACGTTTGGTATTTTTTTAAAAAAAGAAAACAAACTAAATAATTATTTTCCTTAACATCGAGCTAAAGTTCGATCAAAATAGATAGCTTAAAGTTAAATAAACGGAGTTATTTTTGAGAATATCAGAATTGCTGAAAAAAGGCGGGAGGTTTGTGTCCCTGGAATTCTTCCCGCCAAAAGAAACCGGGCTATGGCCTGCTTTTTTTGAAGAGGTAGAAAAGCTTAAAGCTGTAAACCCGCTTTTTGTTTCCGTGACATATGGAGCGGGAGGTGGAACTCAGGAAAACACACTCAAACTTGTCACAAGCCTTAAGCAAGATTTTGGCCAAGAGCCGATGGCCCATCTTACCTGCGTTGGAGCTTCAGACAACACACTGCATCAGTTCTTGCGAAGCCTTACCGACGCAGGGATAAACAATGTGCTGGCGCTTGGCGGCGACCCTCCGGCGAATGATGAAAGCTATATTCCAGCAAGCGACAAATTCAAATATGCGTCTGATCTTGTGGAATTCATACGCGCCAACTATCCAGAGATCGGTATCGGAGTGGCCGGGTATCCTGAAAAGCATATTAAGGCCCCTTCGATGGAAGAGGATTTGCGTTATCTTAAAAACAAGCTCGATCTCGGCGGCGATTTTGTTATCACCCAGCTATTTTTCGATAACGACCTTTACTATGATTTTATTAAGCAAGCCAGGGAAATCGGCATAGAAAAACCAATTATCCCAGGTGTAATGCCCATATTGAATATCAAGGTTATAAAGCGAATAACTTCCCTCTGCGGAGCCACTATACCCCCTGCCCTGTTTGCCGACCTGGAATCCGCGCAGGAAAGCGGTGGGAGCAAAGCGGTAGAAGATATCGGTGTGAAGTTTGCCAGAAAGCAGGCGCAAAACCTTCTGGACAATGGCGCTCCCGGCATTCACCTTTATACTCTCAACAAGGCGGAGGCGTGCCTTAAAATCCTTGAAGGGCTGGAGTTTTAACCACTGCGTGAATATCAAATCTGTTTGCGTCTATTGCGCGTCCAATCGCGACACACCGGAGCCTAAGCGAATATTGGCCCGTAAAGTTGGAAAGGGATTTGCGCAAAGAAGTGTAAAAATTGTATACGGCGGCGCCGCCATCGGGATGATGGGGGAAGTGGCGGACGCCGCGATGGCGGAAGGTGGCGAGGTCGTTGGAGTCATCCCTCAAAACCTGATGATTAAAGAAGTGGCGCATGAAGGGCTCAGCGAGCTTGTCGTAACAAAAGATATGCACGACAGGAAAATGAACATGTTCGAGCGTTCCGACGCATTCGTATCACTTCCCGGAGGGCTGGGCACGCTGGAGGAAACCCTTGAAATAATCACATGGAAATATCTGGGTATTCATATCCGCCCGATCATACTTTTAAATAGCGACGGCTTTTTTGACAACCTGCTGGCGCAGTTCGATCGCTGTGTAAACGACGGTGTAATGCGCGAAGGTTTAACGGCGCTGTGGAAAGTATGCGAGACACCGGAAGATATGTTCAAGACGTTGTCATAAAAAATTAGATTACCATATAGCCGAAAAATCTTACTTTGCAATCCCCCTGTGATACCATCGCGCCTATGGGCGGATTTCAGTTTTCTACGATCATCTCAGGATAAAAAGTGGAGGGACCTCTGTCTGTTCCATTGACACGGCGTCCCATGTTTCTTTTCTCCTCTTTCCTCGCTGTCGGGATACTTTTCGGCAGGAGCGCCATTGCCGACCCGTTCATTCTCGTTTCCGCTGGAGCCGTATCCGTCGCTGTTCTATATAAAACCAGCTCTTCGTTACGAATCCTTTCTGTCATTGCCATGGCGACAGGTTTGATCCTCATATCGGTTCACGACTACCGCGCAAACGCTCCCACATCGCTAGGCGCTCTTATGACGGATGAAAAAGTCACGGTCATAGCGGAAGTTGAGTCTGTCGAATCCGTGCGCTTTGTAAACACGCGTTACCTTCTGAATATACATTCTGTTAACGGAACAAATGCCGACGGATATGTGCGGTGGTATAAGCTGAACAAAGCCTATCCGAAAGAGCTTCTGCCGGGCGACGTTTTGAAAATCACCAGCGCAAAACTAAGAAAGCCGCATGGCTACAAAAATATTGGAGGATGGGACTACGAACGGTATATGCGGGACAGACGTATAGAAGGCGCTCTTCGCACGGTTAAAAAATCGACTGTCACAATTATAAGTCATGGAAAAGGTTTAAAAGCGAAACTCGAAACAATCAAAAACCGGCTAAGGAAAAACCTTACGTTTAAAAACAGCGGAATCACCGCTATAAGCCGCGCCATGTTGATCGGCGATCAGGGACTTCTGACACCGGAGGCGCGAGACATGTTCTCACGAGCGGGTAACGCGCATCTTCTGGCGGTATCCGGGCTGCATATAGGATTTGTCGCCATGGCCGGCTATTTTATCGTGAAAGCGCTCGCTTTCTTATTAATATACCCGTTGCGATACCGATGGGCTTCCGCCGCTGTCCCAACACAGATAGCCGCGCTTTGCGCTCTTGTCCTCGTAATTTTTTATGCGGCGCTCACAGGCCCGCGAATATCCTCCGCGCGCGCCGCCATTATGGTTGGCGTATATCTGTTGGCT
>CAYNDB010000091.1:0-3656 GCA_964395915.1 uncultured Nitrospinota bacterium | reverse complement strand
CTCAACACACTGCTTGTCCCTCCATCGTCGTTTATCGTGCCATTCGGAATCGTATCGTCATTCGGCATTTCGGAATGGGCCTTGGGCGTAACCGAAACGATGATAAACTTCATATGGCGCTCCACGGAATGGACGCTCAAAATTCCGGGCGCATACAGCCATACAGGCTCGATCCCTGTGGCTGCGGTTGTCATCTACTACATATTGATTGGCGCCATCACATTTCTAAAGCCTGGCAAATTGCGAAATTATGCCATGGCTGTCACAATCCCCGCTCTGCTAGTTTCGCTCGCATATAATCCTCTCATTTCCGCAAGGGATAAAAACCTGACAATACGCTTTGTCGACGTGGGACAAGGCGACTCGATAGTCATAACCTGGCCTGAAGGAGGCGCGATGGTGATCGACGGGGGAAACAGGTTTACCACATTCGATCTGGGCAGGACGATCGTCGCCCCGGTTTTATGGCGGGCGCAAAGAACAAAGCTTTCCGCTATGGTAGCCACTCACAGCGACAACGATCATATAGGTGGACTGCCCGGATTGGCCGATCGCGTCCCGCCAGAGCTTTTGTATGACCACGGAGCGCTTGTGAAGACGTCTGAAGCTTATCGGGCATATCGTCAAAAAGCGATAAAGAACGGCAGGTATCAAACAGTGAAAAGTGGCGACAAGCTTACGTTTGCCAACGGACCGGTGATCGAAGTTCTCAACCCGCCTGATGAGGCTCCCCTGCCCTACCGCGATACGCGCAACAACAGGTCGATTGTATTAAAACTTACATATAAAAAAATCAGCGTTCTGCTAACAGCGGATATCTCGAAGAAAACGGAGCGATGGTTGATCGATTCCGGCGCAAACATTAAGGCGGACGTGTTAAAAATCGCCCATCATGGAAGTAATACATCATCCACTTCGGCGTTTCTAAAAACCGTGGAAGCGAAAACCGCCGTCATCAGCGCAGGATTTAAAAACCGGTTCCGGCATCCAACCAAAAAAGTTTTAGCGCGACTGAAAAAAGCCGGAATGAAAATATACCGCACCGACCTTGATGGCGAGGTAGTCATGAAAACCGATGGAGAGTCTATCGAATGGACGACTTACAGGCGGGCCATTGGCGAATGAGAATTGCGCAAAAGCTTTATTTACACTCCCCATACCGGAATCATCATAAGCCCCATAATCAGAATCAGAATATAAACAATTTTTTTGAACAGCGTCTGGTTTAACTTGTGATAAAGGCGCGACCCGATGATCGTACCCAAAGCGATGCATGGAGCGCAAAAAATAAAATATCGCAGCGCCTCGGCTGTCGTTACCCCTCCTATAGCATGCGCCGTTACGATAAATATTCCGAGAACAAGAAAAAACGCCGTTAGTGTCGCCTTGAATTTTGCTCCATCCCACCCTTTGATGGCGGCATAGATAATTACCGGTGGCCCACTCGCGGTTATAGCCCCGCCAAGAACACCGGAAATGAAACCAGAAATATATCCAGATTTAGCGCCCAGGTTAGCCCTAATCTCTTTACCTAAAAGAGAATAGAGCGAATATGAGATGAGAACAACAGCCAGTATCAGCTTGATAACGGCCTCATCATGGTATTTGAGAATATAAATGCCGACAGGAAGACCGGGAAGCGATCCTGCCACAAGCGGCGCGACTAACCTGAAATCGACATGCTCTCTTAAACTTATGAACATAATAACAAGCAGAACAATACCGTTTAGCGCCACGAGCGGGACAGCCGTTTTGACGCTTATCATCAAAGTAAGCAGTGGAATGGAAACAAGAGCGGCTCCGAAGCCTGTGAGCCCCTGAATTAATCCTGCAAAAAAAACAGTTAGCCCAATTAAAATATAAGTGGTCATGAGCGGAAAGGTGTTACAGCAAAAAAATTTATTTTCCGTCCATCCCTTTTCTGATGGAGCGGACGAACTTTGCAAGGTCTTTTACAGCGGCGCCCTGATTTTTCGCGTTGTTGATAACACGAATGGCCTGTGAGCCTATCACGACACCATCGGCATGGCGGGCGACATCCCTTGCCTGTTTCGGCTCTGTAACGCCGAACCCCGCGCATACGGAAAGCTTTGTCACTCTCTTGATTTTTTTTATTCCGGCGGCGACATCTTTTGGCGCGGCTTTTTTCTTTCCGGTCACGCCGGCTATATTTATGTAATATAAAAAGCCTGACGAGATAGACGCTATTTGACGAAGGCGTTTGCCGGTGGAAGTCGGCGCCGCAAGAAATATAGTGTCCAGCCCGGCTTTTCGGGCGGAAGGTAAAAATTCGTCCGCCTCTTCCGGCGGCACATCCGGCAATATCACCCCATCGACACCGTTTTGAGCGCTTTGCGTCATGAACCGGCTCACGCCGTGATTTATCACAAGGTTCGACGCCAGCATAAACACGAGCGGCTTATCGATTCCGGACGAGCGCAAGTTGTTTACCAAACGCATCGCCTTTTCGACATTCACCCCTTTTCGTATTGCGCGCAGGAAAGATTCCTGAATCACCGGCCCGTCGGCGAGAGGATCGGAAAAGGGCACGCCAAGCTCGACAATATCGGCGCCACTGTCGAAAGCGGCCTTGACCAGGCTCTCCGAAACATTAATGCCGGGGTCGCCAACGGTAAGGAAAATAACGAGAGCTTTACGCTTTTCAGCTTTGAGCGCTTTAAAGGTTTCTGTGATCCTGCTCATTTCTCATCACCAAGCAAACGCTGCGCCTCGACAACATCCTTGTCACCCCGCCCTGAAAGGTTGACTATCATCACCTTGCTCTTTTTCATTTTAGGAGCCTGTTTCAACGCATATGCAATGGCATGGGCGGATTCAAACGCCGGGATGATGCCTTCAAGTTTCGAAAACTTTTCAAATGCGGCAAGCGCCTCTTTATCGGTAACAGAAACATACTTTACACGCCCCTCTTTTTTAAGATGGGAATGTTCCGGACCGACACCCGGATAGTCCAGCCCAGCCGATATGGAATGAGTTTCCCGCACCTGTCCATCTTTATCGAGCATGACATAGCTTTTGGAGCCGTGCAGCACACCCACCTTGCCACGGGCCAAAGGCGCGCCATGTTTGCCGGTGGAAAGCCCCAGACCCGCCGCCTCCACGCCAACCATGGAGACATGCGCATCATTTATAAATGGATGGAAAAGGCCGATAGCGTTTGATCCGCCGCCAACACAGGCGACCAGCATATCCGGCGCCCTGCCCTCTTTCACCAGCATCTGGAACTTCGCCTCTTGCCCGATGACAGCCTGAAACTCACGGACTATTTTCGGAAAAGGATGTGGGCCGACAACCGAACCTATTATGTAGTGAGTGTCGCCGACTGAAGCTATCCAGTCCCGTATAGCTTCGCTTGTGGCGTCTTTCAATGTTTTGGAGCCAGAGTCGACTTTTATTACGTTAGCGCCCAGCAGGTTCATACGGAAGACGTTGAGCTTCTGGCGTTCCATATCCTTTGCGCCCATGTATACATCGCATTTGAGATCGAAAAGAGCGGCGGCCGTGGCGGCGGCCACACCATGTTGCCCTGCGCCGGTTTCCGCAATTATGCGTTTCTTTTTCATCCGAAGCGTGAGCAAAGCCTGACCGATGGTGTTATTTATCTTGTGCGATCCGGTGTGGTTGAGGTCTTCCCT
>CAYNDB010000090.1:0-10354 GCA_964395915.1 uncultured Nitrospinota bacterium | reverse complement strand
AATATGACTCTTGTTGGTAAAATACTTATTTATCAGCTTGGGCTGATAGCTTCAAGTCCACCCATATACGGTCGCAATTTTTCGGGAATGATAACGGAGCCGTCTTTTTTCTGAAAATTTTCCATTATCGCCACAACCGTCCTCCCCACGGCAAGGCCGGACCCGTTTATAGTGTGCGGGAACTCAGGCTTTTCTTTTGGCGCTCTACGGAAACGGAGCCCCATCCTTCTGGCCTGAAAATCTGTAAATGTTGAGCATGATGAAATTTCGCGGTATTTTTTTTGCGATGGAACCCACACCTCAATGTCGTAAGTTTTCGCCGCAGAGAAGCCAAGGTCGCCTGAGCAGAGGTTTACAACACGATATGGCAGTTCAAGGCGTTTTAATATTTCCTCCGCGTTGTTTAGCAGGCTTTCAAGCTCCTTGCCGCTCTCTTCAGGTTTAACGATTTTCACAAGCTCGACCTTGTTAAACTGGTGTTGCCGGATAAGGCCGGTTGTGTCTCTTCCATAAGACCCCGCCTCGGCGCGAAAACATGGTGTGTGCGCCACCATCTTTATTGGCAGCGAGGAGCCATCCACCATCTCTCCTGCGTAAATATTGGTTATTGGGACTTCAGCCGTAGGGATAAGCCAAAGGTCAGCGCCTTCAGCCTTGAAAAGATCATCGGCGAATTTTGGCAACTGCCCGGTGCCGGTCATCGTTTTGCTGTTCACCAGCAAAGGTGGCGCGACTTCTAAATATCCATGCTCTTTTACATGTATATCCAGCATGAAGCTTATCAACGCGCGCTCCAGCAATGCGCCTGCGCCTTTATATATGACGAACCTTGCGCCGGAAAGCTTTGCGGCCCTCTCGAAATCGAATATGCCAAGAGCCTCGCCAAGCTCGTTGTGCGGCTTAGGTTCAAAATCAAATGTCGGTCGCTTCCCAACAGTTTTTATTTCCACGTTATCCCCTTCGTCAAGCCCTTTGGGCACAGATTCGAGCGGAATATTTGGAATATTAAGGAGAAGGTCTTTAAGAGAGCTGTCGATTTCCTTCAGCCTTAAGTCGCATGTTTTTATTTCATCTCCCACCACACGCATTTCGGCCTGGATTGAATCCGCGTTTTCCCCTGATTTTTTAAGTTGGCCGATTTTTTTGCTGGTTTCGTTTCGGAGTTTTTTTAACTCCTCTACCTTTGAAAGCAATCCCCGCCTTTCTCCATCGAGCTTAAGGAGTCTTTCTATGCCATAGTCGTCTCCACCTCTTATGGAAAGACGGTTGCGGACAAGCTCCGCATTTTCCCTGATAAGTTTAATATCCAACATTATTTTATAGCCTTTGAGGCGGAGCCTTTATTTCTGCGCAGTTTTTTATCCAGCCGTTGTTTAATGGAATCTATTTTACGCTCAAGAATCATTTTTTCGGGATATCGTTTTTTTAGGGCCACATATTCCGTCAGAGCCTTTTCAAGCTGAAACAATTCTTCATGGCAAATGGCCCTGCCCAGACGTATGTCGTACTCATATTTGTTTCCAGGATAGTCTTCAAGTAAGTTTTTGAACAGATTGAGCGCCTCCTTGGCCGCCCCGGTTATAAACTTGCAGTTAGCTATCTGGTACCTTGCGTCAAGGGTATATTTACTGTCAGGAAATTTAACCAGTAATGTTTGATACTCTATTTCCGCTTGGGAATAGTCGCCTTTATGAAAGTAGGATTCCGCGATGCGGTATCGGTAACGGTCTTCTTCGATATTATCCCGATAGTCGTTGATCGTTTCCTGGTATTGCAATATCGCAAGGTCATAATTCTGAAGAGAGTTTCCGTAAATCTCAGCGATATAATCCCGCGCTTTCAAGTCCTGTTGTCCGGTCATTTCACGTTTTGTCAGACGAGCGAAATAATCGAGGGCTTTTTGTGGCTCATCCAGGTTAAGGTAGTGTATCTCCCCCAGCCGGAAAAGCGCCTTTGCCGAGTATGGTGATGTCGGGTACTCCCCTTCCAGGGCCACAAGTTTCGACACCGCTCCCTGATAATCACCATCGAGCCATTGCTTCTGGGCGTCATCGAACAAAGCCTTGTCGCGCTTTGCGCATCCCAAAAAAATTATGGTAAGAAGAACCGCCCATGTCAGAGCTCGGCTTGGAGTCACAGTATCTATGCAAAATTGTTTCAGGAGAAATTTCAAGCAAGTTACTTTAGCTTTAAATTATTCATTGGTGTCCCCGAGGTTGTCGTCCGATTGCTCCACAAACTTCCCTACAGAAGCCACCTTGTCATTTTCAGAAAGATTTATCACTCGGACACCGATGGTGTTACGCCCGATCAACGACACATCCGACGCCTCAATCCGTATTACAACCCCTTCGACAGTTATAATCATAAGGCTATCTTCATCTTTAACTTTTTTTACTGCGACAACCCTGTCCACATCCCGCGTAAGCTTAATGTCTATCACGCCTTTTCCTCCGCGTCGCTGCACAGGATAACGCTGTATGTCTGTCCGTTTGCCAAGCCCGTCAGATTTTATTGTGAATATAGCTCCCTCCTCGGAGCCGTCACCGCTTACAACAGTCATTCCAGCCACTTCGTCTTCCTCGGCCAGCCGCACGCCACGCACACCTCGCGCCACCCTGCCCATAGGGCGCAGGTCCAGTTCATGAAAACATATGGCCATCCCCTTGCTGGTCATAAGGAGGATTCGTTTGGAGGCGTCTGTTATTTTGACCGCGATTACGTCGTCACCCTCAGAAAGATCGGTGGCGATGATTCCCCCAGAGTGAATGCGGGAAAACGCATCAAGTTTCGTTTTCTTTATGTAACCTTTTTTGGTGGCCGTTACCAGAAACCTGTCCTGTTCAAATTGCGATACAGGGAAAACAGTGGCTACTTTTTCATCTGGTCGAAGCTGGATCAGGTTTACCACCGCTTTTCCTTTGGCGATTCTGGAAACAAGCGGAGCCTCATACACTTTTTTACGGAAAACGCGCCCCTTGGTCGTAAAGAAAAGGAGGTTATCGTGCGTCGAGGCGATAAAGAGATTTTGCACCACATCCTCTTCTTTCATGCTAATGCCTTTTACTCCGCGTCCCCCGCGTTTCTGGGAGCGATAGAGGTCCACAGGGTTTCGCTTTATATAACCCTCCGTGGAGATTGTGACCACCATATCCTCCTCGGCGATAAGGTCCTCTATGTCAACCTCGCTTTCCATCGGCACCAGCAATGTTCGCCTTTCGTCACCAAACTTTTCTTTAATCTCAAGCGACTCTTTTTTGATGATGCGAAACTTTTCATCCTCATGGTCGCGTATGAATTCCAGCCGCTCGATTAGTTTTAGCAATTCTTCAAGCTCATCCAGAATTTTTTGACGTTCCAGACCGGTGAGCCGCTGAAGCCTCATTTCGAGAATAGCTTTTGCCTGTATCAGTGAAAAATCGAATCTTTTAACCAGCTGGCCTTTCGCTTCTTCAGGATTTGCGGCTCCGCGGATAAGCTCGATCACCTCGCTAATATTGTCCAGAGCCTTGATATACCCTTGCAGGATGTGCTCGCGTTCCTTGGCCTTGTTAAGGTCAAACAAGGTTCTGCGCGTTATGATCTCACGCCTGTGTTCTATAAAATGCTGTAGAGCCTCTTTCAGGTTCAGCTTTTTAGGCTGGCCGTTTACCAGAGCTATGAGAATCACCCCGAAGGTGTCCTGCATCTGGGTATGTTTGTAAAGATGATTGAGGACGACCTGGCCGACAGCGTCGCGTTTAAGCTCCATGACCATCCGCATTCCGTCGCGATCCGACTCGTCCCGGATGTCGGAGATTCCCACTACTCTTTTATCCCTTGTAAGCTCGGCGATCTTTTCTATCAGTTTTGTTTTGTTTACCTGATACGGGATCTCTGTCACCACGATCTGTTCCCGATCCTTTTTGGTCATCATCTCGATGTGAGCTTTAGCCCGCATCGTCACAAGACCACGCCCTGTATGGTATGCGGCCCGTATTCCGGCTTCGCCGTGGATCTCCCCTGCGGTCGGGAAGTCGGGGCCGGGAATCTTCGTCATCAGGTCGTCTATACTGCAGTCCGGGTTATCGATCAGGTAAATGATCCCGTCAATAACCTCTTCGAGGTTGTGCGGGGGGATATTGGTCGCCATTCCAACTGCGATCCCGCCAGAGCCGTTTATCAGCAGGTTTGGAGCCTTCGACGGGAGAACCACAGGCTCCATCTCCCGGTCATCGTAGTTTGGAATAAAATTGACCGTGTCCTTGTCTAGGTCCTCCAACAATTGGGCGCTAAGCTTGGAAAGCCTGGCTTCGGTATACCTCATCGCGGCGGCGGAATCGCCGTCCACAGATCCAAAGTTGCCCTGACCATCGATAAGAGGATATCTCAGGGAAAAATCTTGAGCCATCCGGGCTAAGGTGTCGTAGATAGCCGAGTCGCCATGCGGGTGATATTTACCCATGACGTCACCTACCGTGCGCGCCGATTTTTTATATGGTTTGTTATGGTGGTTACCGTTCTCGTGCATTCCGTAAAGAATTCGCCTGTGGACAGGTTTCAACCCGTCACGCACGTCCGGCAGGGCGCGAGAGACGATGACGCTCATCGAATACTCCATGAAGGAGCTTTTCATTTCGTCTTCAATAGAGACGGGAATTACGCGTGTATCACTCTCGTTCATGGCAACTATTTGATTTTTATAACCTTTCCTTCCTGGGAGGAGTGAAAATCATAGATTCTACCATTTTGAACAAGCTTTTACAGCCCTTTTTCTCCTCTTTTTACTCCTTAATAATCAACATGTTATCGCTGTCATTACTTCTGTTCTGTTTCATTGTGAAAATGGTTGGCGCTATGGTGTTTCGACCTGTGGCTATTTGTATGAAAATTTACTTCATAAATAAAATATAAATGTAAAATTACTTGACGCGACCGCGTAAGGGGCGTATTATTTGTTTTGAAAGGAAGGTTACCGGTCTTGACCTGGGGGTTTTTCATTATCAAAAAATGTGGAGCGATTGTAATAGATCATGATGGTTTTTGCTTCTAAGAAAACCGGTAATCCGCGTGGTTCTGTGGATGTGAGTCGAAGCGGTGGAGCTTTGGCGCGTATTCGTGGAGCGATGCCGTCGCTGCTTCCTGCGGAGCGAAAAGTGGCGGGTTATGTTGTCGACAATGGCGCGGATGTTCTGGCGCAATCGATCGGTGAAGTAGCCGCTTTCGCCGATGTTTCCGAGGCTACTGTCGTGCGATTTTGCCGTACGTTAAAGTTTCTCGGTTTTTCAGATATGAAGATTGCGCTTGCGCGGGAATTTGTAAATCCTCTCGCCTCAACGTTGCAAGAGGATGTTACGGAAAATGACGACCCGGCAACGATTGCGAGAAAAGTATTCGGGGCGAATGTAAACACATTGAAGGACACATTGAGCGTTCTTGATCCGGCAGCAGTCGACAATGCGGCCCGGCTTATATGCTTAGCCTCAAAGACTTTAATCATAGGTGTGGGAACATCGGCCCCTATAGCATTCGACGCTTACACAAAATTCATGCGGCTTGGGCTGAATGTTACATTGCAAAGCGACGCCCATCTTATGATGATGGAGGCGGCCCTGCTAGGTAAAAAGGATGTAATGTTCGCCATCAGTCATTCAGGAATGACGATAGACCCTGTGGAGACGGTTAAAACCGCAAAAAAAACCGGAGCAAACGCGATCGCCATAACGAACAATCAACTTTCGCCTCTCGCAAAAGTTTCCGACATAACGCTTACCACGGCGAGCGCAGAGACGAAATTCCGAACCGAAGCGTTATCCTCCCGCATAGCGCAGGCGAGCATAATCGATCTTTTGTATGTGTCTATCGGGTTGAAAAACAGAAAAAGGGCGATATCTTCCGCGAAAAAAATAGAAGACGTAATAACAGCAAAACAATATTAAAGGATAAAAATAATGATCACTCTGAGGACTTACATTTTCCTTGATAGTTTGCAGGATCAGGTCGCATCGTTTATCGGTTCAACGGCAAAAGGTTTCCTGCCGGTGCCGGGCGTGGCGTCACTGTTTGTAGAGATAGCGCCGGGCCTTTCCATCAACCAGGTGCTCGACGTCGCATTAAAGCAAACCAGTGTCCAGCCGTCTGTACAGATTGTCGAACGAGCTTTTGGACTGCTTGAGGTTCACGATCACGACAAGGGTGAGGTAATGAGCGCCGGCAAGGCTATTCTCGATTTTCTAGAGCTTGAGGAGACGGAACGAATAAAGCCGAACATTGTCTCCAACCAGATAATCCGTTCGATGGAGGCGTATCAGTGCCAGCTTATTAATAGAAACAGAAGCGGGTCGATGATCCTGCCGGGCGAATCGCTTTTCATTCTGGAAACAGAGCCTGCCGGATACGCGATTTATGCGGCTAACGAGGCGGAGAAGGCGGCCCAGGTGAAGCTTGTGGAGGTTCGTCCTTTCGGCGCATATGGAAGGCTGTATATGTCCGGGTCGGAATCGGAAATAGACTCCGCATCTGAAGCGGCGGTGGAGGCTATAAAAAACATAACGGGCAAAGAACTTAAGAAGAAAAAATAGAGTAACAAAATATTAATTTAGTAATCAGGAGAAAAAAATGAATACAGAAGCATTGGGATTGATTGAAACCAAAGGGTTCGTCGGCATGGTAGAAGCGTCTGACGCCATGGTTAAAGCGGCGAGAGTGGAGCTTGTAGGATATGAAAAAATTGGCGGCGGATATGTCACATCCATAGTCCGTGGAGACGTGGCGGCTGTGAAAGCGGCCACAGACGCGGGATCCCGCGCCGCAGAGAAGGTCGGCGAGCTGGTGTCGGTCCACGTAATCCCGCGTCCGCACAGCAATATAGACAGCGCATTGCCGTTGGGCAGAAACCTGGTGGAGACTTCGTAAGCCATGTTATTCGGAAAAGTGGTGGGGACGGTGGTCTCCACCTGTAAAACCGAAAGCATAGTCGGGCTGAAGCTTTTGCTTGTCCAAAATGTGGACGAACGGGGCAAGAAAGCGAAAGGTTACGCCGTAGCGGCTGACTCCGTGCAGGCGGGAATAGGAGACGTGGTGATCTATTGCACAGGCTCTGCGGCAAGGCAGACCACCGACACCAATAACCGCCCGGTTGACGCGATCATTATGGGAATTGTCGACATGTGGGATATCGAAGGGCAAATCGTTTACAACAAGGTGGAGCCGCTGCAAGTGGCGGACGTATAAGTTATGCAACTTACTCAAAACCAGATAGAGGCGATAGTTGGCCGTGTGGCGGCCCGGTTGGGAGATGGTGGCGTAAGCGTTGAAAAGCAGGCTGTTGTGGAGCCTGAAGCGCCATGTTCATCAAACGGTGTCGGATTGTATGACACGCTTGACGAGGCTGTAGCGGCCGCAAAAGCTTCGTTTATTTCGCTTGGCGCGATGTCGCTGGAAGATCGCAAGCGTATGGTCGCGGCCATGCGGGAGGCCGTAAGAGCGCAGATTCGTAATCTTGCCGAGGCGGCTGTTTCTGAAACAGGCTACGGCAGGATCGATGACAAGATAGCAAAAAACAGTTTGGCGGTGGAAAAGACGCCGGGTGTTGAAATTCTGGAAACAAAGGCGTACACGGGTGATCATGGAATCGCCATAACGGAGCGCGCTCCCTACGGGGTTATAGGCTCCATTACGCCTGTCACTAATCCCTCGGCCACAGTGATAAGCAACGCTATTGGAATGATAGCGGGAGGCAACGCTGTTGTGTTCAACGCGCATCCGGCGGCGAAAGTGATAACGGCGAGTGTCATCAGCATGCTTAACAAGGCAATAATAAGCGCTGGCGGGCCAGCCAATCTTCTTACAGCCGTCGCCGTTCCGACAATCCAGACAGCGCAGGAGCTTATGACCCACCGGGATATTCGCCTGCTGGTTGTCACCGGTGGGCCGGCAGTGGTCAAAGTGGCCATGAACTCCGGGAAAAAGGCGATTTGCGCGGGGCCGGGCAACCCTCCCGCAGTGGTGGACGAGACCGCCAATATAGAGGACGCCGCAATACATCTTGTTGCCGGAGCATCGTTTGACAACAACATAGTGTGTGTCGTCGAAAAAGAGATTTTCTGTGTCGACACTGTCGCCGACGAGCTGAAAGCGGAAATGAAAAAGCATGGGGCGCTGGAGCTTACCCCGATGCAGATACGGAAAGTTGAAAAACTTGTCATCAATCGAGCTCCGGAAGGGCCGGGCGACCACGGCGAGATAAACAAGAAATGGGTTGGGCAAGACGCATGGAAAATCGCCAGGGCTATCGGCATTGAAGCGAGCGAGGATATCCGGTTGCTAATTTGCGACGTGGGGCGTGACCATCCACTTGTCACAATGGAGCAGCTTATGCCCGTGATACCCATTGTGCGGGTCAAATGTGTTGACGAGGGGATCGATCTCGCCGTCGAGATGGAGCATGGGTTCGGCCATACGGCTGTAATGCATTCTACTAACATAGATAATCTTTCTAAAATGGCGCGAGTGGTAAACACGTCGATTTTCATTAAAAACGGGCCAAGTGTGGCGGGTCTCGGACACGGTGGAGAGGGATATGCGTCGTTCACAATCGCAAGCCCTACAGGCGAAGGTCTCACCACGGCGATACATTTCACGCGCGAACGCCGATGCACACTCAAAGACAGATTCAGAATCATCTAACACCATGATAACCGCTGAAAAGAGATCTTCTTTTTCTTTGGAAAGAAAAAGAAGCAAAAAGAAACTAATTACATTGGGTGAATTGGCCCAAAGGGCCATTCAGCCCAATGTGGCCGGTTTTCTTTTGCTCCTTTTCTTTTTCCTAAAAGAAAAGGAGGGTTTCTCCCAACCCTTGCCGTCGGTTTTAGACGATTTGGAGTGTTTGAGATGTCGTTAGTTGCGTTGGCAAAAGACGCTGGCATCATTGGCGCCGGTGGGGCAGGGTTCCCGACGCATGTGAAGCTTGGGACTCCCGTGGATACCATCGTTGTGAACGGGGCGGAGTGTGAGCCTCTGATGCATGGCGACCAGCAGACAATGGAAACAAGGGCCGGGGAGATGGTTGCCGCTTTGAAGATGGTAGCTGAAGAATTCGAAGCAAAACTGAAATCCAAAACGCGCATTATCATTGGCGTTAAGAAAAAGTATGAAGAAGCGATAAACGCGATTCGATCATCGATAAACGGGGGCGATATGGAAATATTGGAGCTTCCTAACGTATACCCGGCTGGGGACGAACAATTTCTGGTATATGAAGCGACTGGCAGGATAGTGCCGGAAGGCGGCATACCACCGATGGTCAATACTTTGGCCCTGAATGTCGGCACACTGGTTCATCTATCGGAAGCGGTGAACGGAAAACCTGTAACCGAAAGGCTGGTGACATTGGGCGGAGCGGTGGACAACCCTCGAATAGCCTCCATACCTATAGGAACTGAATTTTCAGAAATCATTCCGCGGCTGGGGCCGAAGGTAGACGACTATGTGATTCTCGTTAATGGTCCCATGATGGGGCGTATCACCGAAGATTTGTCTGAGACGACCACAAAAACCATGGGTGGGATATTTATCCTGCCGAAAAGGCATAGCCATGTGAGCAGGATGCGTCGTCCTTTATCTACCGAGATTCGCCTCAGCAAATCAGTCTGCGAAGTTTGCCGGTATTGCACGGATTTCTGCCCGCGTTATCTGCAGGGGCACAATCTGGAGCCGCACAAGATAATGCGGGTGATTAACTATGATCGCGATCTCGATACAAAAACGATAACAAGCGCATGGCTTTGTTGCGAATGCGGCGTGTGCGACATTTGGGCATGCCCGATGTCCCTCTCCCCACGGGTTGTGTTCAGGGAATTCAAAAGGCGTTTAAAAGAGGCTGGAATAAAAAATCCGCATAACCGTACAGAGCTCAAGATCGACCCGCAACGCAAATTCCGGGGCATACCGACAGGCAGGCTGACCGCGAGGCTTGGCCTTACCGAGTATGATATGCGTCCGCCGTTTGATAGTGAGCCGTGGCCGGTGTCGAAAGTATCGATAGCATTGAACCAGCATATAGGAGCTCCGGCCGAACCTGCTGTGAAGGTGGGCGATAAAGTTTCATGTGGTCAATTGATAGGCGCCATACCGGAAGGTAAGCTTGGAGCCGCGTATCATGCGTCAATAACAGGAACGGTGACGAAGGTCGCTGAACAAAAAATAACCATAGAAAAATGAAAACAGAATATAACGAACCGTCTATTGCGTTAATAGAGCTTCGTTCCATAGCGCGTGGCATCAAAACAGCGGACGAGATGGTGAAAAAAGCCACTGTCCGCCTGATGGAGGCGCGTACGGTCTGCCCTGGCAAATACATAATAGTTGTCGC
>CAYNDB010000089.1:0-10519 GCA_964395915.1 uncultured Nitrospinota bacterium | reverse complement strand
CGCCTTTATCCGGTTTACATAATTTTTGCGGGCGTATGCCGCCTTTTCCTTTTTTGAAAACCCGAAAGAGCCGGCGAGCCTGCCACCTGGCCCAGCTTTAAGCGCAGATAAAATTGACCCTTCACGCGCTCTTTTTAAAAAGGGACCGATAAAAACGTCACGAACCTTTTCGTCAAGAGGAGTGACAACCCACGATGAGAACCCTGACAACAGTGAAAGCGTCAGCAACCCGCTCTCCCAGTCACGCCCATTACCGGATTTTATCGGAGGGGTGACAATATACGATCCTGTTAAACCCGACTCTATTATTTTGGAAAACGAAAGCCATCTTGCGACTTCACCTTTGGAATTCAAGGCGAACTTCGTCTGAACAAGGTCGGCAATCTCAGGAACCGGGGCGTTATCGAATAACATCACACCGGAGGTCTTAAAGGCCCAGCTATTGACGGCTTTCTCGGCCTGCTCGTCAATAAAGAACCGCGCTTCAAAATATTTTGTCACAGCTTTGCCCACAGCTTCGCTCTCCCTGGCGAAAGCGGTCAGCCTGAAATCGTTTGCGCTACGCCCCTCCTTAAAATGATATAGAGAATTCAAGGATGGAATGGTTGTGGCGCTGAAACGTTTTGCGGAAAGCTTTTGCGCAAGCGGATCGGAAAAAGGTTTGTCTGTGGCAATGTATAGCTTGTCAACATTCTTTAACGCCACTGCGTCCCGCAGGATGTCGGGAGCCGCGCTGTCATCGTCGATTTTCATTACCGTAAGCCCGGGCTGCGTAATTATAAAAATCTTGACGCCATCGGCCACATACCATAAGGCAATCGCCGCTTCGCCATCGTCCAGTGAGGCCGCCACAGTTTCTACATCAAAAAATTCCGGAGCCACGATATCGGCCAAAAGCGGGTTTCCAGAGCGAAGAGACACAATAGCCCTGTCATACGTAACCTCCCACTCATTGATTTTTCCCTGGCGCTGTTTTAACGTTCTCGATTGATTCTCAGGCTTTACAACGGAGCCTGCGAAAAGCTCCGTAAGAAGTTTTCGTTTCCTTGTAAGGTCGGTTAAAGTTTCGATACCGGGCATGGCTTCATCTTTAAAGCCTAAGTGGACAAGGCCAGCCAGCATGAATTTTATAGCAATCGCCCTTCCCTTCTCCAGCGCCGCCAGAGCTTCGCTGTCATATCGGGACCTTAACGCGATCTCATGATAAATCGTACGGATCATAGCAAGAGTCCGCTTCGGGTTTTCGGAAAGAGCGGTTCCGAACGGAACACGTTCCAACACAGTGGATGCGGAGTAGAGCTCCTTTTCAAATCTTATCGGATCGATGATAAATTTTAGAAACTTTACCTTCCACAGAATGTCGAAAAGCATATGGCTGGACGCTCTGTCTTCCGCCTCGACAATTTCTTTTATCGCCTCATTTTTACGACCCTGGTCATTGAGTATCGTCGCAAGGTTCAAGCTAGCGCCGATCGACCCGCGCAGAGCCTTTACGGAATGCGTTTTTACAAACAATTCTTTAGCCCGCCTGTACTTATTTTCCGCCGCCGCCGAAACCTGCGCAATACTTTTTATCTGTATTACCTGATCTTTTAAATCGTTTGGTACAGGCTTCAACAATGTTTGCTTGAACAGTATGTGTGATAATTGGCCGAGGTGGTTGAGCGCTGTTCCCAGGGAATCAGGTTCGGCTATTTGATTTTCTTCCGCCAGCGCAAGCGCATAGCTTCCCTGCTCCAGCGTTTCCAATATAAGTTTTTCCGGCAGGACGCCAAATTTTTTAATGGAAAGCCTCGCCATGTTGTCCGTGTTTATGATTAGGCCAGCGCCGTTTTCAAGCTCCATACAAAGCTTGAGCGATTCGATAAACCTGCCTATCGCTTTTTCCGGCTCTTCAAGACCTGCAAGGTAATATCCGAGCTGGTTCAGGACAATCGCCTTTTCCGTGAGCGCCGGCACATTTTTTAACAATGGCAGCGCTCGTGGAGTAAGCGCCAGTTTTTTCTCAAAATATTCAACCGCTTTTTTATAGTCGCCCAGCTCACCGTATATCCTGCCAATATGATGGAACAACAGTTTCTTCTCATCAGTTTTGCTAAATCCTTTAGAAGCGGTTTTAACTCCTTTAACACCGGTCTCGATTTCCACAGAGATCAGGGCGGAGCCCTCCCCTTTCGTTTCCTGCCGCTTCTTGAAACGCTCCAAGGCCTGCTCACCTTCAAGGTAAAAAGAAAGCGCCTCTCGAAGTTTTTGAGGGTTTGACGTAGCGCCGGATCCGCTAAGAAAGAAAAGGTTGTTCGCGATGTTGCGGAGGATTACGGTTTCGTTTTCAAGCGCGCCGGTTTTGCGCCTCAATTTCAGGCTTTCGATGAAGCTTTTGGCCGCCTCTTCCCATTTTTGCGATGACTGATAGGCTAGCCCCATTCGTTCATATATTTCGATCTTGCGCGGCGCGTCATCGCCTGAAAGGAGCGCAAGCGCCTTTTTGAAATGTCGCACAGCTTTTTCGTCTTCGCCAAGCTTGAACTCCACTTCACCCCACCGCTGATGGAAAAGGGATTCGATAGCCGGACTTCCAAAACTTGCGCCGGACATTTCCCTGATTGTGTAATGACCATTGGCGTCGGAGTAGTTTTGCAAGAGATAATTTATATTCCCAAGGTTGAGCCGCAAGTCTGCGGCGTTATCGGGGTGATTTTCAGCATCGGTCAGCGCCAGAGCGTAACCATATTGCTGTAACGCAAGGTCTGCGTATGATCCATCCTTTTTCTTAAGCTCTTTTTGTTCATAAATCCATCCCAATGTCTGGTGGTACCACGGATTTTTTTCATTGTTTACAAGCGCGTTTTTAATTAACTTTTCAGACTTGGAAAGAGACGCGGGCTCAAGATAGGTAAGGGCTAAACCAAGAGAGTATTGATAAATGTCGTTATAGGGGTCTTTTTTAAGCTCAAGCTCGTAATCGGTTATAGCGCGTTTTACTTCCTTCATAGCCACGCGACAACGGATAAGACCGCGATGCGCTTCCACAACGTTGGGATCATATTCAATGATTGATTTAAACGTCTTTAACGCTATACGAACCTCTCCCTGCTCAAGCTCATAATCCCCTTTTCGCAATGATTGGTTGATGAACGCCTGTCTGCTTTTTCGATACACTTCCTGTTTAGCGTCGGTATCCTGCTCAATTGATCGATAGACAGATATAGCTTTGGCAAATTCCTCCTCCTCCACATATATTTTCGCTATTTGAAAAAGGGCATGGCTTTTAGCTTTTTCCTGACCGGGGAAACGAGACACTGTAAGCTCGTATACTTCCCTGGCCCTAAGGAGCTCGGAGCTTTCATGGTACAGTTTCGCTATCGCGTTCATCGCCGCCGCCTGAAGAGAAGGGACATCGGAATATTTTTCTATCACCTCATTTAACCCGGTTACCGAGGCTTTGATATTCCCTTTTGTAACAGCAAGGTCAAGAACACTCTCTATAGATTTTCCGACCCATTTGGATTGTTCAGGATAAGAGCGGATAACATCCAGATAAGTTTCTATCTGCTTCTCCCTGTCGCGTAGCAGCAGGTATACGCCGTTTCGCTTGTAGGCCGCCTCGGCCGCCAATTGTTTGATATCGCGAAAATCTTTGACAACGGAACGGAAAACGGCAAGAGCTTTTGCCGGTCGACCAGCGGCAAGATGGGCGGATCCGGTTTCGATTAACGCCTTTGCAAGAACAGCGCGAATATGAGCGTAATCTTTCACTATTTGCTGAAGCTTGGGTAAAATGTTGTCGGGAGGCGGGTTGTTCACCTGCGCTTCTATGAGAATTTTCTCGATCTTTGCCAGGCCTACAGACTGCTGAGCGTCGGGATATAGCTTGATAAGCAGGGACAATACCTTGTCGGCCTCGGCGTAGGAGCCTTCCTGGTTCAAGATTTCCGCTTGACGCGCAAGTAGCTTTGCAAGTGATTGGTGGTTATCATTATCATATTGCGAAGCCCAGGCGACACGCCACGCCAACAGAGCAAGAGCCTTATTGCCAGGGTAAAATCGCTCTATAGCCTTTGCGCGCTCGACCTCCTTGTCAATTGATTCAAGTTTAGGGAACACACCATCGACAGGAATACGGAAGATGTCCACCGCGGCCCCGATTTTTGCGGAATAGTAAATGTCATTACCATTGACTGACGGGAAGAGGTTGTAATTGTCCGAAGTCGTCAGGGGAACCGCCGGGAACTCCGGACGTGAAATGTCCATGCTGAACAGCGTCGAGTTATCCTCTATCGAAATCACGCCGTCAAAATCTGTGTCATCCGCATACCGTACAAAGACAATATTCCTGTAGTCCGTGAACGCAGGAAAAGAGTCTATCCATTCTCCAGAAGTAAGACGCGATATATCTCCGCTTGTAATCTCCAGCATATACAATGCTCCGTTGGACGACTCCCTCCTCGATACGAAAACCATCCTGGAGCCGTCTGGTGAAAGCGCCGCGGATCGCCCTCCTTCTGTGGTGAGTTGTTTTCTCTCTCCTGTAGCGATATTTAACTCCCAAATATTTTCTTTTCCCCCACCCTTGGCTTTAGATGTGAAATAAATCGTGGATCCGTCAGGTGAAATAACCGGATCGGCATCCGCCGTGGAGATATCTGTGATCTGTATTGGCGCAGGTATAAATGAAGAATAATTCTCAAGTTTGTCCGGCAGGTTTATCAGGTAAAGGTCGCCTTCGGCGTCTGAGCTTAACGATACATACACCATCTTTTTCCCATCCGGAGAAAAGCGGGGGCTTTTGTCTCCGGAAACCCCGGATGTAAGTTTGCGCGGGGTGGGTATTTCCGGGCTCCCTATTGTTTTTATCCATATGTTGGGAGCGCCCGCCCGGTTTGATACAAATGCCATGACCCTGCCATCGGACGACACCTCCGGCATATAATCTTCCGCCGGATGAGTGGTTACACGGACAGGAGTGTTTATCGGAAATTTAGAATCCGGCGCCTGCGCTGTCAGAAAAATAACGGCCAATATTACAGCCTGGGATATCGTCATGGGTTACTCTCTTTCCCGTCTTACCAACCCTGGAAGATTGTGAGCATTAGTCCACTTTATCGGCTCGCAAGTACCGAAGTTGTATCAACCCGTTTGGATATGATTTATTTTCGACAAGCTTAAGATTTTCCTCCGGGCCGGATGAGGCGAACAGCGGAATGCCAGAGCCAAGAATTACAGGGATGATTGATATTATGTATTGTGTAATGAGCGCCTCTGCCCTGAAAGAGGCGGCAAGCTTTCCACCCCCCACCAGGTATACGCGGCGAAGTTTGCGAGCTTCAAGCTCCGCCACTACATCACGCGGGCTTTGCGCAGTCACGATTGTATCCGGATTCATCACCTTAATGCGTCGCTGTGATAAAACCCAGCATGGTTTGTCGGAATAATCGCATCCTAAAGCCAGGCTTCGTTCGTATGTTCCGCTCCCTAGAAGCGCCGCGTCAATGGATGAGTAGAACTCCGAATAACCATAGTCTTCATCATCCGTATTAAATGGAGAGAGCCATTCCACACCGCCATCCGGCGTCGCTATATACCCATCCAGACTGGCTCCGACGTAGTATATGATTTCTGGCATGGCGTTAACCATTATTTACCTTCTTTCTTTACCCATTCACCCGAGTCGGTCTGTATTAGCTCGCCTGGCTTTGCCGCGTCGCGGTTAAGCCCGGCCATAATCGTTTCAACTTTTTTAAGGTCACTTTCCTTAAAGTTTTCGTTGATCTCAACGATTCGCTTATAAAGGACCTTCCTGTCTTCGTTTTCCTCGGTTCTTAACGACCATGCGAATTTGGCCTGCTTCGGGTCGGTCTTCATCCCGGGCGTTTTAAAATAGTAAAGGTACCCATCCAGACTTTCGCCCAGAACCCCTTCAGACTTGAACGCGTCGATATCATCTTTGTTAAATGCAGACCTCTGCATGGCTCGAAGGGCTTTTTTTCTTCCTTCCGGCATTGGAGGGGACGGAACAAGGCGACCTTGCCGGTCTATCGATCGGACAGACGCCAGCAGGAGAAGATCGCCGTTTATCTCCCTGTAACTGCCAAGCACCTGATTCTCAAGCGCGGTTCTTTGATCCACCACGTCAATTTTCACCTGCACCATGTTTGAACATGACATACCGGCCAGCGCAACGGCTAAAAGTAACAGAGCCTTGTATGCGTAACCTCTCATATAAGCCATATTTACGGACGGGACCCCTGCGGATTTAAATACGGCGGTTTCACTGTTGTCCATATAAGTGACTGTTTATTGCTTTTCAAGGTGTTTTTAAGAAGATTCAGCCATTTCAGGAGGCGCTTTATCTTGTTATAATAAAATGTTTTTAAAGGAAGTCATTATAACCGATATTTGGGGAAATTTTATTTTCCCTGGCGTCTTTAAATAGGCTAACATTACTATTTCATTACATATATTCAATAATTTTCAGCCAGTCTCCGGGTGGCGCTGGTTACGAATATTTAACTTTTAATATGTTTACGATACTTGTAGCGGACGACGAAAAAAGTTTAACGGAATTCCTTGAAATCCTTTTCAGCCGGGAGGGCTACGAGGTTGTTGTGGCCCATTCCGCCGAGGAAGCCGTCCAGTTCCTCAACTCCAAGGATATAGACCTTGTGATCACAGATATAAATATGCCTGTCGCAGGCGGCATGGCGGTTCTTAAAAGCTCTATGGCGATCAACAAGGATGTGCCGGTGCTGATGGTCACCGCATTCGCTTCGACCGAGACAGCGGTGGAGGCGATGAAAATAGGCGCCTATGACTATATTACAAAACCTTTCCAGGTCGATGAGATCAAACTCATCGTGGCAAAAGCTCTGGAGCACAGAAGCGATAAAGCGGAGATCAAACGCCTGAAAGGTGAGCTTGCCGAGCCATACAGCATTGGCGCCATGCTCGGGAAATCGGAAAAAATGCTAAAACTGTTCGACCTTATCCGCAAAGTGGCTAAAAGCAAATCGACGGCGCTTATAACTGGCGAGTCCGGAACCGGCAAGGAGCTTGTCGCCAAGGCGATACATTACCTGTCCGACAGAAAGGACAAGCCTCTACACTCGATAAACTGTGGAGCCATGCCGGAGCAACTGCTGGAAAGCGAGCTTTTCGGTCATCAAAAAGGATCGTTTACAGGAGCGCACGCAGACAAGAAAGGTCTTTTAGAGCTTGCTGATGGTGGAACCTTTTTCCTTGATGAGATTGGCGAGGCTCCGCTATCGATCCAGGTTAAAATGTTAAGAATGCTTCAGGAACGAGAATTTAAGCGGGTTGGGGGAAGCAAAGATATAAAAGTGGACATCCGTGTGATCGCCGCTACGAACAAGGATCTTGAGGGGCTTATAGAGGAAGGGGCTTTTCGGGAAGACCTGTATTACAGGCTCAATATAATAAATATTCACATACCAAAACTCTGCGAGCGCAAGGCTGATATACCGCTTTTGGCTCAGAAGTTCCTGGAAAAATATGCCGAGCAGGACGGGCGCAATATCACATCGATCTCGGCCGACGCCATGAGAGCGCTGGAAAAGTATCATTGGCGCGGGAACGTTCGCGAGCTGGAAAATGTGATCGAGCGGGCGGTGGTGCTTTCCACCGGTTCGTCGATAGAGCCGGAAAGCCTGACGGACGATGTGCGATATTCCAATATCAGGGCAAATGAAGAGACAGGAAACATACCGGAAGGTGGGATCGACCTGGAAGACATGATAAGCAACATCGAAACAGACCTTCTAAAAAAAGCGTTGGATAAAACAGGAGGAAAAAAGAAAGAGGCGGCAAAATTGTTGAACCTCTCTTTTCGCTCTTTCCGGTATAAACTGGCGAAATATGAAATCGGAAATGAAAACCAGAGTGATGATGACAATTGAGAAAGTCATTACTGAAAAGCAAATCCTGCGGCGCCGACAAACGATTCTAAACGCCAGGACCGCGATCGTTCTGCTTACGCTTTTTCTTTTCACAGCGTGCGCCTCCACTCCTGATCGGAAGCCTGAAAAGAGGGAGACTCCCCCTCCCAAGTTTGACCGACCTGTGGCGATAGTGTCACCTCCCGCAAAACATACCGGATTTATTTTCAGCAAAGCGGAAAAACTCTTTGCCGAAAAACGATATAGCGAAGCGGCGGAGGCATATCTTGAATATCTGAAAAAAACCGCGCCAGATGACCGCCTCGCGGATAACGCATACTTGAAGACGGGGCTTTGCTGGTTTGAGATGGGACGCTATCGTGATGCGCTCTATTATTTTGAGGCGCTGCCAAAAAAATATCCGAATTCCGACGTATACAGCGAGGCTTTATTAAATACCGCGATAAGCTATTTTTATCTGAATGACAATGAGAAAGCGGAAGAGATATTTAATAAAGCTTTACCTCTCCTCGGGCTGCCCGGCAAGCGGGCTTACGTTCATTTTTTCCGGGCAGGCATGAAATCCCGCAAAGGCCAATTCGAGGAGGCGGTCGAGCTTTATGTCAAAAGTGAAACCATGGCTGATAACGAGCGTCTTGTAAAAGCCGCTCGCGCCAGAGTGGAAAAGATTTTCCATAATTTTTTAGGGGAAGAGGCGTTAAAAAGTATCACATTTAAATATAGCGGAATGTGGCCGTCCAAAATGGCGTTTACCGAGCTTTTCAATATCTACAAACGTAGCGGCGAATCATCTCTTCTGGATGAAGTGAAAATACGATATGCGAAACAGTTTCCATCAAAGAAAAAACCTCTGGGCGAATGGCTCTCTGAAGGGAATGAAAACTATAAACCGGAATCGCCAAAAATTGGAGCAGTTCTCCCGCTTTCAGGGTCGGGAGCCAGGGCAGGCCGTGAGATTTTGCAGGGAATACAGCTTGCCTTCAACTCATTACGCGATCTGGCGAATGAAAAAAATATAAAACCGATTGTCAAGGATTCGTCAAGCAATCCGAAAAATGCGGAAGAAGCTCTGATCGAACTTGCTAAAGACCGCGATGTAATATTAACTTTGGGCCCGGCGTTTAGCGAAGCTTTTGAGAGGGCCGCGCAAATCGCTGACCGTTACCGGATGCCGGTCTTAAGCCCCTCGGCGTCGGCGGAAGGGCTGGCGTCTGTTAGCGACCACCTCTTCCGAAATACTATTACCAACAGCCTGGAAGGTAAAAAACTTGCCAACCTGGCCGTAAATGAGCTTGGCCTCAAACGTTTTGCCATTATTTATCCAAACGACCCTTATGGGCGGGAAATTGTCCAGTTCTTCGTTCATGAAGTCGAACTTTTGGGAGGGGAAGTCCTTGCGGCTGAATGGTATGACCCCACTCAGACCGATTTTAAGAAGCAGATTAAAAACATCGGAGGAATGTCTGATGAAAGTTTGCGGAAAACAATACTATCTGTCGCAAGAAGCAACCCTTCGGCAAGGCCGGCAATAATTAACTCTATATTAGCGAAGGATATTGACGGCGCTCTCGCATCTCCAAAAATAGAAAGTTATGGCGGGTTTCCGATTACCGGTAAAAACTTTCGTCCCGGGCTTTCCATAAATTATGATGCGGTTTTTCTCCCTGGCTCATATGAAAAAGTGGGGCTGATTCTTCCAGAGCTTACATTTTATAATATAAAAAACGTTGTACGGATTACCGACAAAGACGCAAACCACAGGAAGTTCCCGTCCATAGCGGAGAAATACGCGGAAGGCGTAATATTCATGGACGGATTTTTCGCCAGGGAAAGCTCACCCCACGTAAAGACATTCGTGCGCAACTATCAGGTCGCCTTCCGTGAAGAGCCGACATTACTCGCAGCCCAGGCTTATGACGCCGCAAGGATGGCCCTTTCAGCCATAGCCCACGGAGCGACTTCCAGAAAAGAAATGACAGCGTACCTTAAAAACATCAGGTTTTTTGAGGGCGTGTCAGGTGTCACGTCGATAATGCCTTCTGGTGACGCGGACAAGAGCATGATCTCCCTTACCGTGAAAAATGGAGCGATAGTGGAGTTCGACCCTGTGGAATTCAGAAGAGCCATGGGAAAAAGCGCGGCTGGTTCCGATACATCCAGGCAAGCATCCCCGCTTTAGGATCGGAGACAAAATTCAAAATGAAAATTAGAATCTTTAAAGAAGAGCACAGTTTCGCCGCATCCCATTTTCTTATTGAAATGGGTAAATGCGAACGGTTACACGGGCATAACTATACCGTCACAGTGGAAATCGGTGGATCGCTGAACTCGAACGGCGTTATCGTGGATTTCAATGAAATAAATCCTGTTATCAAGAATATCTGCGACTCCCTCGACCACAAGACAATCATAGCGGAAAAAGAAAAGAGGCAAAAGCTTACCTTTGATGGAGCTGAGATAGAAATCCTCTTTAAAAATAAAAGGTTCGTATTCCCGAAAGAGGATTGCGTGTTACTTCCCATAGAGTCCACCACAGTTGAAAGGCTCTCCTCGTATATCTGCGGAATACTTGAGAAAAAACTTGGCGCAACCCATCAAAATATAGA
>CAYNDB010000088.1:0-10559 GCA_964395915.1 uncultured Nitrospinota bacterium | reverse complement strand
AAACCCCAAAAGGGTTCTCCATAACGATGACAGATGCCACTTAAGCTCTACAAACGTTTTTGCTAAAGATCCGGGTGTTCGCTCATAGCTTTCAACCGGGCGAAACGACGATCCACCTCCGTCTGGAAAGTGGCGACGATCTCCTTGTAATCGTCTTTTAGCATATGCTTGGTCTTGCCCATCGTCTTCAGCCAGTCTGAGACCGGAACCTTGGCGCCCTTGGTCTCAGGGTCATAGTTGAGAGTTGTCACGCCATTTTCCACTTCATATAGCGGGAAGAAATTGCAGTCTATTCCGGCCTGAATCACTTCCTGCCCGTTATTATCAGGGTGACGCCAGTTAAGCGGACAATCAGAGAAAAGCTTGCCAAACACCATGCCTTTGTTCCTTGCGTACCATTGGGCTTTTGCGGCCTTTCGGATAAGGTCTTTATACATAGACTCCGACCCTGTGAACACATATGGTATATGACATGCGGCGAAAAGCTGGGCGGAATCCTTGTGATTAAAACTCTTTCCGCGGCCTCTTGTGCCAATATTGGAAGTCGATGTGGCATGCCCCAGCGGTGTGGTGAAAGACATCTGGTTGCCAGTATTCATATATCCCTGGTTATCATACTCAAGGATTATAAGATTGTTGTTACGGAACGCCGTTCCCAACGCCGGCCCAAGGCCGATATCCAGCCCACCGTCGCCAGACACCATGATGAACGTAATTTCCTGATCTTGTGGAATCTCGCCCCTGCGCTGACGCTCCTTATACATCTCCACCACGCCGGTAAGGGTGGCGGCTCCATTCTGGAAGAGGTTATGGATATACGTAACGGCAAAGGAACTGTTCGGGTATCCGGTGGTGACTACCATCCCACAACCTGTGTGCCACAGCATGACCACGAAACCTTCAATCCCTTTCAGGAACGTGCCGATACTTGGGAAAATACCACAGCCCGGGCATGCGCCGTGACCAGCGGTAATCCTGTGCGGCATGGCGGTGAGGTTGCGTTGTTTTACGCCCTTAACCTCTACCTTGCCGGTCTTCTCATCCTGAGAAACCTTTAAGTCCGGGGTTTGCTGCTCTTTTGTAAGGGGTTTTGTGCCCTGAACCGGTTTCCAATCTGGATCACCAGGGGAAATGCCTATGTAGTCGTATGGAATTTCCACCTTTCCTTTATCAGCCGCGTCGAATGTGAGGTTAAACATTTCCTCCGCGTCTTCGGCAAAAAAGTCTTTTCCGCCAAGGCCGTATATACGCGATATGACAAGGGTTTTATTGTCCGGATCATCTTTCAAAGCCGCTTTAACCTCATGGCTCATACGGCCGCCGTTGGCTCCATAGGAGTCCGCCCTGTCGGCCACAAGAAGAGCTTTTACATTTTTGCAGGCTTGCCGGATCAACTCAGCGGGGAAAGGACGAATGACCGTGGGGTACATAGCCCCCACCTTTTTACCTTCAGCCCTAAGCTTGTCGACAACATCCATGCATGTATCGGCCGCGGAGTTCAATATGAAGATAGCCGTATCGGCATCCTCCATTTTATATGTCTCCAGCATGTTGTATTTTCTGCCGGAAATCTTTTCGTATTCCGCAAAAACTTTCGGTATTACACTCTCGGCGGCGGCCATCGCAAGCGACAGTTGCTTTTTATTGTTTATCTGGTCAGGATCGTTCATGTATGGGCCGATGGTTATCGGGTTCTCAACATCCACCGAGCTGTTCATCACCTTAAACTCGCCGACAAAATCCTCGACAACTTTACGATCTTCAAAATATGAAACGCGGCGTTTCTGATGAGAGGTGAAAAAACCGTCATCCGCAACTATTACAGGCAGACGGACATCTTCCGCTTCGCCTATTTTCACCGCTAGCACAGTCATGTCGTAAGTCGCCTGCGGGTCTTTTGCTAGTAACACAATCCACCCCATGTCGAGAGTCGAAACCAGGTCTGAATGGTCGCCACGGATATCGAGCGGGCCGGAGACTGAGCGACATACAAGGTTTAAAACCATCGGATATCTGGTGCCGGACTGAACAGGGAGCTGCTCTAAAGAGAACAGAAGACCGTTAGCGGATGTGGCGTTGAACACACGGCCACCAGCTGTCGACGCTCCATAGCAAATACCAGCCGCGCCATGCTCACCGTCGCCCGGAACAAGTTTAACGTCGTGCTTTCCGTTCGCCCACATCTCGTCGAGATACTCCGCAACCTCTGTTGAAGGAGTGATCGGATAATATCCCATGAGATGGAAATTTATATGTGAAGCGGCAAGAGAAGACATCTCGTTGCCGGACATAAAGTCCGTCACCTGAACTGGCTTGCCCGCTGAAGTAGCTTCTTCTGTTATTTCAGTTTTGGAGCTCATAAATTTATTTCCTCAATTTTTACGATACGGTTCGGACGCTTGTATGCGAAATTAGCTCCGAAACGTAAAATATTCATAGATTTTATTCCGAGTAACCCACTTCAATGATCTCATTGTCAACTTCATATTCAACCTTTGACACAAGCGCGTCAAATTTGCATATATCAACACAACGCAAGCACCCCTTGCAGTGTGGATAGTAAATTTTTTCCAGTATTTGAACGTCCCGTCCCTTTTTATCTTTCCCGACTCCCCATTCGAAGCAGTAGTCAGGACATGTAATGTCGCACTCACCGCAATGTGTGCATTTGCTTTTAAGTAAAACCGGAACCCAGCCGGAGCGGGAAACTGTGAGGTCTTTATGAATAGAGTTTCCAGGAGTGGTTATGACGCCTCCCATGGTTTGATTCATATATCCAACTTTCTGTTCCTCCCGCTTGGAAGGCTGGGCCGGATATTTACCATCGTCCTCAAACGTCTTCGTATGGAATTCCTTAAAGCCTCTGTCAAAAGTCTTTATATTAGGCTCGATAAGGAACGCATATTTCTTGCCGAGGTTCTTTCTTATATAGTCCTTTATCGCATCCGGGTCAATAAACCCCGAGGCGGCGGACATCGCTCCCAGCAAAGCCGTGTTTACACGGGTTTTCTCCTCTACGGCGATCTTCATCGCGTCCAGAGTCACAACAACGCCGTATTGCAACTTCATCTTGTCTCTGGCTTCATCGGGGCTCAGGCTCGTGTTGATTATCACAGTGGTATCTTTCCCAATTCCGGAAAGAACGCCGGGAAAGTCCAGCATCGTCTCGACAAAAATGACGAGCATATGCGGCTCGGTAACAGGGCTGTTTACCCGCACGGTGGCGGAGGAATCACAAAAACGGACAAAAGCTTTGATCGGACTTCCTTTTTTCTCAGAGCCGTAGCTTGAAAAGTTTGACCCGTTAAAACCCATACCCAGGACTCCCGCTTCTCCAAGAATCTTCCCGGCGAGGTTGGCTCCGAACCCGCCAACGGACTCCATCCTTATCTCATAAAAACCCAGCTCGTTTGTAACTGGAAGCTCTACCATAAAATCCTCCTCCGTCTAAACCATATCAGCTTTGCGCACATTGAAAGTTTAAAAACTACATATAAACAATATTAGCTGGAAAAAGCCATGCACATATAAATCTTTTTTAGAAAAGCGTCGATTATACAGAAATAAATATTGAGGTTGGGATTTTTTTGATTTGACCGCCTGGTAAATTTTCAGATAAGAAACTATCTTTTTGTAAAAATGACATATTCGGCTGGTTCCAACTAATATTATCACATTGAAAAACAAGAGAAAACAGAGCGGCGACAGGCCCTCTTCACATTTACTATTTACCGGTCAAATCTACGGGCCAAGGCTTTTTATCCCAATTACAGAACAATCAAGCCGCCCGTGTTCAAACTTTAACTCATTGATTAACTGTGATATTACCCCCCCCCTTATTGATATTTTAATATACCCGGCAATACCCTCGCGAAGCGCTATGGGCAAAATATAATCCGAAAAGCCGTGAAACAAAAAAATATCTTGCTGTAAGGCTACAGTCTAATTCTTCCGGAAAGCGCCTTGCTCAAGGTAACTTCGTCGGCGTATTCCAGATCCCCTCCCATAGGAAGGCCGCGAGCGATCCGAGTGACAAGGATTTCTTTATCCTGCAAAAGCTTACCGATATACATCGCTGTAGCCTCGCCTTCGGAATTAGGGTTCGTGGCGACGATTATTTCTTTTACCTCTCCTTCATCAACTCTTGCGGAAAGCTCATCCAGCTTAAGCTCTTCCGGCCCGATACCTTCCAGGGGAGACAAAACTCCCATTAACACATGATAGACTCCTTTAAACTCCCCCACCCTCTCAATAGCAAAAACGTCATGCGGCTCCTCTACTACGCAAATCAGCGAATGGTCGCGATTGGGATCGGAGCAAATCATGCATGGGTCTTTCTCGGTAATGGACAAGCATGTCGAACAAAGACTCACCCTCTCCTTTACGTCTATCAACGCGTCGGTCAGCTTTTTAACATCGTCCGGGGATGATTTAAGAATAAAGAACGCCAGACGCTCCGCCGTCTTGTCTCCCACTCCAGGAAGAATTTTCAGCCGTTCAACCAGCCGTGACAAAGATTCCGGGCCTTTCATCCCTCGCCTCCGGTCACTCGCTTTTACTCCAGAAATCGTTTGCCATGTCGGACATCATGCCGGACATCATGTCAAACCCCGTATACTTCATATATTTTCCGTCAGTAGTCATTTCCACAGAGCCTGTCAGAGTCTCCGTCACAGCGCATCCGCTAAAAGCTGTATGATTCATGTTGTATGTCCCACTGTATACGACATTGCCATCAGCTCCCATATCGGCGGGCCAGGACGCCTCTTCTGTTTTGTCCCAGTTGAACTCCATCGGACCGGACATCGTGCAACCGGAAGTCAATGTACACAAATGGTTGTAAGTTTGCGTCACACGAGACCTTGACGTGGAGCTATCAGTGTAAGCAAGTGTGGAAGAGCCATCCGACGAAACCCATGTCCCAACAACTGAAGGAGGATCGGAAGTTATAGCTGAGCTTCCGGAACCAGAGGAGCCGCCGCACCCGGAAATGGCAAAGAGCGCCAGGGCAAATGTCAGCATTGACTTAAGTTTGGGATAACGTTTTATCATGACAGCGCTCCTAAAAACTGAACTTGTAGCAATATTTAGAAAAGACCTGGCATTTTAAGGTCCAGCCCACCAGTAAGACGGCTCATCTCATCATCTTTGGCTTTGGTAGCTTTAGTGATAGCA
Organism: uncultured Nitrospinota bacterium; assembly: GCA_964395915.1. Classification (GTDB taxonomy): domain Bacteria; phylum Nitrospinota_A; class UBA7883; order UBA7883; family JAJRTC01; genus CAYNDB01. The sequence goes on along the minus strand of CAYNDB010000088.1, from coordinate 5,384 downwards.
TCATTAACAGCCACTACGATCAGGTCCTCGAGCATACCGGTATCGTCAGGATCCACAAGCTCCTTTTCGATAGATATCGATTTTGTCTCCAACCCGCCTGAAACGGTTACTTTCACTTTCCCCTGACCAGCCTCTCCGTCGAAGGTCTGCGCTTCAACAGCCTCCTGCGCTTCGGCGATTTTCTTTTTCATCACCTGGGCCTGACGCATCAGGTTCCCGAAACCTTTAGACATTTTCAACTCCCAAAATTCCAATATATTTTAAAACTACCATATGTAATCGCTCCGAATTATATATCTTTGGGAATCCTCACATCTTCTATTTCGCCGCTAAAAATTTCCATAGCCTTCTGCACTATCGGCATGTCGATCATCTGACGTTTTATTATCACCTCACGGTCACGGTCTTTTCGATCTTGTTTATCTCCGCCATTTTTTTTTTCGCCATTGACCATCGCCACAAGCCGTATTTTTCGATTCAGCTTATCTTCGGCGATTTTTTCAAGCGCCAGTTTCGTTTCCTGTTTCTCCAGCTTTTCACGCGTAAACATATCGTTTACGTAAATAACCATGACATCATCTTTTATCTGGACGACGGCGTTATCCAGAATACCCCTCAACAATGTGTCGGAATCCATAAAAGCCTGAAGAAGGCCGGAACCGGACCCATGGTTGAACGCGCTCTCAATCTCCCGGGGAGCCTTTTCCACGTTGGAGTCGACCGCTATGGAAACATGCTTCTTGCCAGACCCGCCATCAACAGGGCTTGTCGGTTTCACAGTTTCTTGCGCGGGAGGGTTGCTGTGGACCATTTTTTTTTCAATAGCGGTCTCCGCTTTCGATACGTTATCTATCAGGTCGTCAATTTTCACAAGGCCCCGCTTCTCGGAAAGTCTTAAAACCCCCATCTCCATAACCAGGGCGGGCTGTGAGCTCCGTTTCATATCCTCCATTGTTTTTGTCAACACTTGGAAATACCGCTGTATTTCATCAAAATCGAGAGTTTGAGCCCACTGTTTTAACCTGTTTTTTTCCTCTTCACCATATTCTGTCAGCCGTTCAGGGTTTATTTTGGCCACCATTATGTTCCTTGCAGTCTCCGCCAAATCTTCCACGAAAAGAGCGGGGTCGGAGCCTGTATAAGCCGCTTTCTCAACCAGGTCCAGAAGGGTCCGACGATCCTGCCTTATCGTAGCGTCAATGACATCAAACAGCAGGGCCTTGTCCACCATTCCAAGGATGAGCTTGATATCCTCCTCCGTAACCGAACCACCTCCATAGGCCGCCGCTTGGTCGAAAAGGGATTGCGCGTCACGCATGGAGCCCGCCGCCCTTCTGGAAAGTAGTTCAATGGCCCCCGCCGTAATATTTATATTTTCATGTTCCGCGATCATTTTTAGCTGATCTGAAATATCTTTCACGGAGATACTGCGATACTCGAAACTCTGGCAACGGGAAAGAATCGTCTCCGGAACTTTTACAAGCTCCGTTGTGGCAAAAATAAATTTTACATGCGGCGGCGGCTCCTCCAGCGTTTTTAGCAGGGCGTTGAAAGCCGCTTTTGATATCTGGTGCACCTCGTCAATGATATATATTTTATATGTCGACTTTGAAGGGGTGAACTGGGCGTTTTCCCTAAGCTCGCGTATGTTGTCTATCCCGGTGTTCGAGGCGCCGTCAATCTCAATAACATCCATCGACGAGCCCGCTTCGATCTCCTTGCAATTCTCGCACTCAAGGCAAGGCTCGGGCGTGGGGCCGTTTGCGCAATTCAACGCCTTGGCAAGTATCCTGGCAGTCGTGGTTTTACCCACGCCTCTTGTGCCAGAGAAAAGATAGGCGTGCCCGATTCGCTTTTTGACGATCGCGTTAGTCAACGTACGAACGATGTGAGGTTGGCCTACAATCTGGCTAAACGTCCTCGGCCGAAATTTGCGGGCCGTGACGGTGTATTGTTCGCTCATATGATCTCAATCGCGCAAGCTCTGCCCAGCGCCAATAGATAGTAATAACGAGGCGGCCATAGCGCCGGGTTCCTTACTGCACATCGAAAGCTCCGCTGCCGCTGCTCCCTTCCGGGCCTGACGGGGTTACGGGTAACGATTGCGTAAGACCCGGCGCTTTGGCCGCCTCAAAATGATTATGATTCATTCGAACAAACTATAGCACACGGGAACAGTTGGCAAAAGGCGCTTTCAACCTCAAAAATTTTGATCGCGCATATTTCCGCCATAGGACAAAAAGGGAAAAAAAACAAAAAAAATGGTAAAATAAAATAGTAGCAGAAATGCGAAAAAACGCATTATCCAAGGAGAAGTATTGATATGAAACGGATTAACAGTAACTATTTAAGAGCGTCCCACTTGCTGGCAGCCATAATGGCGCTCCTTTTTCCCGTCGTGGCCTCCACGGCTTTCGCAGCGGATACAGTCCCCCAAAAGCGCGAAAACATAACCCATCCCCCCGAATACCATGTCGCCGGATTATCTGAAAATGAGGCGCTTTCAAAAGGCGTATTACTGGTAGCGAAGCCAAGTCTCCGGGATCACAGGTTTGATGAGACGGTAGTGCTTATTATCAGCCACAACTCACAAGATGGCGCGGCGGGAGTTATCATTAACCGGCCAACAAACATCCCGCTCTCAAAAGCGTTACCAGATGTAAAAGAGCTTAAAGGATTTAACGAAACCGTATTTATCGGTGGACCGGTGTCGCAGTTCAGTCTCGTAATGTTATTTACCAGCCAAAACGCTCCCGATATGGCGGAACATGTTTTTGGTGATGTCTACCTTAGTATAGGCATGGACGGCTTAAACAGAGTACTTGCGGAGTCAAGCCTGACCAATACTATACGGGCATACGCAGGATATACAGGGTGGGCTCCCGGCCAGCTTGAGGCGGAGGTCGAACGTGGAGACTGGCGCGTTGTGCGGGCCATCCCTGCGGACATTTTCGACACGCCGCCGGAAATTATCTGGCGCAATTTTATGGTGAGGTTTAATCAGCATTGGGTTAAAGGATACGAGGAACAAAATCTGATGGTTTCCATGCGGCGCTAAGACCTGCGCCACACCACATTACCATCCTTTACATACTCACGGGATTGCTGTAAATTCTGGGCATATCTACAACAATAACAATATTGTTTCGTTTTTCTATAATGATAACTATAGGTATGTCATGACCAATTTAATGAAATCTTTTCTTCTTTCCTCGATTATCTGTTTATCAACCATTTCTGTTATTAGCTGTGGTGGTGGCAGTGGTGGCGACACAAGCTCAACCAGCGACGGCTCTTCAGGCACATCAGGCGACAGCGGCTCCTCTTCTAGTGACGGCTCATGGATAGGCACATGGAGCTTAACCTCCGTCCCTGCGTCTACCTTGATTGTCTCCGGAGCCTGGACAATAAGCAGTTCATCATCCATAACAGGAAGGTCGACCTATGACTCTGTGAGAGTACTGGTGTGGGATACCGTCGTCTGCACATGGACCGGATCCGTGGCCGTTGATACCGATACCTATACGGAAACTGTAGCTGCAAGTGGCTTCGCATGCATCCCTTCCGTGGCGCCTGTTACAGATGGCATTTTAAATGCCGCCCCATACTCGTTTTCAGACGGTGGTAATCTGCTGACAACAGGCTCAGGCTCTGAACCGTGGGTCTGGGAAAAAATGTGAGAAACCTTTTCAAAAACTGGCGTTAGGCTTATTATAAAGAAGGCTCCACCGGAGCGATAAATCGCAACCGATGGAACCTTGGTGGGGATGAAATTACGTTCACTTTCAAATAAACATAATCGTATATACCTATATATAAATCTAATCCACCATTTAGAATTAGTCAACAAAATTAGTTAACATTCGTTACAATAAAAAAACCTTTCCAAACCGCTCCAATAAAATAAAAAAATTTATTATTACTATAACTATTGATTATTCTAAGTGTTATAATTCATACATAATATTCGCGTCTATGACTCAAAAAATTTATTATCGGCCTTAAATATATACATATGTTACATATTATGACATTACAATTCCAATGCGAGTCAATTTAGGTTTTATGGCGTAAATTGGTATTGATTTGGGGGTTGTCAGCCCATATAGAACCTGGCGCTTTATTCAAACCGCAAAACTTATGCGCTGGCTATCTCTTGTGACAGAGATGGAGACACTGAAGTATCCGGAATATACTTTTCTATATCCCCGGTTCTGTCCACATTATTAAGTTGCTTGAAAAGAAAATCGAATTTCTCCTCAAGCTGGGCTCCGATCGCCGATCGGATCGACTCAGGTAACAGCCAAATTTCCTCTTTGGCAAGCCCAAATCCTTTTTTTCTGGTTTTATAAATGAACTGCTCTTCTGTCTGTCCCTCTTTTTTCTCAGACGCAAAATTTTCGTGAAGCCCGTTATATATTTTTTCTTTAAGTTCGGATGGGAAGTCCGGCGAATCGTAGATCATGTTCTGAAATCCTGTGGCCAGATGTATTTCAGAGGCTCCGGTTTCCGGAAAACGGTGAAACATTTCGTCCGGCAACGTAGACGCTCCATGTTGAACCGCGCCAGAAAGACCGAATTTTTCAACTGCGGCGTGGGACAGTTTTTTCAGCGTATCGAAATCGAGCGCCACCTTTGCAATTGTCCCGTCCGGGAGAGGAATACCTCCGTGTGATGTGCCCGTTTGAACCGAAACCTTGCTTATACCCTTCATACCTCCGCCTTTTGCGCTTAATGCTGCCTTGTAGCCGTCCATATAAGCTTCCAGCTCCTCTACAGTGGAGTTCTTCTCCCCCACCTCGCCTATCTCCCCCCCGACGGAAACGGTCACCCCAGCGGGCTCCAGGCCTCGCACATGCGCTGTCAGATCCGCGCCGACTTCATAGTTGAGCCTCTGCTGTTCTTCAAGCGTAGGCTTGGAAAGGTCGACAAGCGTGGAAGTGTCTATATCGATATTGTAGAACCCCGCTTCAATCGCCTCTGTTATAAGCTCCTTGACGCCTTGAACCTCTTTATCCGGGTCTTCCTTGTATTTCTTCGCGTTCACCTGAAAATGATCGCCCTGAACGAATACAGGGCCTTTAAGCCCCTCTTTAATGGCGGCGGCCATGATAACCGTCGCATATTCAGCCGGGCGTTGCTTCGTATAACCTATTTCCGACCTGGCTATTTCGAAAAGCGCGGCGTTACTGTTATTTTTGAGGCCGGTCCGCGCCAGAGCGCGGGCCACGTCGTAGGTCAACCCCCTGATATTTACAGCGGGGACGGTATACCCCGCCGCCTCACCCCGGCCTTTGGCTTCATACAGCCCCTGAATAGACGCGAGCCATAGACCAAGATCGAGTCCTGCGCTTTTAATAATCCAGCGCGCTGTGCCCCGAACC
>CAYNDB010000087.1:3480-10654 GCA_964395915.1 uncultured Nitrospinota bacterium | reverse complement strand
CGTGAGGGTGGCCGAACAGTCGGAGCTGGTGTCGTAACCGAAATTATCGAGTAAATTATAAAGTATATTAATAGATAGGAAAGGGGCCTGGTTTAGAAGATGCGAGACATAATTCAGCTGCAATGTACTGAGTGCAAACGCAAAAACTACAGCTCCACGAAAAACAAGAAGAATACACCCGGTAAACTTGAAATGAAAAAGTATTGCCGGTTCTGCAGGAGGCATACGGCGCACAAAGAGGCAAAATAAGTGAGAGGAATGTTACCCACAGGCCAGTGGCTCAACGGCAGAGCATCGCGCTCCAAACGCGAGGGTTGGGGGTTCGAATCCCTCCTGGCCTGCCACTGTATCTTTCATCAACACAGCGCGGCGCTTTAATAAAAAAGAATGAGCAAAATTCAGGAACTGACGCAGTTTATTAAAGAGGTAAAAATAGAGACCAAGAAGGTCACTTTCCCGAACAGAAGAGACACTATCGCTACTACCTCTGTAGTTATAGCGGTGGTGATTATTATCGGGTTTTACCTTGGTGTTGTGGACTTTTTCTTGTCCAAGATTATTGGGCTGGTTTTATAAAATAGGTAAATATGACTATAGAAAACGGAGTTCAGCCGGATCAGGAAAAAGAAGCTCAACAGGATCAGGGAGCTGACGTTGAAATGGATAAGGAAGCCGCGGTTCAGCCGGATCAGGAAGCTGGCGTTGAAACAGATAAGGAAGTCGCAGTTCAGCCGGATCAGGAGAACGAGCCTGTTGAAGCTGAGGAAAGCGTTGATGACTCGAACAAGGAATGGTTTGTCCTGCATACGTATTCCGGCTATGAGAAAAAGGTGGCTGACCAGATAAAAGAGCGGCTAAAGCAGCAAGGTATGAGCGAAGTTTTGGGCGAGATTCTTGTTCCTGAAGAAAACGTGGTGGAAGTGCGCGGTGGAAAAAAAAGGATCAGCTCGCGCAAATTTTTCCCCGGATATATCATGGTTGAAATAGAGATGGATGAACGAGCGTGGCATATTGTCAAAGAGACTCCGCGCATAACAGGTTTTCTTGGTGACGCGAGATACCCGTCTCCGTTGAGACCTGAGGAAGTTAAGAGAATAAAAGATCAGCTTACAGGGGCTGCGGAGAAGCCGAAGCCGAAATATTCATACGAAGTAGGCGAGGTTGTGCGTGTTAATGACGGGCCCTTTGCAAACTTTACGGGAACACTGGACGAAGTTAACTTGGAGCGAGCCAAGGTCAAGGTTATGATTAGCGTTTTTGGCAGGTCTACTCCTGTAGAGCTTGAGTTTGCGCAGATAGAGAAAATATAGTCGCTTAAAGGCGTGAGAGGAAAATAATGGCAAAAGAAATAATAGGACAGATCAAGCTTCAGGTTCCAGCTGGAGCCGCCAACCCTGCGCCTCCTGTTGGCCCGGCTCTGGGACAGCATGGCGTTAACATTATGGAGTTTTGCAAGTTGTTCAACTCCAGAACGCAAGGACAGGAAGGGTTGATTATCCCTGTGATAATAACTGTATTCGTAGACAGGTCATTTACGTTTATTTTGAAGTCGCCTCCGGCGTCTGTGCTTTTGAAAAGAGCGGCAGGCATCGCCAAGGGGTCGCCTGAACCAAATAAAACCAAGGTGGCGAAAGTAACGTGGGAGCAGGTGCGCGATATCGCCAAGGTTAAAGAGAAAGATTTGAACGCCGCCGATGGAGACGCCGCGTCAAAGATTATCGCCGGTACCGCCCGATCAATGGGAATTATTGTCGAATAGACAAATTAAATAGTGGAGCGTTAAGCAAATGGCAGGTAAGGGAAAACGTTATAAGGCGGCAGCCTCGAATGTCGACCAGATGAAAAAATATAAATTGATAGAGGCTATGAAGATCGCAAAAGAGGTGTCTTTGGCCAAGTTCGACGAAACGGTAGAGATCGCCGCTCGGCTTGGTGTGGATCCGACAAAAGCCGACCAAATGATTCGCGGCGCTGTGACCATGCCTAAAGGGACTGGTAAAACGAGAAAGATCGCCGTTTTTGCAAAAGGAGATAAGGTAAAAGAAGCGGAGGATGCGGGCGCCGATTATGTTGGCGGTGAAGACCTGGTGGCAAAAGTTCAGGGTGGCTGGATGGATTTCGACGTGGCGGTCTCCACTCCAGACATGATGAGCCACGTTGGTAAGCTTGGAAAGGTTCTTGGCCCAAGAGGACTTATGCCAAACCCTAAATCCGGGACGGTGACCTTTAATCTTGCCGCCGCTATAAAGGAAATACAGGCCGGGAAAGTGGAGTTTCGAGTGGATAAGGCCGGCATCGTTCACGCTCCCATAGGGAAAGGGAGCTTTGCCGTAGAGGATTTATATGAGAATGCGCACGCTTTACTTGACCAGCTGCAGAAAATGAAACCTGCATCCGCTAAAGGAACATATATGCGCTCTGTTTCGGTATCTACGACAATGGGTCCCGGAATTAAAATTGATACATCGGTAGCCGGTCTTGCTGGACCGGCGCGTGGCTAAAATTATCGAATAGTGATTATATTATGGTAACTGAAACAAAAAAACAGGAAGTTGAAGCGTTGAGGGGGAGTTTTAATGAAGCTTCCAGCGCCGTGTTTGCAAATTTTAGCGGAGTGGATGTGGCAGGTATGACCGCTTTGCGGAAAGAACTGCGCGTATCCAATTCAAAGCTCAAGGTTGTGAAAAACACCTTGGCCAGAATAGCCGCCAAAGAAACACCTTTCGAATGCGCCGATGATATGTTCAAAGGCCCGATATCGGTGGCTTTCGGGTTTGGTGACGACATAAGCGCTCCGGCGAAGGTTTTGATTGATTTCGCCAAGGAGAACGCGAATCTTGAAATAATCGGGGGCGCAATAGAAGGCTCGCTTTTGGATGTTAACGGTGTGAAAGAGCTTTCCAAGATGCCTCCCAAGCCGGTTGTTCAGTCAATGTTGCTTGGGCTGTTGCAGGCTCCTGCGCGTAACTTCCTTGGGGTTACCGGGGGAGTGGGAAGAAAACTTTTATATGCGTTAAACGCTATTGCGGATAAGAAAAAGGAAGAATAGCAGGGCGTCCTGTTTTTCATGAAGTATAAAATATAAATCAGTATATTAAATTAGCATATATAGGAGGATGTTTGAAAATGGCTACTAGTAAGGATGATGTAAAAGATTTTTTGAAGAATATGCCTGTTCATGAACTGTTAGGCTTTGTCAAAGAGCTTGAAGACGAGTGGGGCGTATCCGCATCGGCTCCCGCCGCAGTGGCGGTGGCTCCAGTAGGTGGCGGTGATGATGGTGGAGATGAGGCGCCTACCGAGGTGTCGGTTATTCTCTCTTCTATTGGTGACAAAAAGATTCAGGTTATCAAGGCGGTACGCGAAATTACGGGCCTTGGCTTGAAAGAGGCGAAAGAAGTTGTGGATAACGCTCCGAAAGCGGTGAAAGAAGGAATCGCTCCTGAAGAAGCCGAGAAGATTAAAACGCAGCTTGAAGAAGCCGGCGCCACAGCGGAGGTGAAATAAGGCTTGAAACGGAAATTCCCGGAGAGCCGCTGGAGCTCATCTTCCAGTATTTTAACGCTGAAACAATTAATGGTGTCGGTCTGCGACTGTCCAATGGCTTTTGACGCTACTGGTCCGACGTTTGGCTCCCAGCCTGTTGCGCCCAACTGAGAGGTTAATTATTGATGAACAATACCGCGACATACCGTAAAGGAAAAGAGCCTATCGATAGGATAGATTTTTCTAAAATTACGTCCGCAATAGATATTCCCAACCTTTTAGAGATTCAGACAAGCTTTTATGAGAAGTTTCTGCAAAGAAACGTAGCTCCCGAAAAACGCTTGATGCAAGGGTTGCATGAAGTTTTTTCCGGCGTGTTTCCAATATCGGATTATAACAATACCGCAACCCTGGAATATAAAGGCTTTGAACTGGGGATATGGGAATGTAAGTGCGGTGAGTATATGGACCTTGGCGGGCCCGGAGTTATTTGTAACTCCTGCGGTCAGGAAGTTCGGTACAAGGAAAAATTTCATAAGCATGAATGTCTTCAGCGAAGTATGACATTCGCCGATCCTTTGAAAATTATGGTGCAGTTGATCATAACAAATAAAGATGAAGAGACCGGCGAAGTTTCCATAAGGGAAATCAAGGAACAGAAGATATATCTTGGCGAGATTCCTTTGATGACCAATACGGGCACTTTTATTATCAATGGAACCGAGCGTGTGGCGGTCAGCCAGATGCACAGGTCCCCTGGAGCGTTTTTTACTACAGAAAAGGCGAAAGCGCATTCAGGCATTTCCAACTATTCAGCCAGGCTTATACCATATCGTGGTTCCTGGCTTGATTTCGAGTTTGACTTAAAAGAAATTTTGTATGCAAGGATCGACAGACGCCGCAAATTCCCTGCTACGATTCTGCTCAAGGCGCTTGGATACAGCTCGCAAGAGCTTCTGCAGTTTTTTTATAATTCTACGAATGTATATTACAAGATCGACAAAGATGAGTTTTCCATAGGCGTAAGCCGTGAAATGATATCGATGGGCTTCAAGGCTCATGATGACGTAAAGGATCCGAAAAGCGGCGATACGATAGTTAAAGCCGGAAGGAAGCTTTCGAAGAAAAGCGCCAAGATGTTTGAGAAATACGGACTTAAGACATTAAACCTTGTAGATGAAGACCTCCTTGGCAAGTTTTTTGCCGAGGATATTGTCGACGAAGAGACTGGCGAAATTCAAGTGGAGGCTGGAGCCGCGATTACACCGGAATTCTTGAATATTGTTCGCGCAAGAAAGATGGAATCTTTCGGTATTATTATCATAGACGAGCAGTTTAAGGACACGTCGATCCGTGACACTTTGCTTGTAGATAAGGTCGAATCAGAGGAAGCTGCGCTAAAGGAAATATGCAAACGTATGAGGCCTGGCGATCCGCCAACTGTGGAGACCGCTCGTACGTTGTTCGACAACCTGTTTTTTAATCCCAAGCGTTACGATCTTTCCGAGGTCGGTCGTTTAAAGTTGAACAACAGGCTTAATCTCGACTATCCCTTAAGCCAGAGGCTGGTGACAAAAGAAGACATTTTACTTACCGTAAAGGTGTTGTTCGATTTGCGTCGGGGAGTTGGCCATGTAGATGATATCGACCATCTGAGCAACCGCCGTGTCCGTTCTGTGGGTGAGTCGGTAGAGAACCAGTTCCGTGTGGGTCTTGTCCGTATGGAGAAGGCTATCATGGAGCGGATGAACATGATGGACCTTGAGACATGCATGCCGCATGATCTTATTAATTCCAAGCCGGTCACGGCCGCGATCAAAGAGTTTTTCGGGTCGAGCCAGCTTTCTCAGTTTATGGATCAGACAAATCCACTTTCTTCCATTACTCACAAACGTCGCCTTTCCGCCCTTGGGCCGGGCGGGCTGACACGTGAACGCGCCGGGTTTGAAGTTCGGGACGTGCATCCCAGTCATTATGGCCGTATCTGTCCGATTGAAACTCCTGAGGGGCCGAATATCGGCTTGATCTCCTCGCTTTCAACGTATGCGCGGGTGAACAACTTCGGTTTTATCGAGACTCCATACATGAAAGTGGAAGATGGACGTGTGACCAAACAGGTCGATTATCTTTCCGCCATGGACGAAGACAAACATACCATCGCCCAGGCGAACGCCAAGCTGGATGACGAGGGCAGGTTCGTGATGGATCTCATACAGTGCCGCCGTAAAGGTGAGTATCGTATGGCGCCGCCGGATGAAGTTAATTATATGGACGTATCACCAAAGCAGCTTGTGTCGGTGGCCGCGGCATTGATCCCGTTCCTTGAGAACGATGACGCAAACAGAGCTTTGATGGGGTCCAATATGCAACGTCAGGCTGTCCCGTTGATGAAAGCGGAAGCTCCGTTTGTAGGAACGGGGATGGAATCTGTCGCGGCGAAAGACTCTGGCGCGGTTGTTGTCGCGGAAGAAGAGGGCACGGTTATAAGTGTGGACGCAAGCAGGGTAGCCATACGCGCAAAGACGCAAGATTTGCAGAAGTCTTCTGTGAAAATATATAATTTGACGAAGTACAACCGTTCCAACCAGAACACATGCGTCAACCAGGTTCCGATCGTTACTGTGGGACAGAATGTGTCGAAAGGCTCTGTCATCGCGGACGGCCAATCTACTGACCGTGGCGAGCTTGCGCTGGGGCGCAACGTCAAGGTGGCGTTCATGCCGTGGAACGGCTACAACTTCGAGGATGCCATTATCATATCCGAACGGCTTGTCCGGGAAGATGTCTTCACATCGATTCATATAGAAGAGTTCGATGTGGAAGCTCGTGATACCAGGCAAGGGAAAGAGGATATAACCCGTGATATCCCGCATGTTTCGGAAGAAGCTTTAAAGAATCTTGATGAATCGGGGATTATAAGGGTTGGCGCCAAGGTGAAGACAGGCAACATACTTGTCGGCAAGGTCACACCCAAAGGCGAGACGCTCCTTTCTCCGGAGGAAAAACTTTTGAAAGCGATTTTCGGCGAAAAGGCCGGAGATGTTCGCGACACTTCGTTTACCGTTCCGCCCGGGAACGAGGGGACGGTTATCAACGTTAAGGTATTCTCGCGTCGCGGCGCTGAAAAAGACAGCCGCACCCTTGAAATAGAGGAAGAGGAGCGGGTTCGATTCGACAAGGATATGTCGCAGGAGATTGAAATCGTCCGGATGGAAAGGGACGATAAAATCAGAACGGTATTAGCTGGTAAAAAAGTCGCTGTTGATGTGATGTCCGGCTCGGAAGTGGTGGCGCCAATAAACAGTGAGCTGACCAAAGAAATCCTTGCGGAGCTTTCCGGTGGAAACCTTGAGAATGTTACAGTAACTGACTCTGAGGCGATGGATGGCGTAAAGAGAGTTCAAGAAGATATCAAAGAAGTCATTGGAGAGATAAAAACCAAATATGATGACTTGATAACGAAGTTTTCAAAAGGCGACGAGCTTGCTCCTGGTGTTATCAAGATGGTGAAGGTGTACATAGCCATCAAGAGGAAACTGCAGGTGGGAGATAAAATGGCGGGACGTCACGGCAACAAGGGTGTTGTGTCTGTGATAGTCCCAGAAGAGGATATGCCTTATGCGGAGGATGGGTCTCCTATAGACATCATTCTCAATCCGTTGGGCGTGCCTTCGCGTATGAACGTCGG
>CAYNDB010000087.1:0-3380 GCA_964395915.1 uncultured Nitrospinota bacterium | reverse complement strand
GACAAGATTCACGCCCGTTCCACCGGCCCTTATTCACTTGTCACGCAGCAGCCACTTGGAGGTAAAGCGCAGTTTGGCGGGCAGCGGCTTGGAGAGATGGAGGTATGGGCGCTAGAGGCTTATGGAGCGGCGTATACATTGCAGGAAATGCTTACCGTCAAATCAGATGACGTGGAAGGGCGCAAGCGGATGTATGAATCAATCGTTAAAGGCGATCATTCGCTTCATCCTGGTGTGCCGGAGTCATTTAACGTTCTTGTCAAGGAGCTTCAAGCCCTTGCTCTGGATGTTGAGCTGATACAGAAAGTTTGAAGGTCGCATTTAACAATACGATTTGCGACCGACTGATATAAATATTTTGAATATTACTAAAATCAAAATTAGGAGACGCGCCATTGGACACGTTCGGTAGCTCCTTTGGAGAGAAACCAAGAGACCCCATTTTTTTTAACGCCATCAGGATACGTTTGGCGTCGCCGGAGAAAATCCGGTCATGGTCATTCGGTGAAGTAAAAAAACCTGAGACGATCAACTATCGCACCTTTAAACCGGAGCGTGACGGCCTTTTCTGCGCAAAGATATTTGGCCCGGTGAAGGACTGGGAATGTATTTGCGGAAAATACAAGCGCATGAAGCACAAGGGGATCGTGTGCGAAAAGTGCGGCGTCGAGGTTATTCTTTCCAAGGTTCGACGGGAGAGAATGGGGCATATCGAGCTTGCAAGCCCCGTGGCTCACATATGGTTTTTCAAGGGGCTGCCTAGCAGAATTGGCAACTTCCTGGATATATCCCTGCGTGATCTTGAGAAAATTATTTATTTCGAGGGATACATAATCATAGACCCGGGCGACACCGGCTTGAAGTATAAACAAATTTTGAGCGAGGAAGCGCATCGTCGGGCGTTGGAAGAGCATGGCGATGGTGCGTTCAAATCCGGTATCGGGGCAGAGGCCATAAACGACCTTATCCGTAGCATCGATATCGAAGAGCTTTCGATCGAGCTTCGTGAAGCTTTGAAAAAAACAAATTCACAGCAGACTCAGCGCAAACTGGCGAAACGTCTGAAAGTGATTGAGGCTTTCAAGAAATCCGGCAACAAACCAGAATGGATGATTCTGAAAGTTGTTCCGGTGATACCGCCGGAGCTTCGCCCGCTTGTCCCGCTTGATGGAGGACGGTTTGCGACATCGGATCTCAACGATCTTTATCGCCGTGTTATCAATAGAAATAACAGGCTTAAAAGAATACAGGAGCTCAAGGCTCCGGATATTATTATCCGCAACGAAAAAAGGATGTTGCAGGAAGCCGTCGCCGCCCTGTTCGACAATGGACGTCGCGGAAGGACATTAAAAGGTCCGAACAAGCGGCCGTTAAAGTCTTTGTCAGATATGCTCAAGGGCAAGCAGGGCCGCTTCCGTCAGAACCTGCTCGGCAAGCGTGTCGATTATTCTGGACGTTCAGTTATTGTTGTTGGTCCCGAGCTTAAATTTCATCAATGCGGCTTGCCGAAAAAAATGGCGCTGGAACTGTTCAAGCCTTTCATTTTCCATAAGCTTGAGCAGAAAGGGTATGCGACAACAATAAGAAGCGCCAAGAAGATGGTTGATCAGGAATATCCAGAGGTGTGGGAAGTGCTGGATGAAGTGGTGGAAGGCCATCCCGTGCTGTTAAACCGCGCGCCGACATTGCACAGGCTTGGCATACAGGCCTTCATGCCGGTGCTTGTTGAAGGTAAAGCCATCAGGCTCCATCCTCTGGTGTGCGCGGCGTTTAACGCGGACTTTGACGGGGATCAGATGGCGGTGCATATTCCTCTTTCGCTTGAGGCCCAGGTGGAAGCGAAATTATTCATGATGTCGGTGAATAATATCTTGTCACCAGCTCATGGCAGACCGATCGCCGTGCCTTCGCAGGATATAGTGCTCGGCTGTTATTACCTTACAAAAGAAAAAGGTGGCTCCAAAGGGGAGAACAAGGCTTTTGCGGATGTTTCGGAAGTCATGGTCGCCTATGATAACGACGAGGTTGAACTTAACGCGCGCATAAGGGTGCGTGTGGATGGGGAAGTGTACGATACTACCGCCGGAAGGGTGTTGCTTTATACGATTTTTCCTGAAGGAATGGCTTTTGAAAAGGCAAACAAGCTGATGTTGAAAAAGTCACTTCAGGACCTTGTGTATGAATGCTTTACCACCAAAGGACGAAACGCTACCGTCAAGTTCCTTGACGACCTTAAAGACATGGGTTTCCATATTGCCACAATAGCCGGTATTTCAATCTCCATGGATAACATGCTCATTCCGGATAACAAAGTCGAGCTGGTTGACAAGGCTCGCGAGGAAGTGGCGAAGGTTGACAGCCAGTATCATAGCGGGCTTATCACGCATGGTGAGCGATATAACAAGATCATCGATATTTGGGCGCACGTTTCAGACACTATTTCCCATGAGATGTTTAAAACGCTTGAGAGACAGGATGAAAGAATTGTCAACGGCTCTTCAGGTAATGAGGATTTCAACTCTATTTTCATCATGGCGGAGTCCGGAGCGCGAGGGTCGCGTCAGCAGATACGCCAGCTTGCCGGTATGCGCGGGCTTATGGCCAAGCCGTCCGGCGAGATCATGGAAACGCCTATTACGGCAAACTTCCGTGAAGGGCTATCCGTGCTTCAGTATTTCATATCAACGCACGGAGCCAGAAAAGGTTTGGCGGATACGGCTCTTAAAACCGCAAACTCAGGATATCTGACTCGACGTCTTGTCGATGTCGCTCAGGATATCATTATACTGGAAGAAGATTGCGGCACTCTAAATGGCATAGACATATACGCTCTGATTGAGGGTGGTAAGGTTATTCAGGAGCTTGGCGAGCGTATACTCGGACGAACAGCCCTTGAAGACGTTATCGATCCTTTCAACGACGAGGTTTTGCTTGATGCAAATGAGGAGATCGGGGAGAAAGCGATCAAGCTCTTCGAGGAGCGCGGTATAGAACATGTAAAAATACGTTCGGTTCTCACCTGTGAGGCGAAAGACGGCGTATGTATCAAATGCTACGGGAGAAATCTGGCGAGCGGCGATACAGTTGAAATGGGTGAAGCGGTTGGCGTTATAGCGGCGCAGTCTATCGGGGAGCCTGGAACACAGCTTACTATGCGTACATTCCACCTTGGCGGCACAGCCTCAAGAGATGTGGAACAAGCGATTCTCAAGGTGAAAAAGGAAGGTATTGTAAAGTTTGTCGATATCAAACAGATAAAATCTATCACCGGTGAAGCTGTGGTCATGAACCGTAACGGTGGCATAATCATACAGAACGAGCAGGGCCGTGAACTGGAGAGGCACCGGATAGTATATTCGACCATACTGAAGATCAAGGAT
>CAYNDB010000086.1:0-10840 GCA_964395915.1 uncultured Nitrospinota bacterium | reverse complement strand
GTCCAGCGCCTGACCGATATCCTCCACTTCCACAATCTCTATACCGGATGGCATCGCGGGGCTTTTTTTCATTTTAGGAATCACGGCGCGGGTGAAGCCTAAGTTCATAGCTTCCACAACACGGGTTTCTGTCTGCGGCACGCTTCGCACCTCACCGCCCAATCCCACTTCGCCTATAATCACCGTGCGCGGGTCGACAGCCACATCGCGAAAACTGGAAACGATAGATGTGATAATCCCAAGGTCGCACGCCGGCTCATCTATCCGCACTCCTCCGGCGGCGTTCACGAATACGTCCTCGCCCACGATGTGATATCCGCCCCTTTTTTCTATGATCGCCAGTAGTATTGCCACACGGTTCTGGTCCACCCCCACGGTCGTCCTACGGGGCGACGGATAGTTGGTGGACGCTACCAGCGCCTGAATTTCCACAAGCAATGGTCTGGCGCCGTTTACACACGCCACCACGACGGAGCCGGACACCCCGCTTTTCATTTCCGACAAAAACAGTTCGGAAGGATTGCTGACCCCGATAAGGCCCTCTGATTTCATCTCGAACACGCCGATTTCGTTCGTTGAGCCGAACCTGTTTTTCACTCCGCGCAAAATGCGAAACGCGCCGCCTTTTTCCCCTTCAAAATAGAGGACGACATCCACCATATGCTCCAGCAGTCGCGGGCCGGCTATCGCTCCGTCTTTCGTGACATGCCCTATCAGGAACATCGGTATGCCACTTTTTTTACAGATGTGAAGCAACCTTCCCGCCGCTTCGCGCACCTGCCCCACGGTCCCCGGAGCCGATGGTAAAGCTTCGGTATATATGGTTTGTATAGAATCGATAATCACAAGCGACGGGCGCAATTTCGCTATATGGTTTTCTATTATCTCAACTTGAGTTTCCGGCAGGAGAAAAAGGTTGTCCACCATACAGCCCAGCCTCTCGCCCCGCATTTTTATTTGAGTGGGAGACTCTTCGCCAGATACGTATAAAACAGGCGCGGACCGGGCCATCGCTCCAGCCGCCTGCAAAAGAATCGTCGATTTACCAATGCCAGGGTCTCCGCCGACAAGTATCAGCGAACCTGCCACCACTCCGCCACCCAGCGTTCTGTCCAGCTCCGCAATTGTTGTCGGGATGCGGTCCGCTGTATCTGATGTGACTTGGGTTATGGAAACGATTTCATCCTTACCATCGCTACCCACCCATTTCGGGCGTCTCTTCCCAGAGCCTGATGCGGGGACGGCGCGTTCTTCGCTAAAAGTGTCCCACTTATTGCAAGAGGGGCATTTGCCAAGCCACTTCGCGCTCTGGTGTCCGCAAGACTGGCAGGTGTAGATGATAGATGTTTTTGCCACGATGGATTATGCTTTTCTATTTATTCTCTTTGGCTTGTTCCGATTCCTCAAGCCGTTTTTTACGTTTATTTTCAACGTTACGTCTGAAACGGTTCATCGGTTTTTCATCGGTTTTATCTTTCACCTCTTTCTCGACAGCGTCAGATTCGCCGGGCGCATCGTCATTCGAAGTTTTCTCACGAGACTTCGGGGTCATTACATCCCATACAACTTTATATTTATATCCGACCACTTCTCCAGGATCGTAATCAGTCTCATACTCCACCTTGCCGATTTCTCCCGGCTGCAGCCCGCCAGGCTTTTTCTTTCCGCCTTTTACCGGAATTACTATCTCATCTACAGGCCCTTTGTCCGCAAGGAAAAGAATAACTCTCAGGCTTACTCCCTCCACAGGCTGGCTAGACTGGTTTTGCAACGTCGTTTCTATCACCGCCCTGCCTGAGACAGAATGGTTGATTTCAAAATCGCCTGTCAGGACAACTTCTCCTTTCGCCGTAGACTCTTTTTCGAGCTGACCGGTAGCGTCCTTAACGTCGGCATCGTTATCTACAGCATTATTAGCCGCGGGCGGAGGAGCGGATAACCGGCCCACCTTTTGGGCGCCGCCCTCCGCTTTTTTAGCGGCATACGGGTCGTTACTGTAGTGTATACGCCCTTCGTCATCCACCCATTTATAGGTTTGCGCAGATGATATGCCGCCGTGGCATATGCTCCATACCGTAATTATGAGTGTTAAAGCGCTCTTTAATGGCAGTCGCCAGTATAAAAACATGGCGTCATTATATCATTCACGAAGGTTATTTACCGTGGCATTT
This sequence comes from uncultured Nitrospinota bacterium, assembly GCA_964395915.1. Taxonomy (GTDB): domain Bacteria; phylum Nitrospinota_A; class UBA7883; order UBA7883; family JAJRTC01; genus CAYNDB01. The sequence continues at coordinate 8,669 of CAYNDB010000086.1, read as the reverse complement.
GTCCATTTGGATTCCCTGGCGCCTTTCTCCTGTCCTGCGACCAGGAATCTGTCTTGGCATGGGTTAATATCACGCTTGAAACGGACTTTATAGCTTTGAATAAGCGTCATTGACATTGAGGGCTTGTTATATGAAAATTGAACAGTGAGAAACACTCTTTCGTGTTATAAAATATTGTAGTCCATGATGATACGATATTCACCGTAAAACTCGGCAGTAAGCTCCTGCTGTCTAAAACCTTAGTGAAAAAATGTTTTTAAGTCTCAGGCCCTACCTTTTCGTCATTGTCGCATTTAGTCTTCTTTTGTTTCCCGCAAGCGCGTGGAGCGCGTCTCCGATCAAAGCAAAAGCTGTACTGGTTGAAGGGGAGGCGACGGTTTTTCCCATTGCCGGCTCTAAATCATACGCAATCGTTATTGGAACCAAATTCCGTGAGGGAGACAGAATAAAAACTGGTGAGAACGGTGTGGTGGAAATTGAGCTTGATACCGGCGACCTTATCCGTATAGACAAATCCACAAACATGGTGATAAAGGCTCTGCACAGGAATAAAAAAGGGTCTACGACTTCCATATTCAGCCTGCTGGTCGGGCGCGTAAAATCGGCCGTGACAAAACTGGTTGATGACGAATCAAAATTTGAATATCACACAAAGGCGGCCATAGCCGGTGTCGCGGGGACGCCTCCCTTCATCGTAGGCTTTGTTGGCGGTATCGCTAATATTGACCTGCTTGGGAAAACGGGCGATAAAGGAAGGGTTTTTGTCCAGGGAACCGACAGCGCAAGATCAAGGGTCGATATTTCTCCAGGGTTCAGAACAACGGTCAACATAGGTTTCGCTCCAAAAGACGCGTTCAAAATATCAACACAGAGGCTAAATAATTTCAACAGAACCATCCCGTTTATCAATAAGCCCAAAAGAACCGCTTTAAAAACTCGGTCTGCGGTAATAACGTCTCCTGCGGATCAAGATGATAAGCCGGATGACGAGCATGACGATAAACCTGCTGAGACAGCGCAAGCCGATACAGAAACAGATACCGGCGCCACAGAAGGCGATAACGCAAGCGCTGGCAATGACGACGTGGCCACCGACGATGACAAGCCAAAGGATCAGCCAAAAATCGCTCCAAGGCGTCCTGCCGGCGCGCGCCCGCATGTATCGGTAGATGAGAGCATGGTTATCAACACCATCAATCGAAACGTGAGCAAACCGAAGCAAACCTCGCCAAGCGAAGCCCAGGGGGTTGAGGCTGTCGAGAACCAATCCACGACGTCACAGGGAATAATTGGACAGTCCACGGAGAGCAGCGGCGACGATCAGCCTCCGATTAACACAACCACTATCGATATTTTCATAAAGCTTAAGTAGGGGGGCTATATAGGGTGCGTCTGTTTCTGGTTGTGTCTCTTCTGGTCTTTTCTGGAGCTACAGGAGCCAGAGCCGAGAATATGAAAGACGCGGCGTGGATGCTGTCGATTTCTTCCAACTACGGATCATGGCAAACCGATGACCTGGATAGCGATGGCGCTCAAACACTGTTTCTAACACAGGTGACTTACGACACCCTAAAATGGGGCGCGGCCGTCACCGGCGCTCTTGCCAACACTTCGTATAAACCGTCTTATATAGACGAGCGGTTTGAGGTGAACTCTTTAACAGACACAGATATATCCACATATTATATCTTTAGGGAAAAATCTCTGACTGTGCGCTTCGGGGTCGATTTACGTCTGCCCACAGGCAAACATTCATATACGGATGACGAGCTTACAAGATTGATAACAGACGATATCAGCCAGGACCTGATGCTGGTCAACTCATATGGAGGTGGAACCAATGTGACGCCTCATTTTATGGTCGTCAACAAATTCGATAAAATCACTTTAGGATTCGGAGCGAAATACGACGTCACAGGGAAATATGACCCCACGGATGATACGCCAGGAGATAATATCGACCCCGGAGACAGGGTTCTGGCTATACTCAACGGATTGTACCGCGCGTCAAAAAATGATTTTATTATGCTCTCCCTTACTTATATCAATGTAGGGGCGGATAAAATGACGGGTGATGATATCTTCCATCAGGGAGACACTTACGCTACTGAAATACGCTACCTGAAAAAATTGGCGGCGCTTACAATGATCGCCTCCGCGTCGATCCGGACACAGGAAAAGAACAAGCTTATAAGCGATGAAAATTTGTTGAAAAGCGAGATATCCAACTCCAACAACAACATCGCCGAATTCTACCTGAGCGGCGTATATCGCTATTCAAGGAAAATATCCTTCACGGCCCTCACAGGCTATAAAGAGGTCGGCGCAAACGGTTACAACTCCGGAGACGATTTCTACGACGCGGGCAGGAGCAAAATATATGTCGAGCCTGGAATATCATGGTATTTTAGCTCAAAAATGTATGCGACCGGCAAAGCGCGTTATACAAATGTCAAAGACAAAAGCGACGCCGCATCCGTAACAAACGCTACATATGATGTTTATAACGTGGATTTAAGTTTTGTATACAGTTTCTGATCGTTTAATATTCATGCATAACGTTTTTCTATAATAACTTTACCTGTGACCTGTTTTGACTCTTAATAGGATCTACCTGACTTTTCTTTTGATTCTGACGGCTATCGCCTTCAACCCTCCATTTTTCATCGAAGCGTTTGAAATGCGCTTATACGATCTTCTCATCCGTTACACATCTCCAAACAAACCAGACCCGCGAATTGTCATAGTCGGAATAGACCAGAAATCGCTAGACAACTATGGGAGGTGGCCGTGGCCACGGGACAGGTTGGGAGCTTTGGTGACAAAACTTGCCGGATTCGGAGTGAAGGTAACTGCGCTCGATATGACGTTTTCGTCACAAGCGGATACGGATATATCGGAAATTATGGATACCATTGGCGACTCGATAGAGCAAGAAGGTGTCGATAAAAAGTCTCCCGTATTTTATAAAAAGTTTAACGATATGAAAAAAAACCTGGCGCGAGATGAGAAATTTGCGCGGTCGATAAAAGAAGCCGGGAATGTTGTCACAGGGTTTGCGTTCCATGGCCCTGACGAGGCGGAATATAGCGCGGAAGTGGAAAAGCTGAAACTTCCTATAATTCGTCCGCACAGAATTAAGCTTGTCCAGCGGTCGGCCGACAGCAGAGACGCGCATATTTGGTTCTATGTAAAAGGCGTTGAGCCGAACATAAAAGTAATTCAAGACGCTGGAGCCGCCACTGGGTTTTTAAACTCATTGCCAGGCCGTGATGGTGTAATACGGTCTCAGCCTATGTTAATTGAATTCAAGAATGATATTTACCCCGCTATGGCATTATCCACCGCCGCGTTGTACAAAGACTCATTAAACGATATGCGTGTTGTTTTCGACGAGGGCGTTCTTGCCGGAGTGGGAATCGGGGACGATTTTCTCCCGCTGGACGCTCACGGTCATATTCTCATCCGCTATTTGGGGCCGGACAGCACTTTCCCTTACATCTCAGCGGCGGACGTTCTGAGCAAGCCTTTGACAGACGAAAACTTCAAACGCAAGCTTTCCGGCAAAATCGTTTTTGTCGGAAGCACAACAACGCAGATATACGACCTTCGCGTATCTCCTTTCGGTTTCACCGCGGGGGTCGAGATCCAGGCGAACATCACTTCGAACGTCTTGAGCCAGACTATGATCACAAAACTTGGCTGGCAAAATATTTTCGATTCAGCCGTTACGCTTATAATCGGGTTGATTCTTTTAGTAATATTAAAAAGGGTTAATATCTTCACAGGCCTTCTCTTTACACTGGTTCTTTTTGGAGCGTCGACCGCTTTTATCTACTGGATGTTCGCCTATAACACAATCTGGCTAAACAGCGTTGTCCCAAGCTTAACCATTCCCATCTGTTTCGTAACAATCACGGTGTATCAATATATTGATGAACAAAAATCAAAACGTTTTATCAAAGACGCGTTTGGGCGATACCTCTCCCCGAAAGTAATCAACCAGCTTATTGACAATCCTGGATTGCTTAAACTTGGAGGCGAGAAAAGGGAGATGACCGCCTATTTCTCCGATGTAGCGGGTTTTACAAGCATATCCGAAAAACTTTCTCCGACCGAGCTTGTAGCCCTGCTCAATGAGTATCTGTCTGAAATGTCGAACATCATTCAGGAGCATGAAGGGACGGTGGACAAATATGAAGGAGACGCGATAATAGCGTTTTGGGGCGCTCCGATAAAACAGGCTCGCCACGCCGAGCTTTGTGTTCGGGTAGCTGTGAAAATGCAAAAAAAACTGGTTGAGATGCGGGAGAAATGGCGCAAGGAGGGAAAGCCGGAACTGCAAGTAAGAATGGGAATCAACACAGGCGAAATGGTGGTTGGCAACATGGGGTCGAAACACCGTATGGACTATACGATAATGGGAGACCCTGTGAACCTCGCCGCCAGGCTTGAGGGAGTGAATAAATATTACGGGACACAAACCATGATTTCCGAGTTTACATATGCGCGGGTTAAAGATATTTTCCTTTGCAGAGAGCTGGACATAGTCCGGGTTGAAGGAAAGAAAAAAGCCATCCACCTGTTCGAGGTCATCGATGAGCTTGATAATGCAACCGACGAACAACGACAACGCGTAAAACATTTTGAAAAAGCTGTGGAAGCTTTCAGGAGCCTTGATCTTAACAAGGCCGAGGAGCTTTTTAAAAGCTATGACGCTTTACAAAACGATGGCGATAATGAAAAGGCTGTAAAGCTTTATCTCGACAGGATAAAAGAGCTAAAAGAAAATCCTCCCCAAGCGGACTGGGACGTTGTTTACAACATGGCGAAATAGCCGCTTCCATTGTGTCGAGAGAAGATCCTCCGTATCACCGCTTCTTGCGGCGCAACGCTTTTTTAAGAGCCCAGTCCAGGTTCTTTTTCTTTCCACAGAAACGTAAAATCCATTCGGCCAGAGTCACGATGTGGCATTCTTTTGTCACGATCCCACCCTCCGTCAGGTTGTAGTAAGCGGCCGGGTGTTTTCGTTTCCATGTAGTAAACGCCCACTCCATCCATTGCTTGGTTATGAACATACTTTTCTTTGTAAAAACCTCTTTTCCAAAAATATCCGTATCCTTGACCATGTCGTCCAGCTGGTCGCTGTATAACTCCTGAAAAGCCCCGTCACCATATAGTGTCCCTTGCGAATAGGCCGGGCCGGAGGATGGGTAGGAGAGGTCTTGCCCCATAAAACCGATAGGATTGGCGCCCATGCGAAACAGGAGATCCAACGCCACAGACAGAACAGTCCCTCCAGGAGTAAGATATCCAAGGCCTGCGTTTAACTGGGCGATTTTTGTCAGCTGTGGAATATCAGGAGCGAACTTGTTGTAAAAAACCACTTCTCCTTTCCAGGCTGACAGAGTGTTTGGATGGGTTATGGTAGGCGCCACAAGAAGTCGTCTTGAAGAATCTATATCATGGAAAAAAGGAGCTATCTCCTGTTGCGGGTCTAGTGTTATCACGATATTTGGCGTAATACCGGCCTGAGTTACGGCGGAGAGTATAGTATCGACACAAATTATTATCGCCTTTCCTTGCGCCGCTTCAAGCCATTGCAGATTTTTGTCGAGAGATGGGCCGGCTCCCACCGCAATACCCGGGATATCATCGAACTTTTCAAAAAGGGAGCTCACCCCGTACGATCTTGATATCGCGCTTGCGTTCGCCTGATAATTGGCCAGCCACAGAGCATTAAAATTCTGGATAGTGGCGCTTTTTACTTCGTATAGCCGTTGATCGTCAACCATGCTTTACAATATCAATTCATCCCTGCATAGTGCAGTTGCGGCCTTCGTCTTTCGCCTTGTACAGAGCTTTGTCCGCTCGATAAATTATAGACTCGGAATCGTCACCTTCAGCAAACTCCGCTATCCCAAGCGATACGCTGGTATATATTGTCTCACCACGCACCCCAAATTCATGCCGCGCGATATTTTCCCGAATATTTTCCGCAACGGTAAACGAGCTTTCCATGTTCGACTTGTATAGTATAATACCAAATTCTTCACCACCGTAACGGGCAACGGTATCCCCAGCCCGCACAATTTCCTTTATCAGGCCAGCCACTACGCGTAATACCTTGTCCCCTGCCGGGTGACCGTATGAATCATTGAACTGTTTAAACTTGTCCACATCCAGCATTATCAGGCAACAAGGCTCTTTATTGCGTTCAAATTGCCTGACCACCTCACTCAATCTCTGATCGAAATATCCGCGGTTATATGTCTGTGTCAAAGCGTCCACCCACTTCTCTTCTTTGGCCATCTGAAGCTCTTGCTCCAGCTTCAATATTTTTTCGTCCGCTTCGCGCAAGCGCTTGTTTATATCGATCCACTTTTCACGAACCGCTGTGTTTGCTTTTTGGATTTCCAGCGTCTCCGCCAGAATAGCGTGTTTGATCTTTTTTATTTCATCAAGGTTTACAGCAGCGGTCACCTGTTTTGAATAAACATCCAGCTTGGTGTCAAACGATTCGCTTGAAATTGAAAGGGACTGAATATAGCCTGTGAGCGAACCGATAATGCCTTTCAGCTCTTCTCTTTCATGTTCCACAGCGCCAGCTTCGTTACTCTTGTTGATAAAAAATGTGTATAACGAACGTCTCAGATCCTCCACATTTTTTTGAAGCAGGTTTTCAAAACGCTTTGCCCGTTGCGCTCGGAGATCAGCGTAAAAAGGCTCCGTATCGTCCGACAGAAGAAGTGTTCCTTTGCTGAACTCGTCCAGCAAGGAAATATATGGCTCCAGAGACTCTTTTTCAGAATCGATAAGGTCGATACCACTGCCAGCCTTCCTTGCCTCGGGCAATGCGGGGCTATCCGGTTTACTAATTTCCGTAGAGGTTTTTTCTCCAGAGCCCTTCCCTCCGAATAGAGACCCCAGGCCAGCGAACAAACCGCCACCCTTCACAGCGCCTTTCTCCTTAAGGTGCGCGTCGACCTGCTTTGTCAGTTTTACATAATCATTGCTTATCTGCTGTACCTGGAAAATATTTGTCGCCCCTTTAATGCGGGTGGAAAGATTTTCGATGGTTTTCGATATCGTTTCGTCGGATACCTGGGTTTTCAAATGACTGAGCATGGCGGACACCAGGCTCTGGTAAGCTTCTGTAAGTTGTTGCAGGTATTCAGTTTTTTCTTTATATTTTTTTAATATTTCACTCATAACATATAAAACTTTTAACCGGGATTTTCCTCATCGCTCAAGTCACGGCGATAATCCATTACCCTTACTTTTTCAATCGTTATCAGCGCATCTTTAATTATGCCGTTATGAGCGCCTAAAAAATCTTTGATATTATCCGGCGTATCCACAATCTCGATGACAAGCGGAAGGTCTTCTGAAAGACGTAATATTTTGGAAGTGTGAATCTTGTGATGGGTTCCAAACCCCAACGCCCCGCGAAGGACGGTGGCCCCAGCCAATCCGTCTTTTCTGGCGAATTCAACAATCGCCTCATACAATGAGCGGCCGTCATACTTGTCGTTCTCACTTACATAGATTCTTAAAAGCTCAGCTTCTGGTGGCAACGTCATAATGTTTAAGCCCTATACAAGACGGCCAGCCGCCTGGCCAAGAAGTAAAAAAGTGATCCCGGCAACGTTATTTGCCAGAATATTCCCCAACACCCAAATCCATTGCGAATCACGGACAAACCCGCCAGTCTCAAGCGCGAACGTGGAAAACGTCGTGAAAGCTCCGAAAAAACCTATCAGGATAACAGTCCGCATCTCGCCGCTGATGGTCATCTTGTTTTCCGCCATCGCCCAGAACAAGCCAGCCAGAAAGCATCCTGTCACGTTCACGGCAAGTGTGCCGAAAGGAAATTCAACATCGCTCACACGTTGCGCCATGCCGGACAGCCCATAGCGAGCCAGAGTTCCCACGGCGCCGGCGACCGCCAGCAATAAAATTTTTTGCGACATTTTCTATGACAAACAGTATCAGGTTAAGACTTTGTCATTATAACCACTAGCGGCGCGCCGCAGGAAACTTTTGTAATGGTAAAATATAAACTGTTATGCGGATATTACCCTGCCACCAGAGCTTGCGCGAAGCTTCCCATTTCCCAGGGCTTGGGTTCCGTTTACAAAAACCTGCTCTATCCCCACAGGATATGACAGAGGGTTAACATACGTAGCCGTGTCTCCGATGGTTTCAGCGTCGAATACAACAACGTCCGCAAACCAGCCAGGTTTTATCCTGCCGCGTTTATCGATCCCAAAAAAATCACATGCGTCCGTCGAGGTTTTCCGAACGGCCTGGGGAATAGTGAACGTCTTCTTTTCACGCACATGTTCCTTAATAAATTTCGGGAACGATCCGAAACCGCGAGGATGAGGCCTGCCTAGCGCCAATGGCCCGTCAACTGCGCGGGCTCCTGAATCGGAGCCTATCACTACCCACGGTTTGGCGATTATGCGATCCATATTCTCCTCGTTCATACAGAAAAATATAGCTTCCACTTCTGTGTTCTCTTCGACCAGCAAATCGAAAACAAAGTTGAAAACATCCTTGCCTCGTTTCCCCGCTCCCTCGGCTACAGTCAGGCCCTCGATATCACGATTGGCTTCCGTCACCACCTGCGACACCATGACCGTCTCCCAATACTCAGGCTCCGG
>CAYNDB010000085.1:3025-11157 GCA_964395915.1 uncultured Nitrospinota bacterium | reverse complement strand
GCGCAGGCTCTGTATCCTGAAGGGGGTCTGACCCGTGACGGGAAACTTCAGCCGTTAAAGCTCGGTCTGCTGGGCTATATCCTTGCCGGATACAACCAGGATAACGGACGCGACCTGGTGTTCATCCCCGTCGGCCTTAATTACGACCGTACGCTCGAAGACCGCAACCTCGTCCGGCGGCTCGCCACGGACGCCGAAAAGAAAAGCCGCCTGCGCGCTCTCACGGTGACGGTAAAATTCATTTTTCATAATGTTTACCTGATGCTCCGGCGCAAGTGGTACCGGTTTGGTTATGCCGGAGTGAATTTCGGATCGCCCATATCAATGACCGAATATTTAAAAGGGCGAAATATCGATTTTAAAGAACTCGATAAAGAGGAGTTCCACAAGGAAGTTGCGTTGTTCGGCAAAAAACTTTTAAAAGAGGTAGAGGATGTAATACCAGTCCTGCCGGTATCGCTGGTGGCGACAGCTTTTTTGAAAAACGAAAACGGTCAGATGAGTGAGCTCGCGCTTAAAGCGGCTGTTTTCGGGCTGATGAGGAAACTGGAGCGCGTCGGGGCGCATATCCATATCCCTAGAGAAGACCAGGAATACGCTGTTACCGTTGGCCTTCGCATGCTGACCCTTCGCCATTTCGTAATGGAAAAGGACGGGTTATACGCCATCAACCCGGACGAGCGTGTGATGCTGGAATATTACGCCAACGCAATCGGGCATCTGCTTAAATAAAGTAAGGGAATACGTATTTACATTTTTCCATAGGACAGCCAGCGGGGAAAATCCGGGGGGAGGGGAGTCGGTTATCGCCTGGCCGCTTGTTTGATAATATTCCTTGCCCTGATATGCGTCCTGTTTATAAAATTACGGCTTTCAAGACAGCAATTCCTTTATTTTTGCGACCAATACCGGTGGGTCAATCGGTTTGTCAATAAATGCGTCCGGTTTAAGGTCTTTCAGCTTTTCATGTATAAACCCGCCGAAATCGCGGGCCGCGTCATCACCGTAACTTTCCGATGTCTCCTGACTACCTGTATTCATGTCAACACCGGTAAGCTCACCAGAACCGGAAATTACTATAACCGGGATAGAGGTTAGCTCTGAGTCCTCTCTCATTTTTTTAAGGACGTTCAACCCGCTTTTCTTAGGCATCATTATGTCCAACATCACCAAGGCGGGACGTTCTTTTTGCAACACATCAAGAGCCTCAACACCGTTGCGGGCTATCATATATTGATAACCGTTGTCTTCAAGAATCTGTGTAGAGAACAGAATTTGATCCTCACTGTCGTCCACTACCAAAATTTTCTGAGAATCCGACATTATTCCTCCTTAATCTTTAGGAAGTGAGCATAAAATATTTTATTCGACGGGTCCAGGTAAAAAAATACTGAAAGTAGTTCCCTTATTTATAACAGAATCAACTTCAATTCTACCATTATGTTCTTCCACTATTTTTCTGGTAACAGAAAGCCCCAGTCCTGTGCCATCCGATCCTTTTTTGCTGAAAAACGGCTCGAAAATGGAATTAATAGTGGTTTCATCCATGCCACATCCTTGATCGGATATTCGAATAACAATTTTTCCAGCATTATCCGTTTCCACGCCAATATTTACAATCGCGCCGCTTTTTTCTTTACAGGCGTCCAGAGCGTTTGATGCGAGGTTCAAAACACACCGATATATGCCTTTGGGATCAAACACCATTTTACTCAAGCTTTCATCAGGAGTAAAAAGTAATTCCGATTCCTGTTCCAGGGCTTTTTGCCGCATCAGCTCAACCACGGAGCCTACCACCTCGTTTATGTCCGCCAGCTCATATTCCGGTTTACGATCTTTTGAGCAGGATAACATGTCTTGCGTTAAATCAATCAGGCGTTTCATGTTGCGGTCAAGCATCTCGAAGCCGCGTTCGGAAACATCCCCTGACGCTTTTTTTATATCGCTCCTTAACACGTATAAACCGCCCTGCAAACCGTTGAGCATATTCTTTATACAATGCGCGACCCCGGAAACAGCTTCTCCCACAGCGGCTCGTCTCTCCGCCTTTAATGCGGCCTGCGCGAGCTGAGCATTCTGAATCGCAACGGCAACCTGGCTGGCTATACCCTCCGCAAGAAGAATATCGTGTTTTTTAAATCCGTCAGCCTCCTTTTTATTCACCATTTCCAGGGCGCCAACACACTTGTCGTCCACCAATAGGGGAACGCATAAAATGGAGCGGGTAATAAAGCCTGTAGTCTCATCCGCCCGTTGGGAGAACTTAGGGTCATGTCCAGCGTCATTTGAAACTATCGTGGACCTTTTTTCAATACATCCGCCCACGATACCCTCACCCTCAACAAGCTCGAAGGTGGTCAGTTTAGATGATTTTTCGCCCGCGATAGCATAAAAGAGAAGACGGCCTCTCTCACAATCACGCATCACAACGCTGCATGCTTCGACATCCAGCATTTCCGTAGTTTTCTGGACAACGAGCCGCGCAAGCTTGTCTAGATGATGAATGGAAGAATGGATTAAACGGGAGGTGTCAATTAACCCAAGCAATTCCTTTTCCAGAAGCCGGGAGCTTTGATCGGTATTCCGCCTGCCGATTGGCCTATGGAGGACATCCCCATTGGATATTATTAAAAGACTTCCGCAACTACAGAGAATTTCTGTGCTCTCGCGAAATATTTGCGTGTCAAAACCACGATTACATATCGGGCATTCACATTGTTTCTGTTTGCTGATGACATGTCGGCCTGATGGCGCCGTGGATACCGTCAGTTTTTCTCCGCATAGGCACAAAGCCTCGGAGCTTTCAACAGGCTTAGCGGCTTCTTGCCGGTTATCGCAATGTGGACATATTACAAGCATTTATTTACCCCTTGGGGTTACAGGAATTTTCTCCTTGGGAGGCGCCATTATGCGCTATATAAACCGTTGCCATTTCCCCTACCGTACGCCCTCTCTCCATATGTCCCGGCTATGTTGCTTGGGTAAGCATTTTCATGAAACAGTAAACCTTAATTCCTGTATTTTTGCAAATTTAGACAGTGGGGGCAAACCGCTTTGTTGAAGTTGGTGCCGGGAGCGGGATTCGAACCCGCACAGAACTATGTTCCGGAGGATTTTAAGTCCTCTGCGTCTACCAGTTCCGCCATCCCGGCTTAAAGAAAGAACTATAATATCATCAATTATCTGGCGCTATCTACCATGGATATGCGAACCTACCGGGGATTTTGAACCTTATACCCATCATGTGGTCTATCTGCAATGCGGCCCGAGTGTCCTGGCTCATTTGTCTTGCTCCCGCGCGTTCTTTGGGCGCTATCGAGCGCAAATAAAACACAAGAGCGAGTATTTCGTCTTCCTTTAGCGAAGCGGAATATGATGGCATGGGTGTTCCGTTAAGGCCTGTCGCTATGGTCAGGTAAAGATCGTCGATCCCGAGCCCGCGTTTTGGAACATGCTCACGAAAATTGGCGGGCCGTATCGGTTGATACCAGTCGTCTTTGAGCTTATCGGCCGTATAGCCATCGCCGTATCCCTCAGGACCATGGCATTCGGCGCATCCACCTTTTTTGTAGACGCTTTTTCCAAGCTTGATATATTTTTTTACAGACATCGCAGGCGCCGGAGTTTTTATTGTCACCAGTTTCTCGCCATCATCGTAATAGGATTCAAAATAGTCGGAAAACGTTTTAATGTAATATGTCACAAGCCACCTTTGCGTGGTCGTAAGGGCAAACCATGGCAGCATCCCGGTTCCATGAAATCCACGCGTTACGGTTTTGAAAATATCCTCATCCGTAGGAGGCGCCCCTGTGGGCGTGGAGCGGAACTTATACATCCCCAGTGTGAAATCCCGAGGTTTAGTTTGTAGCTCCCTGGCTCTTTCACCTTTGCCATCGCCTTTGACGCCGTGGCAGACGGCGCACCGATAGATGTAAATTCCCCGGCCCGCCTCGATAGCGATTTTGTCTTCCGGCGGCCTTGAAGCCTTTAAATCAACCGGCACATCTCCTCCCCGGAGCCATTTTTGCATAAGCTCCCTGCCACTTAATTGTTTTCGTTTTTCACCGCCGGACTGCGCATAACTTTCCCTGGGGCCGTTGACAATGCCATGTATAGTCACGTTGTCTACGTATATTGTGACGAAAGATATGGTAAATAAAAATATCCAGCTTTTCTTCATATTGGTTTTCTTTCTCTTTCTCTATATCGTAGCAAGCCCGATCATCCTTTTTAAAGTCTCTATAAATTAAAAGGTTGGAAGCTAATCCATTCTAAAATAATGTTTTCGGTTATCCGATGGAATTCGGGGTTTGATTTAAAAAATCCGTTAAACTAAAATTTAACATTGCACATAACTATAGATGGCATTTTTGTTTTAGCGTGGGAATTTTTTGTAATGAGCCTTGTAACAGCGTCCAGTATAAATTTTGACCTGCATCCGCTCCATAGGGTAATAGGGTATTATATCTATGACGAAATGGATAAAGACATAGCTGATATCCGCGACATGCTTGTTGACGAAGAGACTCATGTTCCAAGATATGCCATTATAGAGATAGGCGGATTTTTATCCATACGCGGGAAAAAGATTTTGATCCCGTGGGTCGCCCTCAAAAAAGGGGGTATATCGCGAATGGACATAAATTGCTCCGAGGAACACATAGCGTATACTCCTGTGCCGAAAGAGGAGCTAAAGCCGACACAGCCAGAGGAAGAGAGTATACATTTTCATTTTAGTGTAGAGCCATACTGGCTTATGTCTCCAGAACCGAAAATAATAACTGAGCCGGATACAATTCCTGAAACGGGAAGAGAAAACTTGATAGACAACCTGACACTTGAGGAAAATGAACGAGATAAACAGTAACAAAAAAGATCCGCTCAAAATCCTTCTCTATATTATCGGAGCGTTTGGTGTGGCGCTCACCATCACTACGGAGCTTTCACACCATTATCCGTGGATTATGGAGCTTTGCGGCGGCTCTAAAAGCGGATGCGCGGATGTCGCTTCCACACCGTTCGCAAAGATGTTTGGCGTGTCGGTGGCGTACTGGGGCCTGTTGTCGTATGTCCTTTTCCTTTTTCTGCTTGTATACGCTCCGGTTTACACATTGCCGCTAGCCGCGGCGCTCATGGGCGCGGAGACTTATTTTCTCTGGGTGATGAGTTCTGTTATTCATATCTTCTGCACATTTTGCATTATCCAGTTTATTACCGTTTCAGTGCTTTTCGTTCTTACGCTCGCATGGAATCTGAAGCGCGACCATCAGGGCATACCGGGAGGGATATGGTCCGCCCCGTTCATCGTCATTCTGGTTTTCGCCACATTGGTTGTTCCGGTCAAGATTAAATCGCAAAACATTCAGATAGCGGATAGCGAAATCATTACGTATTGGGGCAACCCCGATTCCGATATAAAAATTGAAATTTTTTCCGATTACCAGTGTGGCTATTGTAAAAAGCTGGAGCCTGTGATCGACGAAATAATGAAAAAACATCCAGATATATTGATTATTTTCAGGGATTACGTTATTCGTGGCCACGATGTTTCGCCTTTTGCTGTGTCATACGCTAATGCAATCGCTTTTACCAAAGGCCGTGAAGAATTTATCAAGATTCGGCGCGAGATATTCGATAACCAGCGGAGAATACGTGAATACCTGAAAGAAAAAGCGGCGGCAATCAAGTTCTCCGACGATCTTAAACGCAAGATTCGCATAAAAGTAAGCAAGGATATGGAAAGAGCCGCATCGCTCGATATATACCAGACGCCGTCTATAGTTATTTCGCGCAATGGGAACGTAACCCAGACTATCAAGGGCTACAAGGCATACGATAAAATCGCGCCTTTTCTAAAACGCTGAGATGACATATGACAGCGCGATAAACGCCGGAGCGGAGAGCGCGCAAACCTCCGGAGCTTTCTTAAGCCGTCAGACGCTTGAGCGCGAGCTAAACGAAAGCCAGCTTGAAGCCGTTCTTCATGACGACGGCCCCCTGTTGATACTGGCCGGGGCGGGCTCTGGTAAAACACGGGTTATAACGCATCGTATCGCAAGGCTTGTGGACGAAGGGTTGAACCCGTACAAGCTTATAGCGTTGACGTTCACCAACAAAGCCGCGGCGGAAATGAAGGAGAGGACGGCGTCGCTTCTTGGCCGCGCAAGGATGGATATCTGGATATCGACATTCCATTCCGCCTGTTTAAGAATCCTCCGCCGCCACGCGGACAGGCTGGGCTATCCGAAAGACTTTACAGTGTATGACGCGCAGGATCAGACGAGGCTGATAAAAGCGTGCCTCAAGGAGCTTGGAATAGAGGAGAAAAGCCTGCCTGCCCGCCAGGTCGCGTCTTTTATATCAAGATTCAAAAACAAGCTTAAAGATTCGCGCGAGGCGGAAAAGGAGATCAACCCAAGGCGCGACATGAACTATATACGCTGTTTTCGTTTGTATGAAAAGAAATTAAACGAAGCCAGATGTATGGATTTCGACGATCTGCTTGGAAAAACAGTTACGCTTCTTCGTAGTGAAGAGGATATCAGGGGACATTACCAGAACCGTTTCGAATATGTTCTGGTGGACGAGTTTCAGGATACCAACCCGGCTCAGTACGGGCTTATACGCCTTATTCTCGGTGAACGCCGCAACATCTGTGTCGTTGGAGACGACGATCAGTCGATCTATCAATGGCGCGGCGCGGATATAAGCAATATATTGAATTTTGAAAAAGATTTTCCGGAAACCAAGGTTGTGTTGCTGGAGAAAAACTATCGTTCCACAAAAAATATTCTCACAGGCGCGTCGGCCATAGTTTCGCTCAACCCGAATCGTAAAGAAAAACAGCTTTGGACCGATAACAGCGCTGGAGAAAATATTCACCTGTATACCGCGACTGACGAAATGGATGAGGCTCGGTATGTGGTGGAGAATTTGTTGCGTCTCAAAAAAATGGAGAACCACAGCCTGAACGATGTCGCGGTGTTTTACCGGACAAACTCCCAGTCCCGCGCTATGGAAGACGCGTTGCGGCGCGAAGGCGTTCCATACAAAATATACGGGGGGTTAAAGTTTTACGACCGCAGGGAGGTAAAAGATATCCTCGCTTATTTCCGCGCCGCGCTAAATCCATTCGACACCGTTTCATTTAAAAGGATAATCAACACTCCACCGAGAGGCTTGGGCGCTGTCACGTTGGCAAAGCTCGACCTTGCCGCCATGACGGAGGGGGTTCATCTTTCCGCAACGCTCGATAATCTCGACAGTATAGTGGGACTGAAACCCGCCGCAAAAAAGAAGCTGGAATCATTCCGTGAAGTGTTTTCAAAAATACGCGCGTTATCAGGCTCTCTGAATGTAGCGGACGCGATCAACGAAGCGCTTGGCGCGACAGGGTATATGGATTGGCTTGCGGAGGATAAAAACAGCGAGTCGATCTCGCGTATGGAAAACCTTACGGAGCTTGTCAACGCCGCCGAAGAATTTCAGGAGAGGGAGGGTGAGAGCTCTATCATGGCTTTTCTGGACCAGTCGGCCCTGCAATCCGACGCGGACAATGTTGACGAAAACGAGGCCGCCGTAAAGCTTATGACCGTGCATATCAGCAAAGGGCTGGAGTTTCCCGTTGTATTTGTGACAGGGCTGGAAGACAATCTTTTTCCCCATGCAAGAAGCAAGGACGACCCGAAACAGATGCAGGAGGAGAGAAGGCTTATGTATGTGGCCATGACCCGCGCAAAGGAGCGGCTTTTTCTGACACATGCCGAAACAAGGCGGATTTTCGGTGTGGCGCAGGTGAACAGGCCGTCTGTTTTTTTAGCGGATTTGCCGTCAAAAATTTTGCATATGGAGACCAGTAATAAGGTTACCTTCAGGCGTCCGGACTTTACGTCAAAGACTTATAAACCAAAAGCCGCGCCCGCAACACATGAAAGGAAGCAATATGATAACGTTCCTTTGGTTGATGGCATGCGGCCAGGTATGAAGGTGCGCCACGCCACTTTTCAGGTTGGTGTGATTCGGGCCATTGAAGGTCAGGGCGAGAAGAGCAAAATCACGATATACTTTCCCCGTTTCGGAGAAAAAAAACTGATGAAAAAATTCGCCAAGCTTACGATAGTGTAGCGAGGCTA
>CAYNDB010000085.1:0-2925 GCA_964395915.1 uncultured Nitrospinota bacterium | reverse complement strand
TATTTCCGCCATACTCGATGACATAAAAATACAGCATACGGTTTTCGCCATGCCTTTTGCCGTGATGAGCGCGTTTATTGCGGCGCATGGGGCGCCAGGGTGGGTCGAGCTTGGCCTTATTATTGTGGCTATGGTGTTTGCAAGGTCGGCGGCGATGGCGTTCAACCGACTTACGGATGAGCGGTTCGACAGATCAAACCCCAGGACGGAAAAAAGGGCGCTTCCCGCAGGGAGGGCTACCAGAACCCAATATATTTTATTTACAATAGTATCTTGCGCAGCCTTTATCGCAGTGTGCGGCATGATTAACCAAACGGCGCTTATTCTCTCGCCTGTCGCGTTATTGATAGTATTTTTTTATTCGTACACGAAGAGGTTCACCGCCTATTCCCACTTTATCCTAGGTCTTGCGCTTGCTCTTGCGCCATTGGGAGCATGGGTGGCCGTACGCGAGGAAATATCGACACAACCCATATTACTGGGCGCGGCGGTGATATTCTGGCTTGCCGGGCTCGACACCATATATTCATGTCAGGATGTGGAGTTCGACCGTCACAGTGGGCTCAAATCCATTCCGCAAAGGTTTGGAGTGAAGCGGGCGTTAAACATGGCGGCTCTGTTCCACGTGGTGATGGTCGTTCTGCTGTTGACGCTGGCCCTTGTTTCCACTCTCTCATGGATTTATATTATTGGGGTTTTATTTACCGGCGCGATGTTGTGGTATGAACATTCACTTGTAAAACCGGACGATTTGACGAAGGTTAACGTCGCTTTTTTTAATATGAACGGGATAATCAGTATGGGGCTTATGGTATTTACGATAACCGATGTGCTGGTGACAAGATAGGTTGTGGCTACAAAAAGAAAAGACGAAGGGCATAGAAAAAGGTTGAGGGAAAAGTTTCTCGCCTTTGGCCTGGAAAAGTTTACCGATGACGAAATAATCGAGCTTCTTCTTACTCTTGGCACGCCTAGAAAAGATTGCAAGCAGACGGCCAGACGGGCGATAAAAGAGTTCGGCGGCCTGGCGGAAGTTCTGGAGGCTCCCGCTGAAAAGCTCCAGAACGTGGAAGGTATCGGGCCGAGCAACATCTTCGGTATCCGGCTTATCCATTCCATTGCGCGAAAATTCTTGCGCGATAAAATGATTCGCGAGCAGTATATGGACTCTTTCAACGAAGCTCTCGATTATTTTACCCACGCTATGCGCGACCAGAAAAGCGAATCGTTCCACGTATTGTTCCTAAGCTCGCAAAACGCGATTTTAGGAGAGGAGAAGCTTTCCGTTGGCTCTCCGTCACACGTAGCGCTGGCGCCGCGGCAGGTTATGGAAAAAGCCTTCACCCACGGAGCCACGACCATTGTCCTGGCTCATAATCATCCGGGTGGGACGGCGGCTCCGTCCGAGGAAGATATTGTGCTTACAAAGGAGCTTGTTTTCACAGCGAGGCTCATGGACATCTCGGTGCGAGACCATCTGATAATAGCGCCTAAAGGCCATTTTTCTTTCCGGAACGAGGGCTTGATTCAAAAATTCGACAAAGAATTCGAAAAGTTCCACAAACGTCTTTTAAAACAAGCCTAGGCTGCCCGGTATTGCAAACCCTTGCTATTAGAAGCGCCTCCACGTAATATCGTCCGATAGATAATAGATAGATCGTAAAACATTTATGCAGAAATCATTTGATCCGAAGCTTAACCGTATTGCGGAAAAGGTCGCCGCAGGGGAGAGGCTGACCTTTGAAGACGGGCTGGCGCTTGACCGCACGTCCGATCTGCTGGCTCTTGGCGAGCTAGCCAATATCGTCCGCGAGAGGATAAACGGGAACAGCGCGTTTTATATAAATAACAGGCACATAAACCATACCAATGTCTGTGTAAACTCTTGCAGGTTCTGCGCCTTCGCCAGAAAAGAAGGCGATGACGACGCGTATCTTATGCAACTAGACAAGGTTCTCGCCGAGGCGCACAAATACGATGGCGAGGATTTTTCGGAGTTCCATATAGTTGGCGGGCTTCACCCGACGGAGCCTTATGAATATTATGTCGAAATGATACGCAGACTGAATGAAGATTTTCCCGGCGTTCATATCCAGGCTTTCACTGCCGTGGAGATAGCTTATCTGGCTGATATTTCAGGCCAGACTCTTGAGGAAACGTTGATCGACCTGAAAAAAGCGGGGCTGGGCTCGTTGCCGGGGGGAGGCGCGGAGATATTCGCCGACAGGGTTCGGAAAAAAATCTGCCCTGAGAAAATTAACGCGGAAGAATGGCTTGAAGTCCATGGGGCCGCGCATAACCTTGGGCTGAACTCTAACGCGACCATGTTGTATGGTCATATTGAAACAGACGAGGAGCGGGTCGATCACCTGATTCGTTTAAGAGAGCTTCAAGACAAGACATCAGGTTTTTTAACGTTTATACCGCTTGCGTTTCATCCGGCCAATACAAAATATGAAAATATTCCCAAGACTTCCGGCCAGATGGATCTGCGCATGGTCGCAATGAGCCGCCTTATGCTCGATAATTTCCCGCATATTAAGGCGTTCTGGATAATGATAGGCGAGAAGACCGCCCAGATATCTCTTTCGTTTGGAGCCGATGACATGGACGGCACGGTTATGGAGGAGAAAATCACCCACGCCGCCGGAGCCGAGACGACAGAAAAATTGGCGAAAAAACGGATCGAGCGTTTGATAGAAGAAGCCGGCCGCGACCCTGTGGAGAGGGACACAGTGTATAACCTGGTAGCGACATAAAGAACCGCCATGTTACTTAAACCACGGGTCGGGTTTCACGATTTCCTGAACTCTAAACCACTCATTCACGCATTTGAGCACGGTCTTGTCGATAAGCCGTTTGAAATGGTTATGGACACTCCTTCAAACCTGGCCATGCGGTTTCATGATGGCGACCTAGACCTTG